>BTUC01000227.1:0-12032 GCA_045863575.1 Phycisphaerae bacterium
CCGGAGCCCATACACGGTGGTGATCGGCGGCAAGAACTTCGGCTGCGGCAGTTCGCGCGAGCATGCCCCGCTGGCACTGGCCGAGGCGGGGATCCAGGCGGTGGTGGCCGAGTTCTATGCCCGCATCTTCTTCCGGAACTCGGTCAACGGCGGGTATCTCATCCCCTATGAATCCACCGAGCGGCTGGTGGAGAAAATCCGCACGGGCGATGAGGTCGAGATCCGCACGGCCGAGAGCGTGCTCATCAACCACCGCACGGGTGAGCGGTTTGCACTCAATCCGCTGGGTGAGGTCGCGCCCATCATTGAGGCCGGCGGTATCTTCGCTTACGCGAAGCAGACGGGAATGCTGTAGCCTGTTGCAGGTGGTGGCACACGGGTCAGCCCCCGCTCCAAAACGATCGTGTCCGTCTGCTTCCCGCGAAGGAGTGTTCATGCCGATTGTGGTGGCCGTTCTATCGCTGTCGTTGGTGATTGAGCCGGACAGTGGGCAGGCGTTGCGGTATGCCTGCGATCAGTTGGTGAGCTACTGCCGTGAGTCGCCGAGGATCGAGGCGCGGGTGGTGGAAGCGCTGCCGGCCAGCGACGGGTCGTCGGCCAGCAAGGGGATCGTCGTGCTGGTGGGTCGCAGCCAGGCGGTCAGGCACGCGCCCGACGCATGCCGGGGAATCGATTGGGAGGGCTTGGGGTCCGAGGGATTTGTGCTCAGGATTGCCCGTGCCGGCGAGCGGCAGACCATCGTGGCGGCCGGTAATACAGAGGCGGGCACGCGTCACGCGCTGTATGCACTCATGTGCCGGCTGGACGTGACGAAGTCGCCGCCCATACTGCCCGCGGACCTGAACGTAATCGAGAAGCCCTCGTTCAATCTGCGCGGCATGTATGCCCATCAGCACTGGGCCTACAACCACCCGTATGCGCTGCGGACCTGGACGGTGGACGAGTGGAAGCAGTACGTGGACATCCTGGCGCTGCTGCGGATGAACCTGTTTCAGATCTGGTCCATGGCCGGGATCCTGCCGGTACCGCTGTCGCCCGGCGATGAGGCCTTCCTGCGACGCTATCCGCCGGTGATCGAGCACGCCCGCAGAAATCACGGGATGGAAGTCTGGATTGGCGAATGTGCCAACAACGTCTCCGAAACGCAGGATCTGCCACCTATCGAGCAGCGGGATTACTTTGAGGTTGAGACGCTCAAGAACCCTGCGGATCCGCAGCAGATGGCCGATCTGAAGAGGGCCCGGGCGGAGTTCTACCGCATCTGCGACCAAGCGGATGGCTACTGGATCATCGACAGCGATCCCGGCGGATGGAAGGGCAGCCCGGCTTCCGAGTTCGTGGACATCCTGATGCTCAATCGGAGGCTCATCGACGCGCACACCCGGCTGGGGACGAAGGCCAAATTGATCTACTGGATGTGGCTGGGGTGGGGCATCAGCGACCGCCGCGAGGTGAACTGGCGGGATGTGGCTGTGGATCTGGCCCGGCGCAATCCGGAGCCCTGGCTGATGACAGTGGCTAACGGCGAGCAGCTGAAGCTGGCCGACGAGTTGAAGCTCGCCGATCGCGTGGTGTACTACCCATATGGCGCGGTGGAGCCTGAGCCCAGCCTGCCGTTCACGACCGTCGTGCCGAAAGTGGTTACCGATGTGCTGAACGTACCCGAGCGAGTCGGCCAGATCCGGGGCGTGATGGGCAACGCCCAGACCCCCATCTGCCAACTGCCCAACATCTATTACTTCACGCGCGCCATCTGGAACATGGACCTGCGGTCCGCTGACCGCGAGGCAGCCATGCGCGAACTGGCACGGCTGATCTATCCGGAGCAGGCGGATCTGGTGGCCCAATGCTGGCGGAGTCTGGGCAGTCCGGAGGCGCCAGAGGCTGATAGGTTGGTCCGCCAACTCGAGAAGCGGATTGCCGACAATGAACTGGGCAGACCCGGTCCCATTGGCGTCAAGTTGTTCCCCGATTACGCCCAGGTGGCACGAGACCTGGCGGCGCAGCTCCGCGTTCACGGCGTGGCCATGGAAGTGGTCCGCGCGGCCAGAGAGAAATCCATCGCGGACGACAAGGTTATCGAGCCGCTTAAACGCTACTGCTTGCTCTCGTTGGAGTGGCGGCGGCGGACCGGCTTCCGCAACTACGGCACCAACGGCTACAACTTCTTCCCACTGCGCGAAGCCGTGCACACCCGCTGGTGGCGCGGCGATCATCTCGACAAGTCGGTCTACGCGGAGCTCGAATCGGCCATGCGGGTTGAATATGATGCCTGGGAGGCGGAACTGATTCTGTACCCGTTGAATCACTGACCCGGGTCAGTGGTTGGGCGTCAGCAGTCGATTGTGTGCTCAGTGGTCGGTTCGTCAGTTGCCGATGAAAATTGCGATTATTGGCTCAGGTTCGGTGGGGTGTTTTTACGGTGCTCGGCTGGCGCGGTGCGGGCACGACGTGCGATTTCTCATGCGCCGTGATCTGGAGGCGGTGCGCCGCGACGGCCTGACCATCCGGAGCCGTGATGGAGATTTTCACATTCAGGCGGCGGCTTACGGCCGGCCGGAGGAGATCGGCGAGGTCGAACTGGTCATCTGCGCCTTAAAGGCGACGGCCATGGATGCGGCCGAACGGCTGGTCCGGCCGTGCGTGGGGCGGAGCACGCGGATTCTGGCGCTCATGAACGGTCTGGGTATCGAGGAGCAGTTCGCACGCTGGTTCAGTCCGCAGCAGGTCTTCGGCGGCCTGGCTTTCGTGTGCATCAATCGCGGCGAGCCCGGAGTCGTGCACCATATGGATTATGGTCGTGTGGCCATCGGACACCTGCTGGACGATCTCGAGCAGGCGGGCGAGATCGCGCGGTGGTTTGCCGAGGCCGGCCTGGAAACCAGTGTGCCCCCGTCGCTGCGGCAGGCACGCTGGGAAAAGCTGATGTGGAACATCCCGTTCAGCACACTGTGCGTCACGGCCGGAGCCGTGACTACGCGGGAGATCCTGGGTGATGAGGGGCTGACGTTGCTGGCCCGGCGTCTGATCGTGGAGACGGGCACGGCCGGCAATGCGGACGGATGCCGCATCGACATCACGGCGATGCTCGACAAGATGATGGCCAATACCGCCACCATGGGGGCGTACCGGCCGTCGATGCTCGTGGATTACGAGAACAAGCTGCCGCTGGAGGTCGAAGCCATCCTGGGCGAGCCTGTTCGGCGGGCGCAGGCTCTGGGCGTGGCTGTGCCCACGATTGAATCACAGTATCGACTGACGGCGTTTCTCGACCGGTTGAACCGAAACGAAGTGGAGACCAGCCGCATGGGCGGAGGACGCGGATGATTTCGGTTCACGATCTGCCCTTTCTGACGGCCGACATCCCGGGGGTGGGTGGCCGCATCAAGCAACGGCCGGAGGATTTTATCGTCGAGGAGCTGCCGCTCTATCCGGCCAGCGGAGAAGGAACGCACACCTACTTCGTGATCGAGAAGGTTGGGCTCAGCACCATGCAGGCGGTTCAGCAGATCGCCCGGGCGCTGGGACGGGCTCACCACGACATTGGATACGCGGGCTTGAAGGACGCGGATGCGGTCACGCGGCAGATGCTCAGCGTCGAGCACGTGGATCCCTCGCGCGTGGCCGGGCTGGAGGTGCCGCGCATCCGCGTGCTGAGCGTGACCCGCCATGGCAACAAGATCAAGCTCGGGCATCTTTCGGGCAATCGCTTTCGCATCAGGATCCGCGACGTAGACCCCCGCCTCGTCGGGCAGGTGCAGTCCATGCTGGATGTGCTGGTTCGCCGGGGCGTCCCGAACTACTTCGGTCCGCAGCGTTTCGGATCGCGCGGGGATACAGGGCTGATTGGGCGGGCCATGTTACGCGGTGATCACGACGAGGCTCTGCAGCTCATGCTCGGCCGGCCGGGGCCGCATGATTACGGACAGGTGCGCCGGGCTCGCGAACTGTTTGAGGTCGGCGACTACGAAGCGGCGGCCAAAGCCTGGCCGTACCCCTTCAATAACGAGCGGCGGATGGTGTACAACTGGCAGAAGTACAAGGGCAACGCCGAGCGCACTTTCCGCGCCGTGGACAAGCAGATGCGGCGGTTCTTCGTGTCGGCATACCAGTCGATGCTGTTTAACACGGTCGTGGCCCAGCGGCTGGAGCGCATGGATCAGATGCTCATCGGGGATTTGGCCTGGCGGCATCAGAACGGGGCCGTCTTCCGCGTGGAAGACGCGGTGATTGAGCAGCCGCGGTGCGATGCCTTCGAAATCTCACCCAGCGGTCCGTTGTTCGGCCACCGCATGACCTGGCCGGAAGGCGAGCCGGGGGACATGGAAAAAGCCCTCATCGAGGCCGAGGGGACCGATCCCAACGAGTGGCGGGAAAGTGCTAACCATAAGGTGCGCGGTGGACGGCGGGCGATGCGCTTCCAGCCCAAAGAGGTGGAGGTGGCCACGGGCAGCGACGACGCCGGGCCGTTCATCGAGCTCGCGTTTATCCTCGAGCCCGGCTGCTACGCGACCACGGTCCTGCGCGAGATCAGCAAAGAAGACTCGAGTGCTGAGCCTGCGATTAAGTGATGAGTGATAAGTGATGAGCGATGAGCGGGTCAGGTGCCGGATAGATCGTCATGGCTCTGGAAAGCGGGCATGGGGTGGGTGCGGCCGGATGCGAGCTTCCGCTTTGCTGCAATCTCTCACGTTGGTGTCGTCTGTTTCTCTTGTGTTCCCCTCCGGCTGCGGCAACCCCGAGTTGCAGGAAGCTCAGCGTCAGGCTGCCGCCTGCCGAATGGAACTGGAAGCGCTCAAAGAAGCCCAAAGCGGTCAGCAGGACGACTGTGGGAGCTGCAAGGCCCAGCGGGATCGACTGGCGGCCCAATGTGCGGATCTGAAGGCACAGATGGCCCATCTCGAGCTGAAAGCCAAGGGGGCAGACAATGCGGCCGCCGCGGGTGAACTCGCCGCCGCGCGCCTCCAGATCGAGGAACAGCGCCGGGAGCTGGAGACAGCCTTGGCCGCCATCCGGCGCAGCCGCGATGAATGGGAACAAGCCTTGGCCGATCGCCAGCGCCAGATCGACGTGCTCACCAACCAGGTTGAGAGGCTGAAACGCGAGTTGGAGGCCGCCAGCGGCGGTTCACGCCCGCCCCGCTGAAACTCCGGATGCCGTAAGCTTTCGCGGCCATTTGTTTGAAGAAGGAGGAAACCGGTTAGCCACAGCGACCGCCGTCGTTTCGCTCCGTATACAAGCCTCACCGCGTGAAAGTCGATCTGGGCTTTGGCCCAGGAGCTTTTTATCGGTCCCATCTGCTCTTCGGCAAAACCTGCCTGCCGACCGGCAAATCCTGCAGATCCGTTCAAGAAAAAAAGCCACCTGCGCCGATAGCATCTTTCGCCATGATTCCTATCTTGCCTAGATTAACAAATCAGAAGCAAGAAAGAGGATACATGTGGTCTCGGTAGAGTTGTGAATCTGCCGGGGCGTTCACCTCGGTAAAGACAGGCCGGCGCGGAGCGATCGGCGATCCACAGGTTGCAGATTCAGGACCCCCTCTCCAAGGCAGGACGCGTTGGATGGGACGCAAAAGGGGAGCACATCCCCAGCGGAGATCCCGCGCGCCCTGAATCTGGTTGGGAGGTTCGTGATGTCAGCAGAACGGTTGCTCGATCGGTTCATCCCCGGATTGCTGTCGGGGCGTCGCCAGGAATGCCGGGATATCCTTCAGGAGGCCTTGGCGGGCGGGATGGAGCCCCTGCGACTCTACCGGGAAATGGTCTGGCCGGCGATGGAGCAAGTCGAGCAGATGTACCGCGAGGACCGCATCAACGTGGCCACGGAGCATCTGGCCACGCGTATCAATCGCTGCCTGGCGGACCAGTTACAGTCGCGGCTGCCACGACGGGAACCCAATGGTCGGAGGATCATCATCACCTGTGCCGACGGTGAACCGGAGGAGCTCGGGGCCCAGATGTGTTCCGATCTGTTCGAAGCTGACGGGTGGGAAGTTTTCTTCGTGGGTGGGGGGGTGCCGGTGGATGAAATGCTTGCACTCAGCGGCAGCATCCGGCCGGACATCCTGCTGATTTTCGGGACGCAACCCGCCGGTGTGGCCAGCGTCCGGAAGCTCATCGACCTGATCCGGGAGGTGGGGGCCAACCCGACCATGAACATCATGCTATCAGGCGGCGTGTTTGGACGGGCTGAGGGGTTATGGAAAGAGGTTAATGCGGATCTGTATGCTGCGACGGCCATGGAAGCCTTGGCCGTGGCGGCCGACGCCAAACCACGAAAGCCGGAAGTCCGCGTGCCTGGCGCTCCCAAGAAGCGCCGTCGCCGTCGCCGCCCGCCGTTGCTGGCGGCTGCCGAGGCGTAAGCTCGGCTGGCACGTGACCCCGGATGACATCAGAGGCCCCGCAGGTTTGCCGACATGGCGGAACAGCCATGAACAGCTCGCCGGCGGGGCCGCCTCGTAGGCAGCGCCAAGGGGTGGGTCGTCGGAGGTGGGAACGCCGGCTACAACTCATTCAATCTGCTACGAGGGCGGGGCCCGGACCGGCATTGGCTCCGGGGACGAATGGGGGACGGGCGGTACTCTTGACGAGTCCCTGCGGATTTCGCTAGACTCCGGCCTCCCGCGTGGCGGACATGAGCCACCGGCCAGGGACAGTGGAGGAGGTGTAACCGCTGTCGAGCGGTTGGAATGACACCTCCCTTTTTTGTCGGCTGATTTGTGCATTTTGGCACGAAGTGGTCCGGCTCCCCGGCGGATGGTTCAATGTGCGGAGATGCTCCTTCATGGAGGACCCGAAACCACCACGGTTGTCGAACCGCGGCATTGTGCGGCTGGCCGGCATGGGTGTTGAGCTGGCTGCATCGGTGGGCGTGTTCTGCGTGATCGGGTACTGGATCGACCGGCACATGGAGAACGACAAGCCATGGGCCTTGGTGATCTGTGCGGCACTTGGTGTGATCGGCGGGCTGTATAACCTGATTCGCCGTGCCGTTCACGAGTCCCTTGGGATCCGGGATCGGCCCCGTCGCAGGGACGATAGGCGCCCGGCAGCTCCGGGCGAGGGACCGCCGGGGGCGGGCGAGACATGAGTGCAAAGGGCAGCCCGGCCGGAGCTGCCACCGGCCTGATCCTGTTGCCGCTTTGTGCGGCTGTGGTGCTGGCCGTGCTCGGTTACCTGCCTACCAGAAACCGCGCCGGCGACGACGGTATGAGAGCCATGCTGGCGGCGCTCGCGGTCGCCGTGGGCACGGCGTATGCAACGTTGTTCCCGGCCATCCGGCGCATGACGGTCGCGAAGGACGTGCCGGCCCGCTTTCAGGCGGCGCTGCGGGCCGGAGTGGAACGGTTTATCATCACGCTGGCCCTGGCAGGGGCGGTCGCCTGGCGGACGGATATCCCGCCGCGTGTGTTCCTGCTGTGGGTGGCGATCAGTTACCTGGTCATGATCACGGTGGAAACCGCGATTTTGATTCGGTGGGCCAAGAAGCTAGAGACTAAGTCATGATGAATGGCATTCTGGCGGCGGGTAGTCCGCTCGACCACGTCGTAGATCACTTCTGGAGGCGGGTGGGCAGCATCGACAACCCATTCACCACCTTCACGGTCATGTCCAACCACGTGTTCATGATGATCGTCGCCGCGGCGCTTCTTCTGCTGTTGGTTCCCGTTTTCGTGCGCATTCCGGCAGCCGGTGATGAGGTCGCGCGGATGACGCCCCGAGGACGCCGAAACGTCATCGAAACCATCTGCGTTTTTCTGCGGGATATGGTCGCCCGACCGAACATGGGGGAATACACCGATCAGTTTATCGCCTACATCTGGAGCGTTTTCTTCTTCATTCTGACGGTGAACCTGTTGGGATTGCTGCCGCTGGAGCCCGTCACCAAGCCGCTGTCCGACGCCATGGGGCTGGACCATGGAATCTATGGCACGGCCACCGGCAACATCTGGACGACGGCCACACTGGCCATCTGCACACTGATCATGGTGGTGGTGAACGGCCTGCGGTTGCACGGAATTAACTACATCAAACACTTTTTCATGGGCCCGCCGCCGATTAACGTGATCATCGCCTTCCTGGAATGGGTCGGCCTGCTGGCGAAGACGTTTGCCCTGGCCGTTCGTCTCTTCGCGAACATGATGGCGGGGCACATCCTGCTGGCCGTGCTGCTCAGTTTCATCTTCGCGGCCGGCGGGGTGAGCGCGATCACGGGGTTCGGCGTGGCCATTCCGGTCGTGCTGGGCAGCGTGGCGATCACGCTGCTGGAGTTGTTCGTGGCATTCCTCCAGGCGTTCATCTTCACGTTCTTAAGTTGCGTATTCATCGGGCAGGCGGTGAATCCGCCGCATGACGAGGAGCACGGTGAGGAACATGGGCACGGCCACGAGACCGGTCACGGGCTGGGTCAGGGTCCGACGCCCGTGCACGAGGCGGTTCAGGGGCACTAGCGGAGGCCTGGGCTGTAGCGGCCGGCGTCCCTGCCGGCCGTTGATGGTTGGAGCTAACGGCCGGCAGAGACGCCGGCCGCTACGGAGTAACTGGTGGAGCTAACGGCCGGCACAGAGGCCGGCCGCTACGAAATTCAACTGGCCATGCTCGCGGAGTGGGACCGCGGGTCACGAGGCCGAGAGGCGATGGCCATACGTGGTTGAATGGCCGGGCCGTTCCCGCCGGTCCAACAACGAAAGGGTGTAGTGATGAAGAAGGTTTTGTGCGTGCTGATGCTGCTGGCGACCTTCGCGGTCGTTCCCGCGGCATTCGCCCAGGCGGAGCACCCCGCGGGGGCTGCTCCCGGTGCCGCAGCGGTGGAAGACGATGGCGGTTTCCGGTTGTTTGATGATCGTGGCGCGGGTCTTTGGGGTGGCGCGATCGGCGCCGGTCTGGTGATCATGGGCGCGGCCGGCGGCATCGGCCGGATCGGCGGCAGCGCGGCCGAGTCGATGGCCCGCCAGCCCGAAGCGGCGGGTTCGATCAACACGATCGCGTTGATCACCGCGGCCATGCTCGAAGGCGCTACGCTGTTTGCAGTGGTGGTGTGTATGCTGGCCGTTTTCGGCTGATGCGCACCCAAGAAGACGTTGAGCCCGGAGGAAGGCCGCTTACGGCCTTCCTCCGGGAGAGTTTCAGGAGCGTCGGCCAGAGGAAGCGGATATGGGTCCGATGATGATGGTGATGAGAATGGCCCTGTTCCTGGGCCTGGTTTTCGCAGGTCCGGGGCTGGCCGCGGAGGACGGTGCCCATCAGGGGACGCCCAGTCCGTTCGCAGGCAACCTGGGCAACGCGCTATGGACATTGTTGATCTTCGGGCTGGTGGTGCTGGTGCTCGGCAGATTTGCCTGGAAGCCCATGCTCACGGCCCTGCAGAACCGCGAGCGTTACATCCGCGATTCGCTGGAAGCGGCGCGACGGGACCGGCACGACTCCGAAGCCCGGCTCAAAGAGATCGAGCAGCGGCTGAGTCGAGCCCGGGAGGAGGCATCCGCCATTGTGGAGGAGGGGCGCCGCGACGCCGAGTCGGTCAAGCGGAGGATTGAAGAGGAAGCCCGGCACAGCGCGGAAGCCCTGCTCGAGCGGGCCAAGCGCGAGATCGGCATCGCGCGGGACTCGGCACTGAAGGATCTTTACGAGCAATCCGCCGATCTGGCCATGAACATGGCCGGCTCGGTACTGCGGCGGCAGATCTCGCCGGAGGACCAGCAGCGTCTGATCAGCGATGCGCTGGCCGAACTGCGTGAGCGGAAGAACGGTTCACGGATGGGTTCTGCCACGGAGGCAACGGCACGATGAGCACGAGCCCGGCCCATCCGGTGAGTTTCGACGAGCAGGTCATGGCCGTCGCGGACGTGTATGCCGCCGCGCTCATGGAGGCGGCAGAGGCCCACGGCCAGCTCGAAGAGGTGGCCGCAGAATTCGCCGACCTGCTGGTTTACATGCGGCAGGAGCCGGATTTTGCGGCGTTCCTGACGGCCGATTCGGTGGACGACGAGCCGCGCCGGGCATCACTGGAGAAGCTGTTCCGGGGGCGCATGAACGATCTGCTGCTGAACCTGCTGCACGTGCTCAACGACCGCGGGCGGGCCAGCCTCGTACCGGCAGTGGGGCGCTGTGTCGAACTCCGCATGGAGGAGCGGCGCCAGCAGCAGGAGATCGTGGTTCGGTCCGCCGCGCCGCTCTCCGACCATCTGCGCGAACAGATCCAGCGCGACGTCAGTGCGTACATGGGCAAGGAGGCGCTGCTGATTGAGCAGGTGGCCCCAGAGCTGATCGGCGGGCTGGTGCTCCAGATCGGGGACGTGCAGGTGGATGCCAGCGTATTGTCGCGGCTGCACACCATGCACAAGCGGCTGCTCGACCGGGCGACGCGCGAGGTGCACGCCAGCGGCAGGCATGTAATCGAAGGATAAGAGCGAGATCGCGATTCAGGATAAAAGGCAGGAACAACATGCGGTTCAAGGTGGATGAGATCACGTCGGTCATCCGTGAGGAGATCGCGCAGTACAAAGGCGAGATCGACGTCGCCGAGGTGGGCAAGGTGCTCGAGGTCGGCGACGGCATCGCCCGGATTTACGGGCTCTCCCACGCCATGGCCGGTGAGATGCTCGAATTCGAGAACGGGGCCATCGGCCAGGTGTTCAACCTGGAGGAGAACGCGATCGGCGCCGTCATTCTCGGCGAGTACCTGGGCATCAAGGAAGGCGACACCGTGCGTTCGAGCGGGCAACTCCTCTCGGTGCCGGTGGGCCCGGCGATGATGGGCCGCGTGGTGGACCCGTTGGGTCGTCCGCTCGACGGGCGGGGGGTAATCGAGTCTCCGATCCGCCGACCGCTGGAGACGAAAGCGCCCGGCATCGCCGAACGGCAGCCGGTGGACGAGCCGCTGCAGACGGGCATCAAGGCCATCGACAGCATGATCCCGATCGGACGGGGCCAGCGCGAGCTGATCATCGGCGACCGCAAGACCGGCAAGACGGCCATCGCCATCGATACGATTCTCAATCAGAAGGATTCGGGGGTTATCTGCGTTTACGTCGCCGTCGGCCAGAAGGAATCCACCACGGCCGGCGTCGTGGAGATCCTCCGCGAGTACGGGGCCATGGACTACACCATTGTGGTGTTGGCGGGTAGCTCGGATCCGGCGCCGCTGCAGTACATCGCCCCCTATGCCGGCGCCGCCATGGCCGAGTACTTCATGTACGAAGAGGGCAAGGCGACGCTGTGCATTTATGACGACCTGTCCAAGCAGGCGGCCGCCTACCGGCAGCTTTCGCTGCTACTGCGGCGGCCCCCGGGTCGAGAGGCATACCCAGGTGACGTGTTCTACCTGCACAGCCGCCTGCTGGAGCGCTCCTGCAAGCTGGCCAACCGGTACATCATCGTGCCCAAGAATGCTCCCGCGGACACGAAGCAGGGCGTCACCGAGACCCCGTACGTTGGCGTCCCGGGCAAGCACGAAGCCCAGCACGACCTGGAGAAGATGAACAAGGCCGACCACGAGGTCCGCGTGGTACCCGGCACGGGCGGATCGCTGACGGCTCTGCCCGTGATTGAGACGCTGGAGGGCGAGGTTTCGGCGTACATCCCCACGAACGTGATTTCGATCACCGACGGGCAGATTTATCTCGAGCCGGATCTGTTTTTTGCGGGTGTGCGCCCGGCCATCAACGTCGGCATCAGCGTATCGCGCGTGGGCGGCAAGGCCCAGATCAAGGCCATGAAGAAGGTAGCCGGTTCGCTGCGTCTGGACCTGGCGGCGTTCCGGGATCTGGAAGCGTTCGCGCAGTTGGGCACGGAGCTCGACGCGGCCACGCAACGACAGCTCGACCGCGGGCGGGCCATGGTCGAATTGCTCAAGCAGGGGCAGTACCACCCGTACCCGGTGGCCGACCAGGTGATCAGCATCTTCGCGGGCACGCAGGGCTTCTGCGACGATCTGCCGCTGGCACGGATTGGCGAGTTTGAGAGCCAATTGCTGGCTCACATTAGAAATGAGTTCCCCGAGGTACGCGACGAACTGATCAACAAGGGTGA
>BTUC01000228.1:0-12015 GCA_045863575.1 Phycisphaerae bacterium
TTCACCTCCTCTATTTTCTCGACGACTTGCAGGACCGGCCGAGCCAGATCCGCGGCATTCCCGTGCAAGGGCCGTTGACGGAAGTGCGTCGGATCCTGGAGCAAGAGCCCGCCGATTCGGTCTTCCTGGCCCTGCCGACGCACCAGGCCCATCGCACCGATGAAGTTCTGGCCGCACTGGAGACCTGCATGGCCGACGTGCGGCTGGTGCCGGAGATCGATCCGGCCTATGCCCTGCGCCCGGCCGTCAGCGAGTTGGATGGCATCGCCATTCTTTCGTTGCGACAAACGCCGTTGATCGGTTGGAACGCGGTCCTCAAGCGGGGATTCGATCTGGCAGTGGGCTTGCTCTGTCTCCTGCTGGCGGCGGTGCCCATGCTCGTGATCGCCATGCTCATCAAGATCGCCAGCCCCGGGCCGGTGCTCTATCGCCAGCGGCGGCTGGGGCTCGACGGCCAGGAATTCCGCCTGGTGAAATTCCGCACGATGAGAGTGGACGCCGAGCCCGACGGACCGGTCTGGTCGCAACGCGAGGACCACCGCCGGACCCGGCTGGGCGCTTTCCTGCGGCGCACGAGCCTCGATGAGCTGCCTAACCTGTTCAACGTACTGGCCGGTCACATGTCGCTCGTGGGCCCCCGGCCGGAGCGCCCTGAGTTCATCGCCCAGTTCAAGCAGGACATCCCCCGATACATGCTGCGGCACAAAATGAAGGCAGGCATGACCGGCTATGCACAGATCAACGGCTACCGCGGTGACACCTCGCTGCGCAAGCGGATCCAGCATGACCTCTATTACATCCGCCACTGGAGCCTTCGGCTCGATCTGCGGATCCTGGCCCGCACCGTCACCGGCGCCTGGTTCAGCCGCCACGAAGGCTGAATAGGTCCACCGAAAACCGAAAGCAACCAGCCGCGAGCTTCAGCCCGCGTGGCCTCTCGAAGTCGAAGAACGGCACTTTGTCCCTTGTGCCTACCTGTTTAGTACCGCCCCTTGCCAAAGTCCGCTCTCCCGCCGACATTAGTGCCTATGTCGCGGATAGACCCTGGGTGCTGGAGTCGCCGTTCTTGCCTGAAGGCCGGGCTGGGGCTGGCTTTGTCCCCGCTGGCCGGGGGCGGCTGCGCGCAGCGGACACCGAAAGACGGCAAGCTGCACCTGGCCTACTGGGACAAGTGGACGCGCTTCGAGGGCGAGGCCATGAAGCGCGTCGTGGATTCCTTTAACCGGCGGCAGAGCGGGATCGTCGTGCATTACGAGGCGTTCGGCACCGTCGAGCGCAAGACCATGATCTCCACGGCCGGCGGTGATTCGCCGGACCTGGCCGGGCTGTGGGCGACCAATATGGCCACCTACGCCGACCGCGGCATCTTTACACCGCTCGACGAGTACATGCAGCGTGACGGCCGACGCCGCGATCATTGGCTGCCGGTATTTGCCAACATTTGCATTCATCACAACATCATGTGGGCCGTGCCCACCACGCCCGCGACGACCGGCCTGCACTGGAACAAAGCCATGTTCCGGGCCGCCGGCCTCGACCCCGACCAGCCACCGCGCACGGTCCAGGAGCTGGATGACTATGCGTGGGAGCTGACCCGCTGGGACAAGAACAAAGAGAACATCACCCAGATGGGCTTCCTGCCCCAGGAGCCGGGCTGGTTCAACTGGGCCTGGGGGCCGTGGTTCGGGGGGCGGCTGATCGACGGCGACAAGATCACCGCCAACCATCCCCGCAACGTGGAAGCGTTCGAATGGATGCAGGGCTACTCCCGCCGCTACGGCGTTGAGAAGATCAAGCGCTTCTACAGCAGCTTTGGGAATTTCGCTTCCACGCAGAACCCATTCTTCAGCGGGCGCATCGGCATGGTGCTGCAAGGCACCTGGCTGCATAACTACATCAGCCAGTACGCGCCCGGCATGCAGTACGGCGTGAGCTACTGGCCGCAGACCCCCGCGGGTCCCGAGGGTTTCTGCACGGCCGACGAGGACATCCTGGTCATCCCGCGTGGCTTGCCGGCGCCGCGGCGCGACGCGGCCTGGGAGTTCGTCAAGTACGCCAGCTCGCAGGAGGGGATGGAAATGCTCAACATGGGTCAGCGCAAGAACTCGCCGCTGCGCGAGGTCAGCGACGCGTTTCTGCGTAATCACCCCCATCCGTACATCGAGCTGTTCACGGAAATGTCGCGGAGCCCGAACTGTGCCGCCATACCGCAACTTGGCGTCTGGAACGAGTACCAGCGCGAGATCGACGCGGCCGTGGACCGCGCTCGCCTGCTCCAGGAGAACCCCGCCACCGGCAAGATCTACACCGCCCAGGAGATCCTCGACCAGGTGCAGAACCGCATGGAAGCCTCCTGGGAACGTCATCAGAAGTCGCTGGCCATGCGCCCGCCGGTCACGGGGAGCCTTCAATGACCGCTGACAGCCGCCGCCATCTCCGCAACGGCCTGCTCTTTGCTTCCCCATGGCTGATCGGCCTGAGCGTGTTCCTCGGTTATCCGATCGTCTCCTCGTTCGTGCTGAGCTTCTGCGACTACTCGACGCTGCAACCGCCGGCATGGATCGGAACGCAAAACTACCGCGACATCCTCAGCGACCAGCTTTTCTACAAAGGCCTGAGCAACACGCTGATCTTCGGGGCCATGGCCCTGCCGGCCGGACTGGTCACCGCGCTGTTCCTGGCCATCCTGCTCAACTCCGGCGTGCGCGGTTTGGCCTTGTTCCGGACGATTTTCTACCTGCCTTGCCTGGTGCCGGCGGTGGCCTCGGCCATGATCTGGCTCTGGGTTCTCAACGGTGAATACGGCATCCTCAACCAGAGCCTGCACGGACTGCTCGACCCGCTCAACGGGGGCATCAACTTCATCCTTGAAAAGGCCGGTCTGACCGCCCGCATGAATCTCCGCCCGCCCACCTGGCTGGGAGATCCTCTATGGGCCAAGCCGGCCTTGGCCTTGATGAGCGTCTGGGGCATCGGCGGCACCATGGTCATCTACCTGGCGGGCTTGCAGGACGTGCCCGCGGAGTTGTACGAAGCGGCCGAGATCGACGGAGCCGGCTGGTGGCGGCGGCTGTTCCACGTCACGCTGCCGTGTCTCTCGCCGGTGATCTACTTCACGCTGATCATGGGCCTGATCGCCGTGCTACAGATCTTCACGCCGGCCTACATCATGTGCGGCGGACCCTATGGAGGCACCACCGGCCAGCCGGCCCGCTCCACCATGTTCTATGCTTTGTACCTGTGGGCCCAGGCGTTCGAGTGGCTGCGCATGGGTTACGCCTGCGCCATGGCCTGGATCCTGTTCATCATCATCGTGGCCCTGACCCTGATCGCCCACCGGTTTGCCGGGCGGAGAATCACGTACGCCGGATAGGAACGCAGATGGAACCCCGCACGCGACTGGGCAAACTGCTCGCCTACTTCCTGCTGCTGGCCGGGAGCTTCCTGTTCCTCTTCCCCTTCATCTGGATGGTGAGCACGTCGCTCAAGCCGATCGAGCAGACCACCAAGACTCCGCCGCAGTGGATTCCGCTCGAGTACCACGCGGTCCTGGCCGGCGAGCGTCGGCCGGTCATCAAGGCCGATCCGCTCACCGTGCCGATGCTGGTCATCCGCATCGACGAAGGCCCGCTGGCCGGCGCGAAGCAACTCGTCGGCCGCGAGGACTACGCCGACGGCAAGGTCAAGATCATGACCGCCGGGCAGGCCCACTGGGTGCCGGCCACGCTGCTGAAGGAAGCCCCGCCGGGCTGGTCCTACGTCAAGGAACGGCGCGTGGAGGCGGAAATCGATGCGCCGGCGGAGTGGGACGTTCTGCCGCCGGATCAGATCGAGGTCCGTCAGCGATTGTTCTGGGAAAACTATCCGGTGGCCATCCAGAAGATGGGCCACATGCCCATCTGGATTCCGTTCCTCGGCCAGCGCGATGTGTCCGTTTTCTGGGTTTATCTGTCCAACACGCTGGTGGTCTGCATCCTGGGGGTCACCGGCACCGTGATCAGCTCGTCGCTGGTGGCCTACAGCCTGGCCAAGATCCCCTGGCGCGGGCGCCATGCGTTGTTCGGCTTGACACTGGCCACCATGATGATCCCGTTCCCGGTGCTGATGGTGCCGCTGTACAGCGTTTTCAAGGCTTTCGGCTGGATCGGCACTCTCCTGCCGCTGTGGGTGCCCGCATTCTTCGGCACCGGCTTCAACATCTTCCTGCTGCGCCAGTTCTTCCTGACCATCCCCCGCGATCTGTCCGAGGCCGCCCGCATCGACGGCTGCAGCGAGTTCGGCATCTTCTGGCGCATCGTGCTGCCGCTGTCCAAGCCGGCCCTGGCCGTGGTGGCCCTGTTTCACTTCCTGTGGGCATGGAACGATTTCATGGGCCCGCTGCTCTACCTCACCCGCCAGGAAACCTTCACCCTCTCACTGGGCCTGCAGGCCTACCAGTCCCAGTCCGGCGGCACCGACTGGACCAGCCTCATGGCCGCCAGCACGCTCATCTGCCTGCCCATTATCGTGATATTCTTCTTCACGCAGAAAACCTTTATCCGCGGCATCGCGACAACGGGGATCAAGGGATAAGAAGTGCTGAGTGCTGAGTTCTGAGTGATGGGTGATGAGTGCTCACAAGTCCGAACAAGCCCGCAGAATCCGCGCGTAAAACGGCGTTTTCGGAGGCAAAAACGCTTCTCGCCGGGCACGGCCGCGTGCCTCCCGGCCTCTGGGCACACAAGCCGCTGCTGCTTCGGCCCGAGAATGGTGTCGATCTGCTCATCCGCATCCTTCATCAAAGTGATTTTGGCATTTTCCAGCGGTGTATCAGTGGCCCCAATCGCCTGGCGGACCTAGGATGCGCGGATCCAGGACATTGATGCGTGGCCGCCTCTTACGAGCATGTAGATGACCTGTAGTGACTCAAGTGAGGGGTTTCAGGTCCACGTTTTCTAGCAGCTACACCAGCACATGCGGAAACTCGTGCACCGGCTTGCGATTCAGCTCGCCTGACCGGTGATGGCTGATCGTCGTGCCGCGCTGGCCACCAGGCCGTCGAAGACGGCCCGGAACTTCCGGTGCAGCGCCGGGCGCAGGGTAGTTTCGACCTTGCTGGGCAAGTAACCCGTGAAGTCGGTGGGCAGGCTCCGGGAGCCGAGTGTGAAACGGGGACGTGCCTGAATTAGACGCCCACCCGATCCCAGAATGCCACCAGTTCCTGAAAGGCCTCGTCCAGACTGGCCACTCGAAGGCCAATTTCATTCGCCATTGTCTCAAACTCTTCCCGCCAGGCTTCCGGTGGTCTTGGAAAAGTACTTGGCACTGCGTGCGTCTTTCTTGCATCGAACGTCGCCTGAAGAGCTGCTCGTACTTCCTCAAGCTGCATATCGCACTCGATGAGAAGCACAAGATCTACGAGGTCTCTTGTGCGCGAGTTCTCTCGGTCGCCCCAAGCAAAGGTGTACGCGTGAACCTTCTCCGCGAACTGCTGCGTGCGCGGAATCGCAAGAACCGCAGGCGGAGCGATATCCGCAAAGGTCAACAGGTCGTCTCCAACAAGCTGCTCGGGCTGACCCAGCAGCGGGTCCCCGAAACCGAGATCAATGTGAAAGCGCGTGTACACTTTGCCCGCCAAGACCGCCTGACAGGGGAAGCGGCCTCCGCCCAAGGGCGCTCCCTGGAGCTCCCTGCTTGGCGCGCCGATTCGATATTTCAGAAAATCGCCCATCTCCCGGTCAGCCGCTTCCTGCAGTTCGTCCCGGACGGCCGCAAGACGTGCGGCCGCCGAACCGCTTCGGGCCGGCGATGGGACCGAAAGGTCAATATCGCGGGTGGTACGTGCGCGGGGCCGATAGCGAAGTTCCATGGCGTAGCCGCCTTTGAGGAGTCAGGGGGCACTGGGAGAAGCGAAGAGTCGGGCGAGCAGCCGCTCGATGACGAGTTTCAGTCGAAGGTAGTTGAGGTTTACGCCACGGGCCTGGGCAACAAGCTTAAGCCGCTGTTCGAGCGACGCGCGGAATGCGACGGCATCTCTGAATTGCTTTGCCATGTCTCGCTACCCGACCTTCTGGGACAGTGCTCGAACATCGGCGAGCCTCTTGGCCTTCGGGTTTCGTCTGATGGCTGCGACGAGTGCGGTCCTCCTGATCAGGCCCCGGTCCAATGCGTCTCGGATGGCCCGCTCCAGGTGCTGAGCAGGTACGCCGCTTGCGGCCACATCGAGAAGAGTCTTGAGCGGTGTGGTCACGCGGAACCCCTCTCGAGCTTCGATTTCAGACTCAGCCAGAAGGGCCTTGTGCAGCACGCAACCGGCGGGTGCCGGCTTTCTGAAGGCAGTGGGCACGGTGACGTGAGTTTTCGGTGGCAAAACGTCGCTCAAATCGTGGAGGAAAAGCGCGGTCTCGTGGGAGACAACGGCCTGCGGTTCATCCTCGCGGTTTCGACTCCACAACGAGAGCCGGATAAGATCGTCCTGCTGAGAAAGCGGGATGGTCGGCAGGCGGTAAAGCCCGTGCTCAATCCGCTCAAAGTTGCCGGCCTTTACGTGATAATCGAGGTGTCTTTTGCCGTAGCCGGCCGCGGCCGCCTGCTTGGCGGTGAAATGGCCACCTTGGGCAGTGGCCACATCGTAGAGGGCCCGAAGCGCAGCTTTGGAATCTCGGTAAGCCATGCAAGAAGGTCCAAAATATTTGGACTATTATGCACCCAGCGGGTGATCTTGGCAACGACAGTCGGCATTGGTCCCGGAGGGCCTCATCTGAAGAGTCGCAACGGCGACGCGGCAAGTTCACTGGCGACAGCCCCGTCCCGGGATAGCCTGGTGCACCTTCAAGCAATCCCCGGATGCCGTTGTCACTCATCGATTCCCCCTCTCTCCTTCGCTCCGTCTCTCCGTCTCCTTCCCCTTGTCCCCTTGTCTCCCGGTCTCCTTGTCCATCCCACGGCTATCACGTTACGTCCGCGCGCAGCCGCTCCGCCTGCCGGATCAGCGCCTCGAACCGCTCGCGCGTGTGGCGGATCGGATCCAGCAGGCCGCCCATCCATTCGAGCACCTGGCCGGTGAGACTTAACTCGGGATTGAGCGGGTCGGCGGCCTTCCATCGATCCAGCCAGCGCTCCACCTGCTGACGCGTCCGCCAGCGCAACGCCAGCCAGATGAGCACGTACCAGACTGCCAGGAAGCCCACATTCTTGAGCAGGTAGGTCACGCCGAACACCTGGACGACCAGCAGCGTCAGGTTGGTCACCGTGCCCTCCGCCAGGTAGGCCTCGAGAATCGGTTGAGCGATCGGAAACCAGATCAGTGCACCGACCGTGAGAACCACTCGCACCAACCAGCCGATCGGCCCCATCCCGCCGCTCAGCCGCGTGAGCACCGTTTCCCGCTGATGTTCGACGGCCGAGGACAGGTTGTGCTGAAGCTCGCCAGCCGCCAGCTCGGCCGGCATCGGTTCCCACATCCGCCGCTCGCGGTAAAGCACACTCATCTGCGGGCTGGCCTGCTGGAGCTGAGCGAAGGCAGTCTGGACGGCGGAAGACACGGACAGGCCCGGACCGCCCAGGTGACGGGCGACGAGTTCGCGGGCTCCTTCGAACCGCCAGTGCTGGCCGTAGGGGAGCCGCCCGCGCAAACCGGAAAACAACGGGTCCAGCAAAACGTGAAAGATGTTGACGATCGGCCAGCGGCCGACGCGCCGGCCCATGACTTCGTCGGCCAGCGCCCAGCGCAGGGCCCGGTCCTCCATCATGCGCGGGATCGCTCCCTCAATCAGCGGCGTGCCCACGCGCTGCGTCAGCTCCTCCTCCGCCTGCCGTTGCAGCCGTTCAAGCCGCTGGCTCTGCTCGGGCAGCCGCAAACCGTCGAACCACTCCAGCAGGGACTCTCCACGCCGGCGCACGGCCATCTGTCGCGACTGCACCACCACCTCTGTCGACTTCTGCCGCCCCAACTGTTCACGCAGCGCGGGCAGATCCCAACGGTCGGGATGAAGCGCACTGATCATCCATACGCGCGGCGGAGACGGCAGCTTCAGCGCCTCGGCGATGCGCCGGGAGTAGTCTTCCCCCAGCTCCACGGCGGCCGCTTCGCCCTCGCGGGCCACGAGCTGGTCCACCTTGTTGAGGCAGAAGAGGAGGTTCTGCGGCGGGTTGCCGGCCGTCACCTTGAGCAGCAGATCGCGGGCCTGCCGGTCCGCGTACTTCTCGATGCTCTGCAGCCACACCGGATACAGCATGTGCCGCAGCATCCGCCGCGTGACATCCAGGTGCTCCTCGAAGTGGCTGTCGAAGTCCGGCAGATCGAGCAGCGCCTGCCGTGACAAGGCCGCCAGCCGGTGGGTCACCAGCTCGTATCGGCCTGGAACCTCGCGATCGAGCAAGGCGCGCAGTGCGGGGGCTTGATCCTCGTGGACATATGCGATCGCCTTCTCGGTGCCTCGCCCGTGCGCGGTGCGCAGTGTGATTTCATGGCCGACCAGCGCGTTAACTAAGGCGCTCTTGCCGACGTTCTTGCCGCCGATGAGCCCCACAAGATAGAGCCGATCGCCGCCCCCATGGGTCAGCTCCGATTCGCTCAAGGTCGGAGCGGCCGCCTCGAAGACCTCCGGCGGCGCCGCCCCGGTCAGCGTCACGGTTTCTTCCACCAGGCGGTTGATCTCCGGCAGCATGGTCAACCTCCACTCACCGCGTCAGAGACTTCGTCGGCCAGCCGCTCGAGCTGGTCGAGTTCGCCGGTTCCCGGGGCTTGGGCCTCGAGCCAGTGGCGCATCTTGTCGATCTGCTCGCGGGCCAGCAGATCAAATCGCTCCGCCATGCGGCGGTTCGTCTGGCGCGTGCGGGCGGTGACTTCGTTACTGAGTTTTTCGCCGATCCAGGTAGCCAGGCTCCAGGTACCCAGGATGACCAGGTCAAGCGGCCCGAATACCGCACCATGGGCCGCCACCACCACGGCCAGCAGGTAGGGGGCCGCCTCGGACCACTGGCTGAGGCGCTTCGCGCCAGGAATGCTCTTGAGGAGCTTCTGGACCACCTGCGTATCGCGCGGCGAACTCTCCCACCTCTGCTCCAGCCAGGCCTTCAACTCCGCGAGTTCCTCCTCGGCGATGCGCCCTGCGAGCGCGGGATCGATCTTCGCCGCGGCATATTGCTCCCCGTGCTCCTCCAGCCAGCCGGCGACGGCCGGATCCCCGCGCAGCAGATCGTCGATGCGGCTTTGCACCACCACCATCTGGTCCGCGAGCAGCCCTCGGAAGTCGGGGCCTTCTGATGGTGCGGCGGGGGCCGTCGTCTGTAGCGGTGCGTGCTCGCCGCGAACGACCAGATCCCAGGTGGTCCGCGGCAGACGGGCGAGGATGCCGGGAAGCTGGCGCACCCGCTCGATCATCCGTCCGGGACCCATCAGGTACAGGACGCTCTGTTCCTGCATCCGCCGCTGGAGCTGCTGGGTGAGCGGGCTCACGTCCACGCCGTCCGCGGCCGTGCGCAGCGACCAGAGTGCGGCTTTCAACCGATCGACCCGCGCGCGGTCCGCCCGCATGGGCGCGAGGATCTGGTCGCGCCATCGGCTCATCAGGTCGCCGCACCGGTGACTGATCCCGGCCGGATGGGAGGCGGGGGAAGGCGGTTCCAGCAGCCCGATAGCCCGACGCAGCGCCGCGAGGCCGGTTTGCGGCGGCGGCTCATAGGCCGCATCGTCGCGCGGGACGGCGAACAGTGGGGCGTCGTTCCACTCCCGTTCGGCCAGGTGGGCGCGGTAGTCCTCCAGGACCACCGCCTCCTCACACTTGTTCATCACAAACAGGGCGGACAAGCCGTAGCGCCGAGCCAGCCGGTAATAGGCCAGCAGCTCGGTCATCTGGTACTTCTCGGGGGTGACCAGGAAGAGCACGGCCTGGGTCCAGCGGAACGCGCGGTCCGCCTCGGCCAGGTGCACCGGCTGGTCGCCGTCCACGTCGGGGGTGTCCACGATGGTGGCCTGTTGGGTGATCTCCTGTCGCGCCGGCACGATGATCAGCCGGCCCGCCTCTCCGCGTGCGGGTAGATCCTCCGGCCCGGCGACGGTCCGCGGCAGGCCCAGCCAGCCCTCCGGCACATCGCCCGGATCGGATGCGACGGCCACCGATCCGCTGGTGAACGTTCGCCGGAACGACGTGGCCGAGACGTCGACGCCGATCAGTCGATTGACCAGCGTGCTCTTGCCGGTGCCGGTCCCGCCGATAACCGCCAGCAGCACCGGATGTCGCGGCCGATCGGCCAGGTGGAACAGCAGGGCCGTGGCGTCGCCGCGCCAGCGTTCGACGGCCTTCCCGGCCGTCCCGCCGGTCCGCGCGGTCAATCCCCCCAGGCGCTCCTGAAGAAGTGCCAGCCGGGAACGAACGCGTTCGATTGCCATGTCCATCGGGCGGTAGCAGACCTCAAAGGTTGAGGGGTGTCAAGCAAACTTCCCAGCGGATAGACGCATACCGCTGAAGAATGTTGTGCTCAAAACGGCAGCCGATCGAAGGCTCGTGGCACACTGCAAGCACGTGCTTTGAGGAATTCCATGAAAGGTGAGCTTAACGCTGGCGGTGGCACGCAAACTACAGGCGATCGATACTTTCTGACGACAAGGAATGCAGGACGAGGTTCAGGCCTGCCAGTCGGGGAGAATGCCATGCTGCATTCCACGTCGAAAGTGTCTGCGAACGCGCGTGCACAGCGGGTGTTGGTGGTCTGTTCGGTCGTGTTGGCGACCATCACGGCCTGGGCCCAGCCAACCAGGAACGTCGGGGACGATGGGGCGGGGGCCGCGCGCGAGTCAACGGCCTCGCAGGAGATCCAGTGGCGGCTCGATGGATCGGGCACCTCATGGGAGTCGGGGCCGGCGGAGGTCCGCTGGGATCAGCCGCTTCGGCTGCGCGTCAAACCGGTATCTGGCGCGTCGATCCGCTGGTACCAGATCATTCCGGACACGCGCAAGTTCTATAAGAACGCCAATCATCCGTGGGAGCCGGATGCGTACAAGTGGGTAGGCTATGGGAAGATCGACTACCTGCGGCGCGAGTTCGCCGCCTGGCGCGGCAGTTGGGAGGTTCGGCTCGGCTCCTCCGCGACCTCCCGGCCTGACGAACCGCCGCAACTGGATTATCCCGAAGCCGGGCCGTATTACCGCCCTGAGGTGGGCAGCTTCTGGTTCGACGTGGAGATTCTCAGTGCGGGCAGGATTCTCCGGTCGCCCGGGCTTCGCGAGACTACCGAGCGCGGGCTGAGCACGAAAGTGTTCCGGCTGTCGCGGCGGCAGGACGATTCCCTGGTAGGGTGGTTGACCTCCTTCTTCAATGTGCCCGGCGTGTTCGGCTCCACGCCCTGGCAGAGCGGGAACTATATCGGCGTGGATTGCGCCGACTGCATGGCCGCCGCCTGGTCGAAGTGGAAGGGCAAAACGCTGACCCGCGACTGGAATGTGGCGGGAATCGTCGGGGAGTGGCCCAAGGAGCGGGAATTCGATCTCGAAGAAGGCACGCCCTCGGGCGAGATCCGATGGGGGACGGATATCCGGCCCGGGGATTTTGTGGCCGTGCGCTATCCCGGCCGGCGGCAGTATCAGCACATCGGAGCCCTGTATGCGGACGCCAACAAAAACGGCAAGCTCGATGCCGAAGACCTGGTCATCCACGCCGGCCCCCAGGCGCTGCAGATTTCGCGCCTGAGTGCCGGTAACTTCGACGGCCGGGTAAGCGTGATCCGCGCCACCGCCCGATGAGCAAAGAGCCGCGGGCTTTTAGCCCGCGCGGCCGTGCCCAACTGATCACAGGTTCGCGTTCGGCAAGGAGCCGCGGGCTTTTAGCCCGCGCGGCCGCTCGAACGGGGAGAACGGTACTTTGCGTGGACCTGTTCACTGCTGTTTCCCGTCCAGAAGTTTCGCGCTCGTGCCGTTTCCGGTTGGCGACTTCCGCGTCTGTAGCGGCCGGCCTCCGTGCCGGGCGGGGGGGGGGGGGGGCGGCCCGCGGGGGGGGCCGGGGCCGCGGGCCCAGGGGGAGGGGGCGGGGGCGGCGG
>BTUC01000229.1:0-11821 GCA_045863575.1 Phycisphaerae bacterium
GAATGCTCAGGGGGTGCATCATACAACTTCAGGTTCAGGTCGGCTAATTTGCGATTATGGACCGGGGCAGGTATTCTGTTCAGAGCAACCATAGGCGATCAGATGCCACGGCGGCGTCAGCGGTGGTTCGTGAATCGGAAGGGGCGGTGACGGCCCGACCCCATCACAGGAGGCCTGCGGCAGGTCTTTGGCCGCATAGGCCGGGAGAATCCAAGTCATGGCCCAGATCCTCATCGGCATCAACATGGAGTTTGCCCGCCACCACGATCTACCCTTCACGGCCGGCGTCGAGAAGGCCGCCCAGATGGGCTACAAGTACATCGAGCCCATGCTGCACTGGGGGCGTGAGCTGATGAGCGAGGCGGGATACTTCCACACTGTCTCCATGTGGGAAGACCCTCTGGATATCCGGCGGCTGTGCGAGAAACACGGCGTCCGCTGCTCGGGCGTGAGCGCCCACACACCTTTGTGCAAGCCGGACATCTCGGTCAACTACCTGCGGCACGCGATCCGTTTCGCCGCGGAGTTGCAGACGTCGATCGTGAATACGGACGAGGGGCCTAAGCCAGCTTTTACCACCGAAGAGGAAGACCACCAGCTCATGAAGTACACCCTGACGCTTGCCTGCCGGGCGGCCGAGCAGCGCAACATCCGCATCGGCCTCGAGCAACATCAGCAGTACACCCAAACGCCCGACGGACTGGACCGCATCTACAACCTGGTGAAGTCGCCGGCCATGGCTATCAACTTTGATACCGGCAACGCTTACCTCTGCGGACACGACCCCTACGCCTGGATGGAGAGGACTCGCGACCGCATCGTGCACATCCACGCCAAGGACATCAGCGTGCAGCAGGGCGAAGCGGAGCGCGGCAAGGTGACCGGCACGCCTGTCGGGTGCGCCTGCGGCGATGGCGTCATCGACTGGAAGCGGGTCATCGACATCTTGAAGCCGGTCGACCGTCCGATCTGCCTGAGCGTCGAATGCGGAACGATCGATCAGGCGGCGGCGTCGCTGGACCACTTGAAGTCACTGGTATGAGAACGCCAGCGCGCGCCCGGAAGACGGAGAGAAGGAGAGACAGAGCGACGGAGAGATCATGGGCTGGTGTGGTCCGATCTCTCCGTCTCTCATTCTCTCCGTCGCTCCGTCTCAGAGCCCCGAAGGGAAATCGCGCCCCACCTCGGAGTCACTTCAGTAATCGTATGCTGAGGTTCCGGTAGGCGACCGGTCCGTGGTCGCCCTGGAGCATGATCGGGCCGGTCGGGACTTCCTTGTTCTCGTCCATGGCCGCCCGCGTCGGGCCGTTGAGCTCAACGTTCTGGTGAACCAGCACGCCGTTGTGCCGGACCCAGTCGAACCGGGCGTTGGCGATCTTCTTGCCCTGCTCGTCGAACCGGGGAGCGATGAACCGGACATCAAAGCTCTGCCACTCGCCCGGCGGGCGGCTGACATTCACGCGGGGAGCATGGCCCTCCACATTCGTGTTCTCGATCCAGCGGGAGTAGATGCCGCCGCAGTCGCTGAAGGTGACTTCGTCCTTGCCGAAACTGTCGAGAATCTGGATCTCGTAGCGGCCCTGGAAGTAGACGCCCGAGTTGGAATCTTTGGGAACCATGAATTCAACGTGGGCCTCGCAGTCGCCGTGCTCGAGTTCGGAGTAGATGTTGGTGGTCTTGCCGACGGGCCCGTTCACCAGGATCCCCGAGCCCGGGATGAGGTCGAACTTCTTGGGATCCTTCGCGTCGACCCGGACCTGCGAGGCGGTTTGCCAGGCATTCTGCGCCGGGTTCATGGCCTTCCACCCGGCGAGTTCGTAGCCATTGAACAGCGAAATCAGGTCGGGGCCGGCGACCTGGCGCGGGCCCGTCGATTCGCAGCCGGCCAGCAGGGCCAGGCTCAAAGCGGCCGGCAGCGCGGTCGTCCAGCCGTTCCATTCAGCGCGTCGTCCCATTTGATTCTCCTTTGTTGAAGCTTTTATCGTCTCAGGGCGGCTCAGAGGATGCCGTACTTGCGGAATGCCTCCGTGCTGGACATTCCGCGTTCGATTTCCTGGCGCACGACCTTCTCGCCACGGGCCTTCTCCAGCGCCTTCTCAATCACTTCCACTTCCAGGGAGCGCGGCACGATGAGTACACCGTCCAGGTCGGCAAACACGAGATCTCCCGGTTCCACCCAGGTGCCCTCGATCTCGATCGGGCAGCGGTACTCGGCGATGGCCATTCGAACGGAAGAGTCCTGGGCGAAACGGCCACGGGAGAACACCGGCCAGTTCTGCTCCAGCACCTGGGGAGTGTCACGATGATATCCGTTCACCACCGCTCCCACGGCGCCCCGGGTGCGGGCCGTGGCCGTCAGGATCTCCCCCCAGTACGCACAGCGCATGGTGCCGCCGGCGGCAAGGTACACCTCCCCGGGCTGAAGCTGGTCCAGCGATTCGGTCAGCTTGCCGAAGGGACGCTGCTGGGGACCGTAGACGTCTGTCACCAGCACAGGCATGGCCCGGCCGGCGATCTTCATCTCCTCGCGCAGCGGCTGCACCGGTTGGGGGAGAAACTGATGGAAACGTCCGAGACTGTCGAGAATATCGCCGACGACGGGCGTATAGAGCACGTCTTTCATCAGCGTAAACAGCTCGGCGTCGTTCTTCCATTCTGGCATCGGGTGGTCAGTCCTGATTAACTCACTTCCTGTGCATCGCCGGTTGCGAGCTGTGGGTTGTGGGTTGTGGGTTGCAGGTTGTCCAGGTTACCATAAGAGCTAACGGCTCAATTCGCTGGCGGCCAGGAGATACGCGCCTGTGCCCCACGTGTACGTGCCTCGGATCTTCTCTGCGTAGTCCTTGTAGCCGGTCGGACCGGTGCCGCCGGAAACATCGAACACGTGGCCCTCGCGATCCACCTTGCCGGCCAGGCCGGCCCAGCCTTGCATGATCGCCCGCCAGAGCTCCGCGTTTATTTCCAGTGCTTCCAGTCGGGATGCCTCGGCAAGGGCATAAACGAACATGGCCGACGCGGAGGTTTCGATGTACGACTCCGGCCGATCGAGCACCGTGTGCCACAAACCCGACTGCGGATCCTGGGTGGCCAACAGTCCCGCCACCTGCCGTTTGAAATCGCCCTGCAGCTTGGCCCAGGTCGGCGAGGAGCGGTCTAGCAGCTTGAGCACTTCGACATACGACATGGCCGTCCATCCGTTGCCGCGGGCCCAGAGCACCTCGGTGTGTTTGTCGGTGGGCTCGTCGTACATGTGATAGAACAGGCCGGTCTTCTCGTCCTGCAGCCGCTGCGCGTAGATCTCGAGCTGCCGCACGGCGTCGTCCATCAGCTCGGGCCGGCTGTCGATTTTCGAAAGGCGGGCCAGAACCGGGCAGGCCATATACAGCGTATCCACCCAGAGCTGGTAATTGCCCTTCCAGTGCCCCAGGCCGCCGTCCTTGAGCCGGGTGGCGTCCTTCTCGATGAACGCGGCCACCTCGCGGGCCATCTCCAGGTAAACGGGGTCCTTGGTCTGCTCGTAAAGCATGATGACGGCCAGGCCGGGCCCCCAGTGGCCGCAATAGCCCTTGAGCCGCTCACCTTCGCCCTCCAGAATGCGCCGCAGACCGTGGGCTCGCCAGTGATCCGCCCAGGTCTTTACGAAGGCCGCAGGGCCTGGCTGGCCACTCGTGACGCTTGCCTGCACCATGCCGGCCATCATGACGCCTTCGCCCCAGTCGAACGGCGGCGGCTGCGGATAATCCGCCTGTACACGGTGTGCCACCTGCCCCAGCCGCCAGCCTGGTGAGGTGTAGTTAAAGACCCAATCGCTCAACGGGATCGAAACGCCCCCTCGCGGGGCGGACAGGCTTCCTGCGACATCTATTACAGGCCCGCTCCGGGAGGAGCATCCCACCAGCAGCGCTAAGACGCATCCGGCCCATACCGAGGTAACGAGTCGCGAGTAATACACAGCAGCTCCCTTCATCCGCGTTGCTCCAGCGCCGCGGCGAGAATATCGCCGCCGCCAAGCGGGTGTCAAACTTGGTCGTTGCTCGCCCCCGGCCGCGCGGGTATATTCCGCACGGTCAGCCCCCCCGGTCTGGCCGCGGGAGAACGCTTCGTGACCACTCGGCAAAGAACCGCCTGTTTAATCGCTTTAGGTGCCATGGCTCCGACGTCCCTGTCGGCCGGAGGCGCTCCGGTCGTCACCATCCAGGTCCACAATCCCACGCCAGACCCATGGGCCGAAGCGCCGGTCTTCCTGGCCTTCACGCCGGCCATGGCTTCCATCGGTTCCGGCGAGTTCGCCGTGCGCGATGGCCAGGAGACCCTTCCCGTCCAGCGTGACGATCTGGATGGCGACGGCGACAGCGATGAGATCGCCTTTTTGGTCCGACTCGAACCCGGCCAGACCCGCGAGTTCGAGCTGATTCCACGCCCGCCCGGGCTGAGCGTGCCCCAACGCGCACACGCCAAGATGTCCCTCAAAGGTTACGACGGACCCGGCTGGGAATCCGACGTCATGGCCTATCGCATCTACTGGAACGCCGACAACGCCATGGACATCTTCGGCAAGACCAAGCGCATCCTCTCCCTGGAGGCATGGGCCACTCCTGGTCTGCCGCACAACATCGAGAATGAGTACGGGCTGGACGTGCTCAAGGTCGGCCGCGCTTTCGGCGTGGGCGGCTTCGGCGCTTTTATTGACGGCAAGCTGGAGAAAGTCTCCAACGTGATGAAGACCTACCACGTTCGCGCGACCGGGCCTGTGCGGGCGGTGATCGACCTGGAGTACGTCTATTGGCAGCCGGGGCCTTTCCCGGATCTGTCGCGGCAGGCCATTACCTCAAGCCGATCGCCGCACTACGATCTGCTCGTGCGCATGAGCATCTTCGCCGGGCAGCGATGGGGACAGGCGGATCTGCACATCAAGCCGCACCGTGGATCACCCATGCCGGAGATCGTCACCGGCGTTCCGAAGCACGAGGACACGGTGCTGATCCAGGACCGGGTCGACGGGCTGCTGGGCCGCTGGGGAAACCAGGCGCTGGGTGACCGGGATGCCCCCCGGGCCGGAAACCTGGGGCTGGGCGTCGTCGTGGATCCGCGCCAGGCCGTTGCGTTCGGCGAGGACGATTTCAATACGTTCGTTCGGCTTAAAACCACCGACGGCAAGGTGAGCTACCGCTATCACGGAAGCTGGTTCAAGGAACCCGGGGCGGCGGCGTCGAGAGAGGAGTACCAAGTCATGCTGAGGAACGTGGCGCGTCTGCGGCCGGAGGCGAGCGTCAGGAGCGACGAATGACGAAACCAGAATGACGAATCAATGATTGAAGCGCAAATGACGAAGTGGAGCATATACCATGTCTGATCTTCCTTCGACCCTTCAGCCCCAGGTGTTCCGCCGAACCAACAAGCATGAGGGCTGGCGGGAAGTGTTTTCGCCCAGGACCGGTGCCCTGCAGTACCTGACTTATGCGCGGCTGGTTTTCGGCCCGGAGGTTCGGGCTCACGCGTTGCCGGGCGATGAGACCGAGTGGAGCATTTTCTGCATCCAGCCGCCGGCCACAGTGATCGTGGAGGGGCAGCGCTTCGAACTGGGCAAGCACGATATCCTCTACGTCCCGCGGAGAAAGCCCTTCGAGATCAGCGGCCCGGCCGGCAGCGATCTGGCCCTCGGCGGCAGCCCCGCGCACATCGATGCTGAGCCGCAACTGGTTCGCTTCCACGCCATCAAGGACGATCCCGCCTTCTGTATCGACGTCGGCTCGGCCGAACTGCACACCCAACGCCGCATCTACAACATGCTGGGCACGAACGTGAAGGCCTCGCGGCTGCTGGCCGGCTTCACGGTCGGTACGCCGGGCGCCTGGACCAGCTGGCCGCCGCACGAACACCAGGAATCCAAGGAGGAGTTTTACCTCTTCTTCGACATGCCCGACCCGGCCTTCAGCGTTCAATTCGTGTACAGCACTCCGGATCAGATGGGTTTCGCCCCGGTGGTCCGAGACGGCGACTGCGTGAGCATCCCCCACGGCTACCACCCCACCGCGGCCGCTCCCGGCTTCAGGACCGTCTTCCACTGGGTCATGGCCGCATACGACCCGGACAAGCATCGCGACCTGCGCTACGGAATCAATGTGCAGCCAGAATACCAGAACATCAAGTTCCTTTAAGAAGTAATGAGTGATGAGTAATGGGTGATGGGTAATGAGTGATGAGTAATGAGTGATGGGTAGTCGTCCTCGATGTTCTTCCCCTCCTTACAGAGGGGTGGCTCGGCGCTCCTCCCCCCTTTACAAAGGGGGGGCTCGGCGCTCCTCCCCCCCTTACAAAGGGGGGGCTGGGGGGGGTTGCGGCCGCTCGAGGCGTCAGCTTCTGGCCATGGCCCCGGTCCTCCTTGCAGCCGTGGTGATGCTTCCGGCCGGCTGCAGGCAAACCGAAACCGGCCCCCGTCCGCGCGTGGTCAAGCTGGGCACCGTTCTCCCCGAGAGCCATGCCACCGTGAAGGCCATGAAGTTCTTCCAGGAACGCCTGGGCGAGCTTTCCGGCGGACGCATGAAGGTCGTGCTCTTCCCCAGCAGCCAGCTCGGCAGCGCGGACGAAATGATTGACGGCTGCCGCACCGGGGACATTGAGATGGCCCAGGTGTCCGCCGCTGTGCTGGCCGAGTACGTGCCCCTGGCCAACGCACTGTCCATGCCCTTCATCTGGCGCGACGCCGAGCACCAGGCCAGGGTGCTCGACGGTGACGCCGTCGCCCCGATCGCCAGCAGCGCGCGCGAGTTGGACCTGGAAGTCCTCGGATATCTGGACGCCGGCACGCGCAATATCACCACCATACAGGGCCCCATCGAGAAACCCGAGGACCTTCACGGTCTCAAGATCCGGGTCATGGACGCCCGCCTCATGGTCGACTCCATCAACGCCCTGGGCGCCAGCGCGGTAGCCATGAACCAGGGCGAGGTCTTCACCGCCTTGCAGCAGGGCGTGCTCGATGGCTGGGAGAACAATCCCCAGACCATCGTCACTTTCCGCATGTATGAGACCGGCTGCAAGCACTTCGCCTGGACGCGGCACTTCTCCATCCCCGATCTGTTCATCGCCAGCCGGCCCTTCATGGAACGGCTCACGTCGCAGGAGCGCGACTGGCTGCTGAAGGCGGTCGAGGAGAGCATTCATAAGCAACGCGAGATCTGGCGCGACGAGGAACAGAAGGCTCTGGCCCACATGACCGAGAAGGGCATGAAGATCAACACGGTGGAGGGCGAGCCCTTCCGCCGCCGGGTCATGTCCATTTACGAGCGTTACTACCGGCGCTACGGCGAGGAGTTCAGAGTCCTCTGTGAGCATATTCGGGGTGCGATGTGATCCGCAGACTGCTGGACAACCTGGAGGAAGTCATGGCCGCCGTCCTGGTGGCGGCCATCTGCATCATCGTCGGCCTGGAAGTGGTGCTCCGGTACATACTCACCCGCCCGCTTTCCTGGACCGAAGAGCTTTCCACCATCCTGTTCGTCTGGATCACCATGCTCGGTTCATCCATCGCCTTGAAGCGGGGCGAGCACTTTGCCGTCGAGCTGATCCGTATTCGCCTGGGCCCCGCCGGGCAGCGGATACTGCAATCCCTGACACTGGTGCTGGTCATCGTCTTCTGCGGCGTGCTGATTTACTACGGTTCGCTGTTCACCTGGCGCGGGCGTATCGGCCATACGCCGGCGATGGAGCTGTCCCGGATCTTCCCCTACGCCGCCATTCCGGTCGGCGGCGCGCTCATGCTCGTCCGCAGCCTCCAGATGTTGGCGCGGCTCTGGCGTCCCTCGGAGGTGACGGCATGATCGTCACCCTGCTCTTCGTGGTCTTCTTCGTCCTGCTGCTCTTGGAAGTGCCCATCTCGGTGGCCCTGGTACTGGCCTCGGTGGCCGGCATCGCAGCCGCCCCTGACGTGACGCAGCATCTGGTGCCGCGGCGCATGTTCGCCGCCTCCAACGCGTTTCCCCTGCTGGCCATTCCCTTTTTCGTGATGGCCGGCGGCATCATGGGTCGGGGCGGCATGTCCAAGCGGCTCATCGCCCTGGCGTCCTCGCTGGTGGGAAACATCCGGGGGGGGTTCGCGATTACCAGCGTATTGGCCTGCATGCTTTTTGCGGCCATCTCCGGGTCGACGGCCGCCACCACCGCGGCCATTGGGGCGATCATGATCCCGGCCATCGTGGAGTCGGGCTTCTCGCGCCCCTCGGCCACATCACTGCAGGCGACCGCGGGCTCGATCGGCATTATCATTCCGCCGTCCATTCCCATGGTGCTCATGGGCTGGATCGGCGGCATGTCCATCGGGCGGCTGTTCCTAGCGGGGGTGGTGCCCGGGATGCTGCTGGGACTGGGCCTGGCGGCAGTCTGCTATTTCACGGCCGTCGCTCAGCGGCACGCTACGTCCGGACATGCGTTTTCACCTTTCGAGTTTCTGGTCCGGCTTAAGCAGGCGGCCCTGCCGCTGCTAGCCGTGGTCCTGGTCATCGGAGGCATCATGTTCGGCTGGGTGACGGCCACCGAAGCCGGCGTGGTGGCCGTCTTCTATGCGCTGTTCGTGAGCATGGCCGTCTACCGTGAGCTGGCCTGGCATCAGCTCGGACCCATTCTTGTGGATACGGCCAAAATCACCGGCATCGTGGTGCTGTGCATCGCGGCCGCCTCGCCGTTTGCCTGGATGCTCACCGTAGACCAGGTGCCACTTCGCGTGTCGGAAGGTCTGCTGACGGCCACACAGAACGCCATTGTCATCAAGCTGGTGATGATCGCGATTCTGCTGGTGATCGGGACGTTCCTGGATCTCACCCCGGCCATGCTGATCTTCGTGCCCATTTTTCTGCCCATCGCGCGGCAGATCGGCATGAACGACGTCCATTTTGGCGCCGTGGTGGTCTGCGCCCTGGGCATCGGCCAGTGCACGCCACCGGTGGGCATTGCGTTGTTCGTCGCTTGCAGCGTGGCCGGCACGCGCATGGATCAGCTTTTCAGGCCTTTGTTCCCGTATCTGGCCGCGATGATCGCCGCCCTGCTGATCACCGCATTCTGGGAAGAGGCCGTTTTGGCGTTGCCGAACTGGTTTATTCCGGAGCAATGACTACCGCCGTCAGTTCTGCGCAGAACCGCTTAGACGGAGAGAATGAGAGACAGAGCGAAGAGGAATAGCCAGCAACTAAAAAGGCCTGCCGAAAACCCAAAGCAACGAGCCGCGGGCTTTAGCCCGCGCGGCCGCTCGAACGTGGAGAACGGCACTCTGTCTCTCCTTCTCTCCGTCTGTTTCCCTGATGGAGATCCCCTATGAGATACTCGCCGTTCAGCCTCGAAAACAAGGTCGCCATCGTGACGGGGGCGACGAGCGGCCTCGGCCAAGCCATGAGTGCCGCCTTGGCCCAGGCCGGGGCGGACATCGCCGGCGTCGGATCGAGTGACGCCTTCCGCGAGACTGCGGAGGCGGTGAAGGCTGCCGGGCGTCGTTTCCTCGCCATTCGCGCCGACTTGGCTGAAACGGAAGCGTCTGCCTACATCGTGACGAAAACCCGTGCCGAACTGGGCCGCATCGACATCCTGGTGAACAACGCGGGCATCATCCGCCGCCGCCCGTGTATTGAATTCACCGAAGACGACTGGGACACCGTCATGGACGTCAACCTGAAGGCGGCCTTCTTCCTCGCACAGGCCGTCGCCAAGGCCTTCATCGAGCAGGGCTCAGGCGGGAAGATCATTAACGTGGCCTCCATGCTGTCGTTCCAGGGTGGCATCCTGGTCCCCTCATACACCGCGTCCAAGTCCGGCCTGGCGGGAGTCACGCGAACGATGGCCAATGAATGGGCGGCGAAAGGGATCAACGTCAACGCAATCGCCCCAGGTTACATGGCCACCCGGGCCACCGAGGCGATCCGCAAAGACCCGGCTCGAAACCAGGCCATTCTCGACCGGATCCCCGCGGGCCGCTGGGGCGAACCCTCCGACCTGGGCGGGATGGTCGTTTTCCTTGCCTCCGCCGCATCAGACTACTGCCACGGCGGCATCTATCCCGTGGATGGAGGCTGGCTGGCCCGCTGAGAGCCCTGTTGGGATAGGCTTCGAATCCAAAGGCCGACAATCCAGGCCGACTGCTACCGAGAGGTCCGTGAGACAGCTTTTGCTCTTGCTGGGTTTTCCCACCAGATCACGCCGAGGTTATCGACTTCTTCAGTTGTCATGACGTCGAGGTCCTCGTCGCCGTCCAGATCGATCAGCGCGACCAGGTCGAACTTCGTGCCATCGTGTCCGCTGATACTGTGAAGGATCCAATCGCCGTCACAGGGCGAGTGTCGGCACGACATCCACATCACGCCGGACTTGCCGGCCGCCTGCTCGCAGGAGAATACGATGTCCGGTCGGCCATCCAGGTCGATATCCCCGACGCTGACGGCCTTGCCCGTACCGGCCGTCTTGGGGATGGGCACCGAACAGGTCTTCCACTTCAGCCCGTCGCGGCCCAGCCGGCGGAAGTAGAGCAGCTCGTGCCCGCGCGTCGCGGCCACCACGTCCTGGAGCCCATCACCGTCCAGATCGGCAACGGTCACGAACATCAGCTCGCGGTCCTCACCGCCGATGGCGTGCTCGCGCCACGGCTTCTCGGCCGATGTCGCCGGTCCGGGATTCTGGAGCCAGAAGCAACCGCGGTGATCGCCCTTGCGATCGGAGATCAGGATGTCTACATCGCCATCGCCGTCCATGTCCTCGGCGATAAGCGACATCACCCAGCCGGCGCGCCGGAGGGGATGCCATTTCCAATCATCCAGGTTTCGCGGCCGGGGGGGCGACTGGAACCAGCCGATCATGCCGTCAGCGCCCTTGCTGCCGGCGATCAGGTCTATGCCGTGCTGGCCATCGATCTTCAGCGGCAGCACATACATCCACTGCGTCTTGTTCTGAGCCGCCGGCAACGGCTGCGTCTGCCATGCGGACGGGTCCAGGTACCGGTCCCTGCCGCTGGGCGCCCAGTGAACGAAGATGCTCCTCGTGCGGCCTTCGCAACTGCTGACCACATCGATCGCACCGTCGCCATCGAGATCGACCAGCACGGCATCCTCAGGATCGCCGACGGTCCCCACGGTGACGCAGCGCCACTGCTCGCGACAGGCGGACGGCCCTGGATTCAGGCAGACGCGTATGCCACCCCCCTCCTCCCAGCCGGTGGCCACGTCCAGGCGTCCGTCTCCATTGGCATCCCGCAGCCGCACGCCATCCGCACCTTTGAGTGCCGAATCAATGACGTGCCGTCGCCAGGGCACCGACGGCCTGTGCGTGCCCGTCCCGGCGGAAGCCGTCGCGGTGCTGCCGGCCGCTGCCGCGCGGAGCGTACCCGCACCGAGCGTTGCCACCACAACCCATGCAACCATCGCCGGCCGCCCGCCCAGCGGCGATAATGCACCCGTGATCGTTCGCTGAAATGTCCGCATGGGCATCAGTCTACACCCGCGGCTGCCCTCCCGACATTCTTCAGGCGATTCTATCGAACGGTCCGAGCAAGGTGCTCACGGCTGCCGAAGAACACGAACGCGAACGCAATAAAAAGCAGGCGCGGGTCGTCAATCCGCGCCTGGGACATGCCGAAACTGGGTCGCGAATGCCGCGCTCAATCGAGGCAGTGAGCATTACCCGGGTGGTTCGGACCCGAGAAGCACCTCATGAGCAGGCCGAAATCGTTGTGGTCCACGTCGCCGTCCTCATCCAACCGCACGTCCGCACAGGCGGGATCGGTCTGAGCCACACCAGAACCTGACAGACAAACCTGCAAATGCCCGAAGTCTGAGAGATCCACATC
>BTUC01000230.1:0-3537 GCA_045863575.1 Phycisphaerae bacterium
GCCCGAAGTCTGAGAGATCCACATCAAAATCGCCATCGAAATCAGCCGGTACCGGCAGCGGGCAACCCAGTCCGTCGACGACGAGCCCGGCCATCGTATCCGCGCAGGCATCACACGCATCGCCCACGCCGTCACCGTCGGCATCCTCCTGGTTCGGGTTGATCTCACGCGGACAGTTGTCGTCCACGTCCCCCTGCCCATCGTCGTCATCATCCGGATCGCAGACGTCACCCAAGGAATCCTCGTCCAGGTTTGCCTGGTCCGCGTTGGTCACGTCCGGGCAGTTGTCGCAGGCATCGCCCCACCGGTCCTCATCCCTGTTGGCCTGATCAGGGTTCTGCACCTCCAGGCAGTTGTCCTCATGGTCATAGAGACCATCACCATCCGAGTCTTCCGGTGGAAATACAGGGGCTGAAGACAGGACCCAAACGGCATCGTAGGAGTCCGCTTCGCCGGTCAGCCCCCGATGCCCGTTGTTGCCCGACAGGCTGCTGTCCACCATCTGCTGCTGGCTGCACCCGCCGTACAGTTTCCAGTAGCCGATCAGACCGGGCTCATCAGCGGACAGACCGACAGTCCTTGTGGCGGCGATCTGCTGCTGCGTCCGGGGAACCGACCAGAGCCGGACCTCATCCACGATACCCGGCACGGCCTGTTCCACCGAGTGTCGGGCCCCGACCACGATCGGGCCTGGATGCGTGATGTTCATGGGCAGCAGGGTCAGCGTATTCGTTCCGCGCAGCTCTCCATCCACGTAAATGAAGATGTTGTTGCCTTCGCGCACCCCCGCGACGTGATGCCAGAGACCATCGGCGTAGGACACGCCGGCAGGCGACAGCACCGCCGTCTCGTTGTGAAGCTGCTGGGGGATCTCGATGCCGAAGCTGAGGGAGCCGTCCTCGATCACCTGAAGGAAGAACCCATGCTCGCCGGAGCCGGAGTCGATCCGCTTGTCCAGGATGAACCCATTGCCTGCGGCCGTGAACCATGCCTCGACCGTGAAGTCGCCGTCGCCGAAGTGATAGGCCGGGCAATCAGGGATCCGGGCATGGCTGGAGTATCCATTAAACAGCAGCGCGCTCTCAACCGGCGGACCACCCTGGCAGGCGTCGCCGACGCCGTTTTCGTCCAGATCGCACTGGGCCGGATCAGGCGTTACGGGGCAATCATCACACACGTCGCCGACGCCGTCCTCATCAACGTCGGCCTGATCGGGGTTGGGGATAGAGGGGCAATTGTCGCACGCGCTGATCCGGCCGTCCTGATCGTGGTCCGGTTCACATTCGTCGGGAATCGCGCTGTTGTCGCAGTCCTCGCTGCTGCCCTGGGCGATATCGTAGTCGTCGGGTGTCAGGTTCTCATTACAATCCGGATCGCACACGTCGGGAATGCCGTTCTGGTTGACATCGGCCTGAGCGCCTGATTCGAGTTCACACTCGTCAAGCACGAAGTTTCCATTGCAGTCTCCCACCGCCCGGTAGGAGATGCTGACGGCCACGTAGGAACCTGCGGAGCACTCGAACGCGCCGACGTTTCCGGCGGCGTACAGGTACACCTGTAGACGCTCATTCAGGATGGCACTGTTGAGCGTGTCTGCCGGAATGGTGAACTGTATTACGTCAGGCTGACTTGGGCAAAAGTGGCCCGAGGTTGAGAAGAAGGTTCCCAGCAGGAATCCGTTGCCGAGGTAGGCGTACATGTACTCAGCCTGGCATGGTGGATAGTTGACCTCCAGATCTGCTCGGGCCTCAATCCGCATGGTGACGTTGCTGCCCGCGCGGGGGGGATAAAGCACCTCGAATATCTGCGGTACTTCCCCACCGAACGGGGCCATCTGCCCGGACGTGAACGCAATCTGGGTGCCGTCCTCGCACAGATCGAGCTCGCCGTTATCGTTGCAGTCCTCCTGCGACTCGCACTCATCCGGCACCTGGCTGTGGTTGCAGTCCTGGCTGGTGCCAGTATAGAGATCGCAGATGTCCAGAGTGCCGTTGCTGTTGCAGTCCTCCTGGGGCTCGCACTCGTCCGGCGATCCATTGAGGTTACAGTCCGCACTGGTGCCCGAGCTGATGTCGCAGGCGTCTGGAACCTGGTTCTCATTGCAGTCACTCTGGCAGTCCATGCACGCCGGGCCAGTCAACATCATCGCGTAACTGCCGGTAGCTCCGCTGAAGCCGGCGATACGGATCCAGTACGTTTCGCCCGCGGTTACGGACAGGGTGATGATCGAGTCCAGACCGCAGTCGATCGAATCGTCGTTGCACGCAAGCTGCTTCTCCATCGTGCCGGGGCAGCCCGAATGGATAGACAAAGCGGTGTCATAGCTTGAACCACAAAGCGATACCGTCAGGTCGCCGGATTCAGCCGGTTGGTAGCGATACCATACATCCGGGCTGCTCATCGAGGCCGCACAACTCGCCGAGCCGTCATTCGTCACGCCGAGTGTGGTTCCCGTGTACTGCCGACCTGGACCCACCGGTGCGGCGTCGGTGCAGGCGTCGACGCCGTACGCGGGTCGGGGAAAGAGCAGATCGCACGTGTCCGGCACCGCGTTGTGATTGCAGTCCGGACTCTCCCCGCAACCCGGAACATCGCATGCACCACCCGGCGCTCCGCAGGACAGGTCGCAGGCATCGGGGATCCCGTTGCCGTCACAATCCTGCGCCGGCAGGGACGAGGTCATGACCAATAAACTCAGAGTTATGGTTATTCCCAATGAGAGCGGATGTACCCGAAGCGCCGGTTGCATGGTGGATCCTCACGACAGGTTGGAGGGCTCACTCGGTAGCTACGCTATATCCCTATTCCTTAGCAGGAACGTCTACATTACAGATGCCAGCCGCGGCGGGACGTTACGAGACGATTGAAGGAAAGCCCCGGCGTCAGCGGCCCGGACCACCTGCCCGGGAACTCCAGGCCGGCCGCTACAGACGCGGCAGTTGCCAACCGGAAGGTCATCAGGTCGGGAGAAGCTTGAAGGCCACCTTCAGCGCGCTGCCATCACCCGCCAACCGAAAAGCCTGCTGGTGATGGGCCAGCGTCAGGCGAGCGGTGATGAGCGGTGAAGGGTCGATCCGTCCGGAGGCCACCAGCGCCAGTGCCTCAGCGAAGTCGCGCCGACGCGATTCCGAAGCCCCAGTGACGCGGATCTGCTTGTAGTGGATGGAGTTAGGATCAATGCAGGTGGACGCGCCGACGTCGAATCCGGCGAACAGGCTCACTTTTCCCATCTTCCGCACCGCATGGAAGGCCAGCCCGACGAGATCGGTCACCCCCACCGCCAGAATCGCCGCATCGAACTGTCCCTCGGCTTGAAACTCCTCAGGCGACGATACTTCGTCGGCGCCCAGCCTTGTGGCGAATTCTCGTCTGTGGTGACGAGGCTCTACCACGGTGACACGATACCGGGGTGCCCTGGGCCCGGGAGCATCCGCGCCCACCCCTGAAACTTGGCCGGACGCCGCTCGGGCCAGCATGAGGTGCATCAATCCGATCGGCCCGGCGCCAAAAATGACCAGCTCATGAATGCGCCCCTCG
>BTUC01000230.1:3547-11751 GCA_045863575.1 Phycisphaerae bacterium
GGCGGCGTCATAGAGCCCCATTTCGCGTTGCCCGTTGATGCAACACCCCATGGGCTCTACCAAGGCGGCGGCTTCGAGAGGCAAGTGATCGGGTACCCGGAAGAGATTCCCGCGAGCCACGGCATGGGCGGGAATGAGCATGTACTCGGCAAAGGATCCGTCCGTTCCATACCCCAGCGTTACCCGCGTTTCGCAGAGGTTTTCGCGGTCCGCGTGGCAGAATTCGCAGGCACCACAGGAGACTACCGGATGGACGGCCACGCGGTCCCCCGGCGAGAAAGCGGAAACGGCTGGCCCGACCTCGGCCACCGTCCCGGCACACTCGTGGCCAATTGGATGGCCACGGCGCACCTCGCGCGTCTTTCGGCCAGTGAAGATGCGGACGTCAGTACCGCAGATGGGGGCATCGTGAACCCGGACGAGCACCTCCCCCGCCGCCGGTCGAGGCCGCGGCATCCGGCGCAGGACCATCTGGCCGGGCTCCTCGAAGATCAGCGCTTCCATCGACTCATCTTTTTGCATGACAGCATTTTACAGCCGCTGAACCAGTTGCCAACCGACTGCTCTTCGTCGCGGGAATGGGGACTGCAAAATGGGCAGACCGACCGATCGCTGACTAGAATGGCCACGGTCTTGGCGCAGGGGCTCACGGGTAGCCCCATGACCAGAAAATCAGGCTGCTTCAAGATTTACGTTTTGAGTCAAGGAGAACTGCGCATGAGCGAGCAATGCTGCCCTACGCTTCAAGTCGGTGAGCCGGCCCCCGCCTTCAAAGGCACGGCCGTCGTCGGTTCCCAGTTCGTCCAGCTCTCGTACGAGAACGGCACGCTCATGCTGGGCGATGAGAAGATCACCGGCAAGTACGTCGTGCTTTTCTTTTACCCGCTGGATTTCACCTTCGTCTGCCCGACCGAAATCATCGCCTTCAGCGACCGGTTGGATGAGTTCGAGAAACTCGGGGCCAAGGTCATCGGCGCCTCGGTGGACAGCCAGTACACCCACCTCGCCTGGAAGAACATGCCGCGCAACAAGGGTGGTCTGGGCGAGATCCGCTATCCGCTGCTTTCCGACCTGAACAAGGAGGTCTGCTGCGACTATGGCATCTGCCTGGAGGGCGGCGTGGCGGCTCGCGGCACCTTCATTATCGACGATAAGGGCATTCTCCAGAGCTACACGGTCAACAATCTCGGCGTGGGCCGGAGCGTGGACGAGACGCTGCGGCTGATCCAGGGCTACCAGTACGTCGCCGAGCACGGCGAAGTCTGCCCCGCCAACTGGAAACCCGGTGAAAAAACCATGAAGCCGGATCCCACCGGCTCGCAGGACTATTTCAAGACGGTGAAGTAAACGCGCCGCCCGGGCCCTCTGCAGGCAGAGCGCTTTAACCCGATTGATGTACGTCGGTCTTGACGCCGGTCCCAGTTGGGCGTGTGCCACTGCTCTGTGACTGTGAGCAGTGCTGGGAACAGGAGGAAGCGCTCGTGTTACCCAACACTGCTGACCCGCCTTCGCGAGCGGCGTCGGCGCGGCAAGCACAGCAGGGCACACTGGTGGTCGGGCGGTCTCCGGGCCTTCCGCGCGAGCGGGTTTTTAACGGGCTTCTCTTACCGGCTTCAGCCAAGCGCCAGCTTACCTGGGCTTTCGCGGACCTGCACCCACCCGCTTTTTCAACGCCCGCTCGCCAGAGCATGCTGATGCTTTTATGATGATCGGCTATGCCGCAGCGTCCGACACTGACCGATCGCCTCGTGTGCCTGGCCGCCGACTGGCACGCCCGCCGGGTGTACAGCGCGTTCCGGGCCGCTACGCGCCGGGCAACGGCCATCCAGGAAAGGACCCTTCTCTCCAAGATCCGCCGCAATGCGGCCAGCGATTTCGGACGCCGCTTCGGCTTTGATGCGATTCGCTGTGCGGACGACTTTGTGCGCCGGGTACCCGTCCTCGGATATGAGGACCATCAGCCGTACATCGAGCGAGTCAAATCCGGTGAGAGCTCCGCACTTTTCGGGCCGCGCGAGCGGATCCATATGTTCGCCCTCACCAGCGGCACCACGGATTCACCGAAGTACATCCCCGTAACGGAGAGCTTCCTCCGCGAGTACCGCGCGGGCTGGAATGCCTTCGGGATCAAGGCGCTGCTCGATCACCCGGGCACGATGCTCCGACCCATCCTGCAGGTCACCTCGCGGATGGATGAATCGAAGACGACAGCCGGGATCCCCTGCGGGGCGATCACCGGACTGATGGCCGCCACCCAGAAACGGCTGGTGCGCAAGTACTACGTGACGCCGCCGTGCATCGCCCGCATCGACGACGCTTCCGCGAAGTACTACACGGTGATGCGGCTGGGGGTAGCGGCCGACGTGGCCTTCATGATCACCGCCAGCCCGGCCACCCAGCTCAAGCTGGCCCGGACGGCCGACCGGCAGCGCGAGCAGATCATCCGCGACGTGCACGATGGCACGCTGTGGGACGGCATCGATGTACCCTCAGATATTCGCGCTGAGCTGCGCCCACGTCTGCGCCCCGACCGACCCACGGCCAGACGGTTGGAAGCGCTGGCCAGCGAGCACGGTCGTCTGCTGCCGAAGCACTACTGGCGACTGGGCTTCCTGGCCAACTGGATCGGCGGCACCATGGGCCTGTACCTGCGAGATTTCCCCGAATACTTCGGCGAAGTGCCGGTTCGCGACATCGGGCTTTTGGCCAGCGAAGGACGCGTGTGTATTCCCATCGAGGATGGCTCACCGGCGGGCATTCTCGATGTCTCCAGCCACTTCTTCGAGTTCGTACCCCGGGATGAGATCGAAGCCGCCTCCCCCACCGCATTGCGCTGCCATCAGCTCGAGGCGGGCCAGGAGTACTTCATTCTACTTACAACCTCTTCTGGCCTCTATCGTTACAACCTGGGCGACCTGGTGCGGGTAGTGGATTACGCCGACGAAGCGCCGATCGTCGAATTCCTGAGCAAGGGGGCCCACACGTGTTCGCTGGCCGGTGAGAAGCTCACCGAGCACCAGGTGGTGCTGGCCATGCAGGCCACGGCGCAGATTCTTGCACTACCGGTGGCGCCCTTTGTCCTGGCTCCCATCTGGGACAGTCCGCCCGTCTACCGGCTGCACATCGAATCGAGTGTAGCCGGGGACAAACGCGGGATGAACGGTGCGGGCGTGGCCGCCGAGTTCGACCGGCAGCTTCAGATCGTCAATATGGAATACGCGTCGCGCCGACGCAGCGAGCGGCTCGGAGCCATCCGTGCCAACCTTCTGCCTGTGGGGTTCTTCGCCCAATGGGATCAGCAGCGGGCCGAACAGCATCGCCGCGGCAACGAACAATACAAGCACCCCTACCTCTTCGCGTCCCCCGGCGAGGATGCGGACTTCCCCAAAGACGCCGCGACACACCTGAGCCCAAGCTGTTGAAACAACCGCAGATTTCAAAGATGGCACGGATGAAAGATTGACCCGGTCGTATGAGCTGACGGCAACCAGGCTCGTTGGCCCAGACGCTTACAGCGCCCCCCGGTTAAAATGCTTGACCAGGAATGTGCTGATCGTGTTCTGCACGTCGATCGTGTGCTGCTCGCAGCTGATTGATTTGGAGGTGATCTCGAGCAATTGAGCACCGGGAATAGCATCGGCCAGCATCTTGCCGAGAGCAGCGGGGTGAACCGGGTCGCGCGCGTTGACCATCACCAGCGTCGGCACGGTAATGGATTCAAGTTCTTTGAGGCTCCGGCAGGGAGCGTCGGGCGGGATACGCTCGAGCTTGATCACCGTCTCTTCGGCCCGTGGATTCTCGAACTGCCGCAGGAGCGAGTTGGCGACATCCGGGGCCGCACGTGCGACTTCCTCGAGCTCCGGCGAATTCCGAAAGACCTCCTGACCCTCGCGAGCCCCATGGCGGCGGATCAGTCCGGCCATGAACGCCGTCATCTGCACGTTCTGGGCCAGCGGTTGGTGGGTCCAGGCCGGCCGCGAAAGCACCAGCCCGGCCGTGCGCTGCGGATAACGCAGGCAAAAGTTGAGGGCTACCCCCGCGCCCATAGAGATGCCCCCAACCACCGCTCTTGAAACCCCGAGATCATCGAGAAAGGCGGCCAGATCATCGGCAAAACTCGCGAAGCTGATCTTGTCCGGCGGGCCCACGGGCCGCGTCTCTCCGTGGGCACGGCAGTCAAACGCCAGCAACCGCACGCCGTCCGGCGGCGAGAAAAGCCCGAACGGCTGGTTCACGTCGCCACCCAGGCCGTGCTGGAACACAAAAGGAACGCCCGTTCCCGCATCGAGATAGTTGAAACTCAAACCGTCGTGCTGGAATGAGGGCAATGCGTTCTCCTTAAAGTCTGTGCCGTCAGGTCCGCGGCCGATCCATACCCCGGGTGTACCAATGCTGTGCTCGCCGCGCCGAAGCCTGCTCGCGAAGGCGGGTCAGCAGTGTTCGGAGACGACGGACGCTCCCTCCTGCTCTCGGCACTGCTCACAGTGCAGCGGCACACGCGTTCACGATCAGCCACGCGATGATTGTCAGCCTTGAAACCACCGTCATCTGCCCGGGGACTCCAGCTTGCCGCGGACGAAGGCCATACTGGCCGGGAGCTGGGCCTCCGTCAACCCGTGCAGCACGACCGGCCCGTCGAAACCCGACGACCGCATGCACTCGAAATAGCAGTCATAGTCCAGCAGGCCTGTGCCGGCGGCCTCGTGGCCGGCTTCTCCGTCGGCACTGAGGTCCTTCGCATGCACCAGAACGATCTCGTCGCCGAGCAACTCGAACGCCTCGCGAAGAATCTCCCGCATGCGCGGCAGGGTTCCGGCCGGGAACAGGTTGGCGCCGTCCATGATCACCTTGAGTCGCGGCGAGCGTATCTCGTCCAGTAGACGACGGCCTTTGGCGGCCGATTCGACGACGTTGGATACTTCAGGTTCAAACGCCAGCGTGACGCCGGCCCCTTCGGCAATGTCGATCGCTTTTGCCAGCGTCTGGATCATGTCACGCCAGGCCTCCGGCGTGTTGTTGTCCGGATGATGACGCCACATGTCCTGAGGATCGCGCGTGCCGGTGCACAGCGTGATGGTCCTGGTTCCCAGTGAGCCGCAGGCACTGGCCAGCACGGCCAGCCGGCGTAGCCCCGCCTCGCGATATTGCGCGTCCGGATGAGCCATATTGAATGTGCCCGACACGGCCGCCATCCGAATGCCGCGGGCCGCGACTTCTCTCCCGATCCGTTCAGCGAATTCGGTTTCGATAGTATCCGGCAGCGAAGACAGGCCCGCGCAGGACATATTGAACTGGATGCAATCCAATCCGTGCGACTGCACCGCGTCAAGCACGCCATCGAGCGTCGGGCGGACGAAGGTTTTGGCAAATATACCCAGGCGCATGAATACCTCGACCAGACTCACTTCCGCAGTGCCGGGTACCTCTGCACCAGTGCCATCTCCAATGCCTTGAGCTTCTGACCCCGGGCGATATCCAGGAGAGCGGGGGCCTGCTGATCGATGGGCAGGTCGCGCAGTTCACCGGAACGATGTACCTCCAGTGCCTGGGTCATGGCCTCCGCGCCGAGGCGAGGGTCAGCCCGACCTTGCTCGTTCTTGATCGAGTTGATGGCCGAGCCGGCCAGGAAGAGCACGTTCTCGGTGATGCCGCGCCGCTCAACGTCCGCCAGGTTGGCACAGATATTGCCCTGATCCAGGCCGCCGGCGCGTACGATCATGGTGGGTTCGATCCCCGGCAATGGGCGCGCGAGTACCTCCTCGGACGCAACCCACTCCTGGCCGTAGGGCCGGATGTGCGGCCGTCCGGCGCTAAGCGGCGCGGTCTGGCGAAAGTCGATTCCGTCCAGCCGGGCCAAGAGATCGACGACCTCGCGCCAGATTGAGCGCGTCTTCACGCAGATGCCGGCATTGTGTCCGTAAATGGCCGGCGGATTCGGCAGGCCTTTCGTGGCCGCGCGCACCATGCGGACGGTTCCCCCGGCATAGGTTTCGCTGAACATCACCCCGGTGGCCCCGGCCTCCAGGACGGCGTGGACCGTGTCGAGGATCTCGTTGGGTGCGCCGGTCACATGCGGAGCGAAGATCAGCCCCAGGCCGCCGCGCTGGGCCATGGATCTCTCGATGGCGGCCACCGCCCGCCGCGTGCGCTCGGCTACCGGCGAGTAATCCAGATTCGGATAGAGGTCCTCATCCTCCTTGACGAACAGGAACAGGCTGCATCGGGCGGCCTCCTCGACGAGGGCGCCGACCTCGTCCGGGATGATGCCGGCCGTCGGTTTCAGGATCGTGCCGAACGCGGGCTGATCGGGTGCAAACCCAGTTCGCTTACGCAACCCCCTGGGGCCGTAGGCTGGGCCGGGAAACGTGCGGATGACCGGTTCGGGGAGCGTGATATTCACCAGGCGGGCGTCCTGGTTCTCATACATATCGAACGCGGCCGCCCCACCGAGTGTGTGCAGCAGATCGGTCGAAGTCAGATGCCCGTCGGGATGGAGCATCATCTTGAGCGGGAAGGCCACATGCAGCAGGCCAATACGGCCGGTGGCGTCCCAGGCGTCCACACCGGCCGGCTTGGCAGTGCACTGATCCAGCAATGAACCGGGCGGCGGGTTGTGAATGCCGCTGGTGGCGTGGTAGGCGATCTCCTCCACGGCGTCGGCGAGTTTCATGCTGCGCAGGGCGAGGAAATAGGTCGCCACGGCCTGGCCGTCCATGATGGGCGGTGGGCCGGCTGCGAGACGTTCGGCGACCACGGCGCGTAACTGATCCTCCCGCGCGTCGAAGTCGTACCAGAGTTGATCCAGCGTCTGGGATGATAAGGGCTTCATGTCGCGCACTCCTGTCGGTTGGGTACGTTAGAGAGCCTGCGGGGGAAACGCAAGGTTTGTCAACAAGGGAACACAGCGCGCCCAGATTACCCCCCCAACCCCCCCTTCAAAAGGGGGGGAGAGCCGCGAAGGCGGCGAGAGACGTTGCGCGTCACTTACCCCCCTGCCCCCCCCTTTGAAAGGAGGGAAGAGTCTGGGTCTGGGCAGGTTTCGGCCGTGATCAGCCGGGCCGGGCGGTTGCGGGTGAAGTAGTTGTAGGCCCATTGCAGGAACACGAGCACGCGATTAGCGAACTGCACGAGGTACATGAGGTGAACGAACAGCCAGACGAGCCAGGCGACGAAGCCGGAGAACCGGATCCCACGCAGGTCGGCGACGGCAGCCGCACGTCCGATGGTCGCCATCATGCCGCGATCCTGATAGCGGAACGGCGGCAGAGAGCGTCCGCGGAGCCGCTCACGGATGAGCCGGGCGACATAGCGCCCCTGCTGCATGGCCACGGGTGCAATGCCCGGCAGCGGCTTTCCATCGTCCCCGATCGCGTGGGCCAGGTCGCCGATCACGAAAACCTCCGGGTGCCTCGGAATACTCAGGTCAGGCTGGACCATCACACGGCCAACCCGGTCGAGCTGCGCGCCGCAACGCTCCCCCAACACCTTCCCCAGTGGTGAGGCCAGGACGCCGGCCGCCCAGAGCACAGTGGGTGCAGGCAACGTTTCGCGCTGTTTCCCATCCGTCGACTCCAGCGTCACCTGCCCGGGCCCGATGTCCACAATGCTCGTTCCCGTGCGTACCGTCACGCCCAGCCGCGCGAGCGAGCGAGCTGCCGCCGCCGACAGCTCTGGCGGGTAGTGCTCCAGCACACGCGGCGACCGTTCGACCAACAGGATGCGCGCATCCGCCGGATTGATCGTCCGGAAGTCATTCCGCAGCGTATCGTTAGCGATTTCCGCGAGCGTGCCCGCGAGTTCAACGCCGGTCGGACCACCTCCCACGATGACGAAGGTGAGCAACGCTCGGATCCGGGCCGGGTCGCTTTCGCGTTCGGCCGCTTCGAAGGCGCCGAGGATTCGCGCGCGGATGCGCGTCGCGTCCTCTACGGTCTTGAGTCCAGGAGCATGCTTTTCCCAATCGTCCCGGCCGAAGTAACCTGTGCGCGAGCCGGTGGCCACAACCAGCGTATCGTACGGCACTTCGCCATCCCTGAGGATGACCCGGCGGCCCTGCGGCTCGAGGTCCACCATCTCCCCCATCAGCACGACCGTATTGGCCTGGCGCTTCAGAATCGAACGCAGAGGGGCCGCGATGTTGGCTGGCGATAAGCCGCCGGTGGCCACCTGATAAAGCAGCGGCTGGAAGAGGTGAAAATTGCGAC
>BTUC01000231.1:0-6579 GCA_045863575.1 Phycisphaerae bacterium
GTCTTCGGCGGCGAGGCGTTCGGCCGGCCGTTCGAGCAGCCCAGTCACATGGAGCGGCTGCCGGAAGAGCTGCGCGTCAAGAGCGGACACGGCGGCTCACACACCTTCATCACGCACGAGTTCATCAGCGCGATTCTCGAGGACCGTCATCCGGAGGTGAATGTCTGGGAGGCCGTCGCCTACACCATGCCCGGCGTCATCGCTCACCAGTCCGCGCTGGCCGGCGGAGCGTGCATGAAGATCCGAGACTACGGCGCGGCGCCGGCTTAAGAGGGATTAGGAGTCCCTGGAAGATTGTCGTCGTTGGCAAGCCGCGCCGATCCAGGCCTTCGCCGGCGGTAAAGGTGGGTAGTGCTTTGCTTCGCCGCGGAGCTCGCTCGCTTGCGCTTCGAAGGACTGACGCTTCACGTCAGGATGGCAGGTCGATGGCGGTTCCTGCTGAACAGCTGCCAACATGACCAGTCAGCCGAGGAGGGCCTGAACACGATGCATGAGGGGGCATAATCGGGGGGCCAGCCTGGTGGGCAAGCTTCCTGTTTTTGGCAACATTTGGGAGATGGCGGATTTCCGCCACGGGGGGCGGTGGACGGCACGTCGGCTATTGATCGCCGTGCCTGCGGGGATGGGAACGGCACTTTTGCCGAATGCTGCGGCAGAAGATGCGCGCATCGGCAAGTTGAAAGAGCAGTGGCCCACGGACACGGAGTAGTGGGGCAGGGGGGCAGCGGTGGATGCCCAATTTCCGTGTAGCTGGATCTTACGGGCGCTTGCTTTGCCAGCCGGGATCGCGCATGATATGTCCCGACCTGGCCTTTCTGGTGGCGGCGGCGGCGCGGCGTGCACCGGAAGGCGGACCCGTTCTGAAATGTTTCCATGCGCACGGACCAGCGCGAAATCGATTTGATGCTGGGTGAGCGAGTGGCCGTCTGGGGATTCGCTCTCCTGCTGTGTGTCGGCATCGTGCGGCCAGTCTCCGCCCAGGAGCGGTCGGACGCCTTTCTCCAGCAGCAGCGGGCCATTGAGCAGCAGGTTTATGACGCGCTCAACCGGGAGTTGCCCGCCGATCAGAAGGTGGATTTCGACTGGGGCGGGTGGTACAGCTTCTATCTGCTGCTTTTCGACGACGGCCTCGAGAGCTCGCGCACCTTCCGGCAGCATGACTTCCGGCCTTGGGCATCCTTGAGTCTCGACGAGGGCGCGCACCAGATCTACGGACGTCTCAAACTCCAGTTCGAGGACTTCAACGCGGGCGACGCCTACGACCGCAACGAAGATGATACCATCGGGCCGAACCTCGATCGCGGCTTCTACCAGTTCGACTTGCGGCAGGCCGCCAAGGCGTACCTCCATGAGCGGATCGATTGGAACGCCCGCGTGAAGGTTGGCCGTGACCTGGTCGAGTTCGGGACCGGTTACGCGTTGTCCCTCCCGATGGACCACGTGCTGCTTACCGGTGAGGTCGCGAACTGGCGTGTGCGCGGCTTGGCCGGCACGACTATCCGCAGCCTGCCGGACATTGACCGCAACCGCCCCGGCTGGGGCAGTTCAGAGCGTAACTTCTGGGGTACGCAGGTGGACTACACCGGCTTCGAAAAGCACGAGCCGTTCGCCTACGCCTTCTGGAACAAGGATCAGAAGACCGAGCACCCCTGGGTGCCGATGCAGGATTACGATTACGACACCTGGTACGTGGGCGTGGGTTCGCGCGGCGAGCTGCTTCAGAACCTGCGCTACAGCACGGAGTGGGTCTGGGAGGGTGGGGACAGTTTCGGCGACCGCAACTTCCTGACCAAGGATGACGTCGAGGCCTGGGCCTGGGATTTCCTGCTCGAGTACCTCTCCCAGGCGCCCCTGAAGCCGCGCGTGCTGGGCGAGTACATGTTCGCCAGCGGTGACGGCAATCGGCGGTACAACGCCATCGGCTCGACCGGCGGCAACTGGCGCGGCGACGACACCGGCTTTGCCGGCTTCGGCTATCGAGACACCGGCCTGTCGTTTGCGCCGCGGCTGAGCAACGTGCACATCTGGCGCGCGGAGGCCGCCTTCCGCCCGTTGGAGGGTGTCGAGGGCTTCCGCAATCTCGAGCTGGGCACGGATTGGTTCTTGTACGCCAAGCACCATCGGGACGGGGCGGTGTCCGATCCGACGGCCGACACCCGCTCCGGCTATCTCGGCTGGGAGATGGACTACTTTGTGAACTACCGGATCACCTCGGATCTGGCCTGGACGGCACGGTTCGGCACGTTCTTCCCGGGCAGCAGCTTCAGCGACCAGACCACGCGGACGTTTTTCATGACCGGCGTGACGTGGAGCTTCTAGCGAATGCAAGCTTACAGTCGTCAAGCCTCGATATTGCCCGTTCGCCTGATGGGCTTTTGCCTGTGCGGCCTGATGGTTGCCGGCTGCACCCGCCCCGAGCGCCTGGAGCAGGTGGATCGCGGTGAGCAGGTATCGGCCGACCTCTTCCTCCATGAGCACTTGCAGATGCAGCCCATGGTCACGGTAGGGGAGGCCTACCGGGCCATGGTCCTGTTGGCCGAGGGGGAGGATGCCTACGACAGCTTCGAGGCCCGCGAGGTGGCCCTGGAAGAGCGGCAAATCGTCCGTCCGCAATGGGAGCTCAAGCGCGCCGAGCCGGTCGACAAGGGGACGGTGGCCTACATGGTCATGCGCATCCTCAAGCTGAGAGGCGGCGTCAACATGCTCCTGTTCGGCAACCTGGGCCTGGGCGACCGTCGCTACGCCCTTCGCGAGCTGGCGTATCAGGGATTGATGGAGGCTACGCCCACGTACCGCTTCATCACCGGCGGGGAACTGGTCAACCTGATGCTCAAGGCCGACCGTTACATGGCCGACCACGGGATGTACCCCAGCCAGTCGGTCAGTATCCCGGACATGCTCGAAGGGGGCTCATCTGCGGCCACCCGACCGTCAACAACCCAGCCGGCAGCCGGCTTCTAAAGCGCTCGGGTGTATAATAGACTGAACGGCAGTTCCAGGGCTGGTCAGTCCGGTGCTTATTGAGTGGACGGTAGCTGGCGTTCCTGCCGGCCGTCGGGGCTCGTAAACGGCCGGCAGGAATGCCGGCCACTCCAGAGAGGTGTCGGCCGCCGCAGAAGGGTGGTCGTGAAAGGTGCTGGTCAACCCGCCGTCGATTGTTGAGGGCTCACGATGTCCGGACAAAAGCCGTTTGCAGCATTAAGCGTCTTGGCGGCAGCTTTGTGCACCTTTTCCGGCCCTACCTGGGCACAGCCCGCGACTCAGCCGGCGACGCAGGGGCCCTCCGAGACGCAACCTTCGATCGACGTCATGCAGGCTCGCGTGGTGAAGGTGGAGGGCAGAGTCAACTACTCGCTACTCCAGCCGGATGGCTCGTTCGGGCCGCGGCAACCAGTCAAAGTGGACGATCTGCTGCCTCCGGGTACGCGCATCGAGACCAGCCTGCGCTCACACGTTGTCTTCATGTTCGGAGACGACACGGTGGTCATGATCGACCGGGCCACACGAGCCAGTATCGATCAATTCCGTCGCGTGGGGGATACCAAGGAAATCCGCCTGGGGTTGGGGCACGGGGCGGTTCGCGCGGGCGTGGCCGAGACCACGCTGCGGAGCGACATGACCATTTCCACCCCGACGGCCACCCTCAGCAAGCGCGGTACACAGGAGTTTGGCATCGAGTACGAGCCGAGCACCGGCCGTTTCCGTGTGTTTCTGACTGATCAGGGACTCGTCGAGGTGCTCAATCGGCTCACCGGTATCAGTCGCACGCTCCAGCCCGGCGAGTACGTGACTCAGGCGATGGTCCGTTGGATCGAAATGGCCAAGTTCGACCGCTTCATCCCGGTCATGGACGCGTTCGGCCTGACTAACCCCGAGCACAATTTCAACGTGTATCACAACACCGGCCCCGGTGTCAGTCAGCCGGGCGGCGGCGCCCTGTCGAACGTACTCGCCGGCCGTCCGGGCACCGGGCTTTCGACCACGGAAATTACGGGGAGACTGGGCACCACGCCGCCAATCTTACCTCTTGCTCCGCTCGGGCTGCCGCTCATCTCGCGACCGGAGGGCAACTTCGGCGCCCGACGCTGAAAGCCCGTTCAGCAAGCTCGCAACTCGATCAGCTCCCGGGCGTGCCAGTGCTGTGTCAGTAGGCGTGGTACAGCAGGGAGGCTCCCTCTATTCCCGGCACTGCCCACAGAGTAGTGGCACACGCCCGCTCGGTTCGCGCCTGGTTTCCCTGCCACTGCGGCGCATGCTCGGGTAGAATGCCGCCTCATGGCACTGCGGCGATGGACAGCACGGTTGAGTACGGGGCTGGCGGTTGGCCTCGGGCTGACGCTGGCGGGGGTGCTGTTGCACCTGCTTGGACTGACCCAGCGCGTCGAGTTGCTGGTTTACGACTACTACGTCCGGCATTTCAGCCGTATCCCGGCCTCTTCGCGCATCGTTCATGTCGACATTGACGACGATTCACTCCAGCGCGTGGGGAGCTGGCCGTGGCCGCGGGACGTACAGGCCGCACTGATATCCATCCTGCACGAGCTGGGCGCCAGCCGGATCGTCATGGACATCGTGCTGAGCGAGCCACGGCCGGGCGAGATGCGCCTTCCAGGGCTGGATGCCACCGCGGACATCGAGGGGCAGGTCGAGCAGATCGGCGAGCCGTCGCCGGAGAACATCGTCTTCCCCGACCTGGAGCTGGCGGAGGCCATCGCGCGGGCCGGCAACGTGTATCTGTCCATGTATGACGAAGCCGTCAGCCAACGTCCGGACGACACGGATCTTACCCGCAGGGTCATGGCCCGGCTGAGGGAAAACTTCGAACAGGACGAGGCCGAGATCGCCCGCCAGCTCGGCACCGAGTTGAAAGCGGTGGGTCGAGTCATCGCCCACGCAAAGTCGCAAGTGGCCCACGAACGCGTGCGCGAGGTGCTGGCCGCGAACCCGGACGCCAGCTTTCCAGACGTGCATGCGGCTATTCTCCACCGTCCCTTCGAAGACCAGACCGCCGATCGCGCCGATGTGCTCCTCGCATACATGCTGGAACAGAATCTGGAGGCCCTCCGGGAGCGCTGCCGACCCATCCCGCCCGCTCTCCAAGGGCGGCTGCCCCGCGTCAGGCACGTGGTGGCTCCCCTGGATAAGTTCACCCAGGGCAGCCAGGGCATCGGCTTTGTCAGCTTCACGCGCATGTTCGATGGGGTGATGCGCCAGGTGCCGCTGCTGGTCGAATGGGACGGTCTCCTGCTCGAGCAGTTGGGCTTTGCGGCGGTTCGTGACGAGTTGGGCATCCGCGTGGAGGATCTGGCCTTCGATTCGGGCGGTCGGCTGCTCATCCCCGGTGGTGAAGGCCGGCCGGAGCTGCGCATACCGCTTACCGGCGACGGCCAGATGCTGATCAACTGGCACGTGGAGGAGCAATGGGAAAAGTGCTTCACGCATCTGCCGGTGACGCAGTTACTGCGGATATACGACTGCCAGCGCCGCAGGCGCGAGAACGACATTGCCCGGCAGGTGAAGATCGGGAGGGTCGTGGCTCTGTCGAATCCCACCGATTTTGGCACGTATCGCGACAATGTCAACAAGCTCCTCGAGGAGGAACGAAGCGTTCGCTGGGCCCGGCTGCGCGGACGGCAAGGCGATCAGGAAGTCCAGCAGAAAGCGCAGTCGGCCGAAACGCGTCGCCGAGGGCTGGAGGCCGAGCAGCAGGGTGCGATCGAGTACATTTTGAACGAGTGGGAGAGCGTCCGGGGGGAGTCACGGCCCAGCGATGCCGCAGAAGCGGCTGACTTTGACCGGATTGTCCAGGCAGCGCATCTGATCAGAAACGAGATTCCCCGATACGAGGAGGCCAATCGCCGAATCGCGGCCGAGGAGGCCCATTGGCGCGATCAATTGCGGCCGCTCATCGCGGACAAGATCTGCTTCGTGGGCTACACCGCCACGGCCGTCGCCGACATGGTCAACACGCCGGCCTACCACAGCATGCCCGGCGTGCTGGTGCATTCCAGTCTCCTGAACAGCGTTCTTCAGGGGCAGTTCCGGTCGTGGTCCTGGCGCGGGACTGAGGCGCTGGTCATCGCGTTGGTGGGATTAAGCGCCTCGGTCATTACCGCCACGCGCGGCCCCCGGCTCAGCCTGGCCATCGTGGTGGCCATGACGGTCGTGCTGTTCGTGCTCAATGGTCTGGGGCTGTTTGAGCGGATGAATTACTGGCTGGAACTGGTCACCGCCCTCGGTACGGGGCTGGTCACCTGGGCCCTCATCGTGCTCGCGCGTTACCTGACCACGGAGCGCGAGAAACGCCGCTTCAGCCGCGCGGTGGCCCAGTACGTGTCGCCGGCCATGGCCCGGCAGATCGCCGACTCGGCCGAGGATTTCGACCTCGCGCCGGTGGAAGGGCGGGTCACCTGCTTCTTCAGCGACCTCGCGGGCTTCACGCGCATCAGCGAGCGCCTGGGGCCGGCGGGCACGCGTACCGTGTTGAACCCCTACCTGGAGGCGATGTCGGTTGTGCTCCATCAGCACAATGCGCTGATCAACAAGTTCATGGGTGACGGCATTTTCGCCTTCTTCAAT
>BTUC01000231.1:6589-7656 GCA_045863575.1 Phycisphaerae bacterium
CCGCCGATTCTGCCCTGCGCCGATCACGAGCTGGCGGCGTGCGAAGCGGCGCTGGAGAGCCGCGCCGCATTGCAGGAGCTCAAGCGCCGGCACGAGGCCAGCCCGCTGGCCGAGGAATACCGGCAACTCGCCATGCGCATCGGCATCAGCACCGGTCCGGTCTTCGTGGGGGATTACGGCAGCGAGAACAAGCTCGACTACACCTGCGTCGGCGATACGGTGAACCTGGCCTCGCGGCTCGAGTCGGCCAACAAGCTGTTCGGCTCCGCGATCATGCTGGCCGGGTCCTCACGCGACGCGGTAGGCGAACGGTTCCTGTTTCGGCCGTTGGGGGCCATCCAGGTGAAGGGGCAGACCGTCGCGGTCCGCGTGTATGAGCTCCTCGGCCGTGATGACTCTGTCAACGGCGACGTGCTGGCGTTCGCGGAGGCGTTCGAGGACGGGGTGGCTGCGTTCAGCCGCCGCGACTGGAGTGGAGCTTTCGCCGCCTTCGAGCGCTGCAGCGCACTGCGGCCCAGCGACCCGGGTGCGTTCTTTTACCTGCGGGCGATTCAAGAGTATCGTCAGCGACCATTGCCCGACTCCTGGAGCGGCGGGCTGGAACTGACGGAAAAGTAAGGCAGCGGGTGGTCATGGATGCATTGATGCGGCAGCTTGTGGATTGGCTCGCCCGATTGAACGACGAGGCGGTGCCGCCGCCCGTCTGCCACGAGGTCAAGCGGCGGGTGCTCGACTCGGTCGGCGTGGCCATGGCCGGCTGGGACGGGGAGGCCTGCCGGATCGCGCGCGAAATGGCCTGCGAAGTAGCTTGCCTGCAAGGAGGAGCGACGGTCTGGGGCACGCGGCACAAGGCTTCGGCGGACCTGGCCACGTTCGCCAACAGCACGCAGATCCGGTACCTCGATTATAATGATACCTACCTCTCACTGGAACCCGCTCATCCCAGTGACAACATCGGGGCCTGCATGGCCGCCGGCGAGGCCATCGGGGCGACCGGCCGACGGGTGATGACGGCCATTGCCGCCGCTTACGAAATCCACTGCCGGCTCTGCGACGCCGCAGCCATT
>BTUC01000231.1:7666-11729 GCA_045863575.1 Phycisphaerae bacterium
GCTGGGACCATGTGGTTTACGGCGCGATCTCGACGTCGGCGGCCGTCGGCTGGCTGTGGGACCTGCGTGGTGAACAGCTCGCCCATGCGATTTCTCTGGGCGTTGTCTCCAGCATTGCCATGCGGCAGACGCGTCTGGGCCATCTCTCCGAGTGGGAGGGCTGCGCATTTGCGAACTCGGCGCGCAACAGTGTTTTCGCCGTCGACCTGGCCCGCCGCGGCATGACCGGCCCGCTGGATGTCTTCACGGGAGCGATGGGCCTGTTCAAGCAGGTCACCGGCCCGCTGGAAATCAAGCTGCCGGCGGCCGAGGATTTCATGATCCTTCAGACGTACCTGAAATTCTGGCCTGCTCAGTACTACGCACAAAGCGCCATCGAGGCCGCCTGTCACCTGCGCTCGCGCATTGCCGAGCCGGCACAGATCGAGCAGATCAACATTGAGTCCTTTGAAGCGGCTATCGAGGTAATTGCTTCCGACGCCGCCAAGTGGCACCCCACTGGCCGTGCCACGGCGTCGCATTCGCTGCCGTACTGCGTGGCGGTTGCTGTGCTGGATGGTGATGTCAACCTGGGCAGCTTCAGCGAACGGCGGATGGCCGACCCGGAGCTCCACGAGCTGATTCAGCGGGTGCACGTGCATCGCAGCGAGGAGCTGAACCGCGGCTATCCCGAGGGCGTTCCTCATCGATTGCGAGTCCGGATGCGCGACGGTCGCGAGCTGACCCAGGAGGTCAAGTACCCGCGCGGCCACGCGGGGAACCCGATGAGCGACGAGGAAGTGCGCGAGAAATTCACCCGCACCGCCAGTCTGCGCCTGCCGGTACCTAACCGGGCGCGGCTTGCCGAGGAGGTCTGGCACCTCGACCAGGTTCAGGACTTGACGGCGTTGTTTGAGCTGATGGTGATCTAGCTTCGTATCGGCCGGCCTCTGTGCCGGTCGTTGGCAGTCCACGTCCTCCGGATGGCCGGCAGAGATGCCTGCCGCTACAGCGGGAAGTTGGCAACTCCAGATACCGTCAGTGGGCCGGTCGCAAAGCGGGCTTCCAGGTGTAGATGATCTTGCCCGCCACCATCTCGCTCGACCGGCGCTCCTCCACCGTGCCATCGGCGAACGCGCGGAACACAATGAGGTTTCCATCTCGCGCGGTGGCCGCGGCGATTCCCACGCAGGGGCCATGGTCGCCGTCCACGCTGCGGGAAGGTGTTTCCGGCTTGGGCTGTGCCCCTGCGGGACGCATCAGCAGAACCACCAGGTTCAGGGCCAGAAGACCGATCAGAGTCATTTGCCAGCGGGACTGGAACCAGGCTTTCACGGGAAACCTCCTTCGCGGATGGGTTGCGCGGCGATTGCTGCTGCCGCCGCCATCATAACCGGTCGGTCTGAGAACGTGCAGTGCGCGATCAGGGCTGCTGCGGGGGTGTCAGCGTTTTGCGGTACTCCCGGAAGACCCGGCAGATGACGGCGTCAACCTGTTTGGCGTAATAGGCGACGGGGCCCACCCACGCGATCTCGCACTTCGGCTCGCCCCGCTCCTTGAGTTCCTGGAGGCACTTCTTGAGCAGAATGGTCCCCAGGCCGCGCCCGCGGAAGGCCGGGTCTGTTCCCGTAGGCCCGAAGGTGCCGTAGAACATGCAGCCGTCGTAGGCGGCAAATGAAACCACGCGGTCGCCCCGGGCGATGAGAAAGGCCGAGGCGGGCCGGTTCTGTGCGGCGATGGCGACCTCGTCACACCAGATCCACCACTCGTTATCCTGGAGCAGCTTCACCACGGCCGGGAGAGAGGATTCGTCGATGCGGCGCAGAACCAGTCCCTCACGGGCAAGCTGCGCGTCCTCCCGCTGGGTCCCGAAAGACTGGTTAGCCAGATCCACCGACATGTTCACGTTGTGGCGAACGAGGGAGTAGCCCTCCGCCTCCATCAGGCAGCATGCCGGTGTGTAGCGGACATCGACGCCGGGCCAGAAATAGTAGGGGTACCCGGCCGTGTCGATGGCCGTGATCTGGTCCTGCTGCAGGCGGCTCTCCAGTTCGCGAAGCAGACGCCGCCCCAGGCCGGCACGGCGATGGCCTCGATCAACGACCAGCAGACGGATCCAGCCGTGCCTCCCGCCTTCCCGAAGAGTCCGGATGACGCCGCTGGCGGCGCCCACCAGCCGACCCGCGTCGCGCCAGCCCAGTGAAAAGCGTTCATCGTACCGCGGATCCGCCAGCAGGCGTGCCTTCATCAGTGGCAGGCTGAACGTATCCAGCGGCAGGTTGGGCGCGCACAAGTCCAGAAGCTCCGGGAAGTGCTCGGCATTCAGCTCGCAGAAGTCGCGCAACATGTCACTCTCGTGGCGGCCGGCCTGAAGTGCCGGCCTCTGGATCGGCTGACTGCCCAGCGGTCCAGGCCGGCGGTCATTGCGGTCGGGAAGCCCGGAGACGACTACAGGCCCAACACGTCGAACATGCTGTAGCGGCCGGGCGGCTTGCCGGCCAGCCAGGCCGCGGCCCGCAGCGCGCCCAGCGCGAACGTATCGCGCGTGTGCGCTGAATGCTTCAGCACGAGCGTCTCGCCCAGATTTCCGAAGTGCACCTCGTGTTCGCCGACCGTATCTCCGACGCGCAGTGCATGCATGCCAATCTGGCGGGGGGGGCGTTGACCGGTGTTTCCACGACGGCCATAGATGACGTCCTGCTCGGCATCACGCCCGGTGGCCTTCACAATGGAGTCGCGCAACGTGATGGCCGTGCCGCTGGGTGCGTCTGCCTTGAAGCGATGGTGGGCTTCCACGATTTCCACGTCGTAATCATCGCCCAGCGCGGCCGCCATCTGCGCTGCCAGCTTGAACATCACATTGACACCCACGCTCATGTTGGTGGACTTCAAGACAGGAATGGTGGCCGCGGCCGACTCGATCTGGGCGGCCTGATCGGGCGAGTGACCGGTTGTGCCGATGACGATGGGCCGCCGACAGACAACGCTGTAATCCAGCCAGTGGGCTGTCCCTTCGGGTGTGCTGAAATCGATCAGGACGTCGAACTCGGTCTGCGTCCGATCCTGGACCGGCAGGCCGGTGCGGCCCAGACCGGCCAACTCGCCGGCGTCCTCGCCCACCTGAGGGCTGCCGGCTGCCTCCAGCCCCGCCACTACATCGAATCGCGAGTCCCGAGTGGCCAGGGTGTAGATCCTCAAACCCATTCGGCCCGCGATGCCGGCTATCGCCAACTGAACCATGTGCGAATACTCCTGTCTCTGCTCCGGGGAAGGATTATCGTTGACCGCAGAACGGGGGACAAGGGAGCCGTCGCCGGGCCCTCCGCATGCTCCCGGCCAGCAGGCACGTTCCTGAAGCGAACGAAAACGAGCCCGCGCGCAAAGCACGCCGATGGACGTGGAAAGAAGTTTTCTCATCTGCGTTCATCCAGGCGATCGGCGAGTGAATTCTCCAGGTATCGGTAAGCTCGTGAACTTGGGAATTCATCCAGGCGCGCTGCCGAAACCCGGCGTATCCGATGAACGCCCGGCCGGTAGCCCCCATTGCTGCGCCGCTTCTGGAGAGCGGTGATCTCCGTGCGGTCCGGCGCAGCGGAAAACGTGGCGGGGATCATGAGCCGGGAGGCCCGGAGTGCAGGAAGGGCACAGGTCAGACGATGCCCAAATCCGTCCCGGTCAAGAGCAGCCACACCGCGTGCGGCGGATTCGCAGTTTGAACCGCAGAACCGGCCTCGCAGAAAAGTGCGGAAACCAGCCGAACCCCAACTCGCGGAGCACCCGCATCGGCTTCGCTGAAGGTAAGTAACGCAGGATAAGAAACTTACGATCTGGCCCGCTAGGACTCGAACCTAGAACCTTCTGATCCAGAGTAGGGTTTTAAAACCCACGTATTGAGCCAATATCGCGGTTTTCTTATGAAAACAGCACATTCGCGCACGCTCAGGAACGCTCGAAACCGCTGATTTTTGGTCGTTTTCCACAACTTGGGTACGATTTGGGTACGCTCGGGAGGGGTTCTAGAGGCAATGGGGGCGCACGAAAAAGCCCGGCCACCACGTGGGCAGCCGGGCGGGGGAGTCACTTC
>BTUC01000232.1:0-11698 GCA_045863575.1 Phycisphaerae bacterium
CGTGCCAGCCGTTCCGCTCATTGAACGGCCGGCACGGAGGTCCGGCGGCTACAAAACTCGGGAACGGGAAGGGGCATGAGAACCAGCTCTCAGTCGCCTATCTGTTCGACAGCCTGGGCCAGTTCCCCCTGAAGCCGCTTGAACACCGCCTGCTGGTCTGGGTGCATGGCCAGAGCCTCACCAAGCCAGACTTGCAGGTCTGACGCCTGAGCGCGGGCGACCCGAATCGCCTCCGGATCAACAGCAGACAGCAGCCGTGCGCGGACGAGACCGCACCGGGCCCGACCGGCCGCCACGCTGTGTGGCTCGCTCATTTGATCAGCCCGCCGGAAGTAGGTGATCGCCTGCCCATATTCGCCCAGGTCGAAGTACGCCTGACCCACGTGATAGTGCAAACGATCCCAGCCCGGGTTGCTGGACCATTTTTCATGGGCAACAGCCAAAGGCCCGGTGAGCCCATTCTGCCAGTCCAGAATCTCCTGCTCGAGTCGGCGGTGAAGTTCCTCGTTCGGCGTGCCGGCATAGGGGAAACCTTTGGTCAACGTGTAAACCGTGACCTTCGCCATCATGGCAGTGAGCTCGTCATTGCCCAGACGGTCGGCCACGGTCGCATAAGCCGGTAACCTGGACAGGTCGAGAGAAGGCCACGCCCCGTTCTTTTCCCGGGCCAAGCGCTCGCAGATGGTTCTGGCCAGCAGGTAATGCCCTTCCACAGTCGGGTGCAGATGGTCGGTCATCAGGTTCCAGCCGATCAACCCCTTGGGACTGGCTGCCTCGAAGGCCGGCAGCACGTCGACGTGGAGGGCGTTCTCTCGTTCGGCCACTTCACGGATCACGTCGCTGAACTCCGCGGTCGCACGGAATCGCAAGGCGTCCAGATCCCGTGCCCGGCGGTATGCCCTGCGCGCCTGGTCGTACGCGCCGAGGTTCTCATGAGCCACAGCCGAACGATAGATCAGTTCGGCATGGGCTTCGTCGATCTGAGCCGCTTCGTGGAACGCCTGGAGCGCTTTGGCCCAGTCGAACGCCTGCCCGGCCTCGCGTCCTGCGTTGAAGTGATCTTCCCATAGCTTGAGCTGATCGGCGCTGAGCTCCTCCCGATGAACGGAGTTCATGGGAACCAGGCCCTTCTCATTGCTGACCAGGCCACACAGTGCCACCGGCACGCTGGCTGCTCGAGCTGCCCGCGCCATATCCTCCAGGTTGGCTCTAAAATTATCCCGGCAACCGGCATAGATCTCGCTGTTCAGCGGGATCTGCCGCTCGCGGGCGAGCCGCTCCATCAGCAGGCCCTGCGGAGGCTGGCGACGCAGCCCCACCAGGCCGATAAGATCACTGAGCGCCCCGACCAGGCGCAGGTCACGCATCCAGATATGGGCGAGCACGCGCGAGCGGCTGGTTCCCGCGCCGTTGAGGGAAGCCGGCCCGAACCCGCCGTAGAACTCATTGTGCCCCGCATAGATCACGAGCAGGTCCGGCTGATGCCGCAGCAACTCCGGCGCCCAGGCGCGCAGGCTCCAACTGTTAATGGCCGTCACGCCGCAGTTGATCACCTCGACGTGTTTGTCCGGCCAGGCGTCCTGCAGCATCGCCTCCAGGAACGCGGGCGCACAGCCGTTGGGCGCGTGCGGATAACCTTCCACGCTGCTGCCGCCCATGAACATCACGCGGAAGGTGTTGGCCGGCTTGGGGTCGATGAACTCCCGCCAGGGAGCAAACCGCGTGCGGGCCGGGTCCAGGCCCAGGGCCCCGTGAAAGCGCTTGTAGGCCTCCGGATTGATGCCCATGATCCGCTCTGAGCCCCGGTCGAGACGGGTCACCACGAAGCTCAGATCGGGCCCATAACCGAACAGGCGCACAGCCAGCTCCGCCACCAGAAGCAGCCCCAGTGAGAAACCCACCAGCGCGAGCTTCTGCCACCACTTCAGTCGCGATCCCCGACGGCTCTTCGCGTGGGGCGCAGGCGGCGTCCCTGGCGAAGCGGCTTCGTCTCGCGCCGGCCCCTCCCTGACGAGTTCCTCGTCCATACCGTCCTCTGGGTGTATCGTTATTGCCCCCGATGGTTGCAGCAACAGGTTAAGTCATATACTATGATAGTTTAACGCGCCGAGGTGTCAAAGCTGATGGAGTCCGCGCCAGTCCGGCCGCCCCAGCAGGGGCACCGGCAGCGCAGGGAGGCGTATGATGGAACGGCCGCGCCGCCGCTCAGGCGTCCTTTCGCTCGCTCGTGAGCTGGCCGCATTTATGAATGCGTCCAAGCGCTGGTGGCTGCTGCCCCCGCTGGTGGTTCTGCTGGCGCTGTCCGCGCTGATTCTCTTCGCGGAATCTTCCGCGCTGGCTCCGTTTATCTACACGCTCTTCTAGCAGAGGCGATCTTGGCCGTCCACGTCCTGGGCATCTCGGCCCTCTACCACGACAGTGCGGCGGCGCTCCTGCGGGACGGCGACATCGTCGCCGCCGCCCAGGAGGAACGCTTCACCCGACGCAAACACGACGCCTCCTTCCCGCGTCAAGCGATCCGCTACTGCCTTGAGGAAGGCGGCCTCACTCCCGATCAGCTCGATTACGTCGTCTTCTACGACAAGCCCATTCTCAAATTCGATCGCCTGCTCCAGACCTATTGTGCGTATGCCCCGCGCGGGCTCCGCTCGTTTCTGACCTCAATGCCGGTGTGGCTCAAGAGCAAGATCTGGCTTCGCCGGCAGATCGAGGAGGAGCTGGACGGCTGCGGCGAGATCCTCTTCTGCGATCATCACGCGTCTCACGCGGCCAGCGCGTTTTTCCCCAGTCCTTACGAGCAGGCGGCGGTCCTGACCATCGACGGGGTCGGCGAGTGGACGACCTCCGCCTGGGGCGTCGGGGAGGGCAACCGGTTGCGCCTGTCGCAGGAGATTCGTTTCCCCCATTCGCTGGGCTTGCTCTACTCCGCCTTCACCTACTATTGCGGTTTCCGCGTCAACAGCGGCGAGTACAAGCTGATGGGGCTCGCCCCGTATGGTGAGCCCCGCTACGTCGATCAGATCCTGGAGCATCTGATCGATCTGAAGCCGGACGGCTCGTTCCGGCTCAACATGGACTACTTCAATTACTGCACCGGTCTGACCATGACCAGCCGACGCTTCCACCGGCTCTTCGGGGGACCGCCCCGCGTGCCGGAATCGGAAATGACCCAGCGGACCTGCGACATTGCCCGCAGCATCCAGCAGGTAACCGAGGAGATCGTGCTGGGCATGGGCCGACACGTGCACGAGCGCACCGGGCAGCGCTACCTGTGCCTGGCCGGCGGCGTGGCCTTGAACTGCGTGGCCAATGGCCGTCTGCTGCGCGAGGGTCCCTTCGACGATCTTTGGATTCAACCGGCCTCCGGCGATGCTGGCGGAGCACTGGGCGCCGCCCTGTCGGTCTGGCACGAATACCTGGGCATGGATCGCCGATCCGATTCCAGCCGCGACCAGATGCAGGGTGCTCAACTGGGTCCCGCCTTCAAGAGCGATGACATCGACCGCTTCCTGGAAACCGAGCATCTGCCCGCCACGCGCTATCAGCCCGATGAACTGACCGAGCGGGTGGCCGGAGTCATCGCCGAAGGACATATCGTCGGTTGGCTGGACGGCCGTATGGAGTTCGGCCCGCGGGCACTGGGCAACCGCAGCATCCTCGGCGATGCCCGCAACCCGAAAATGCAGACCGCCCTGAACCTGAAGATCAAATTCCGCGAATCATTCCGGCCGTTCGCCCCGGCTGTTCTGCTGGAGCGTGTATCCGACTATTTTGAGCTGGATCGACCGAGCCCCTATATGCTTCTGGTGGCCCCCGTTCAGCCCCGCCGTCGAACGTCCGACGGGCCCGGGTCAGGCCTCGAGGGCATGGAGCGCCGCAAGCAGGTGCGCAGCGACGTGCCCGCCATCACCCACGTGGACTACTCCGCACGCATTCAGACGGTCAATCCCGCGGACAACCCACGCTTCCACCGGCTGATCACCGCCTTCGCCCGGCGGACGGACTGTCCCCTGATGATCAACACGAGTTTCAATGTGCGCGGTGAGCCCATCGTCTGCACGCCGCTGGACGCATACCGCTGCTTCATGCGGACGGAGTTGGATTATCTCGTGCTCGGCGATTATCTGTTGAGCAAATCACAGCAGCCCGCTGAGAAGCGGGCGGAACTGCCACCGGTGGAGCGCATCCTGGATTGATCAGCGAACCGCATCATGAAAGCCACGTCACCATGCCGGCCACGAGCCAGCGCCGGTTCGGCCTGGGTGCGGCCGTCGTGCTGGGCATTATTGCCGGCATTGCCGCCTTCCGGCAGGCCGCACCGGCCTGGCCGATTGCCTTCGCGGCTCTGGCCACACTGCTGGCCGTGATGGCTCTCGCTGCTCCTCGTGCACTGCTCCCGCTGCAAAAAGCATGGGCCTGGCTGGGGTGGGTGCTGAACTGGTTCAACACCCGGCTTCTCCTCAGCCTGGTGTACTTCCTCATGATCACGCCGATCAGCCTGGTCCTGCGCCTGCTGGGCAAGGATCCCATGAGCCGACGCTGGCGGCAGCCGGGGATTGAGAGCTACTGGACGCAACGATCATCCACCGAGGCGCAGGACATGCGCCGGCAGTTCTGACTTCCGCCGCACGTTACCCTGCCTGCTGGCAGTCTGGGTCGGCGAGGAGATCGGGGCCGCTCACACAAAGCTGGAATGCGCCGAAATCCGCCTGGTCCACGTCGCTGTCCCCATCGCGGTTGAAGCAGGCGCATTCCCCGGACAACTCAAACACGCCCACGCCCGTGTAGCAGATCTGGAAAACGCCGAAATCCTCCTGATCCACATCGCCATCCACGTCGCGGTCTGCGTAGAGTTCCCCGCACGGCGGGAGCGGCGGCGGCGTGACCGTCACGTTGTCAATGAGGTGAAACTTGCCCACGTGGGGAGCGCCGGGATCACCGGCGGCTCCGCCGCGCAGGTAGATAATGAGCGAGACTTCGGGACCGGTCGGTACGACTTCCTTAAAGAATGTGTGCCAATCCCCATCGCCGAACAGCTCCGCGGGAATCAGGACGGTGTCCGGCCGTTCATGGCCCCCGAAATCCTCAATGTCCACCATGTCGTCGCCGGCCAGTGACGCATCGAGCCGCACCGCGTACTGCGCTCGCGTGCTCATGTTCGACAGCTTCGCGTCAAACGTGATGGCCGTGGGGACCCCGGTGCGCACCCGCAACTTCGTGCCCAGGTATATATCGCGGACGAACACGTTTTCATCCCGCAGCGTCACCCGCAGTGCGGATTCGCCTTGCGTTTTGTCCACCGTTTCGGCGAAAAGCTCCCAATGAGCGGAGCCGCCCCCCACCCACGACGGATAGGCGGCATACCAGTCAGGTGGGATTTCACCTGCGAAGTTAAGCTGGACATCGCCCACGTAGGGCGGCTGCTGGGTGGCCCCACCCCCGCGCACGTCCAGTTCGGGCGAGGCTGACAGGTACGGTCCCTCCAGGCCCGGGTTCTCACCTGCCGCCGGCAGGCTCAATGAGAGGAGAGCCAACGCGATTCCGACGCCCTGGAACTGACGCATGAACAGCTCCTTTCGCGAATGTTGGGTTTGATGACCGCCTTCCTCACAAGGAAGCCCCCCGAACGGATGGCCGGCCGGGGGGCTCAAAGGGATTTCCGTTTCGAACAATGATCAGCGTGTCTCAGCGCCGACGACGAGTTACCATGAGGCCACCCAGGCCCAACAGCAGCAGTGCGGTCGGCTCAGGAACCAGCACGAGATTGTCCAGGTAGTTGTGCAGGTTCGAGGGGCCATCGCCATGCCGGATGTAAACGGCCAGTGAGGCCTCCGCCCCGGTGGCAGTGAATGTTGTGGAATAGGTGTGCCACGTATCGTCGAAGTTGGCCGGCGGGATCTCCACCGTAGCCGGGCGCTCGTGACCAGGAAAATGCTCAATGTTGGTCACATCCTCCGGAGCCAGCGAGCCGCTCGGCAGAACGGCGTACTGGGCACGGTCCCCGATGGCACTATTGAGCTGCAGGTCGAAATACAGCGTGTACTGCAAACCGGCAACCGTTGGAAAGCGCGAGGCAACGTAGACGTCCTTGATGCCGCCGGAATCCGAGGTCGAGATGCGCATCGAGGTGTCGCCTTCGGTCTTGATCGTGTTCTCCGGCCCGAGATTCCAGTGGCTGCCGCCTATCCAGTTCGGGTAGTACACGTACCAGTCCGGGGCCACCGAACCGGAGAAGCCCAGATGCGTGTCCCCTACCCATGGCGGCTGGCCCGCCTCAGGGGCAGGATTGGGACGGCTGTCCAAAGTCGGATTGGCAGCTAAGTAAGTCCCCTCCAGGCCCATGTTGTAACCCTGGGCCGCTCCCGTCAGGCATAGCGCCAGCAGGACCGCCCATCCCATCCGAGTCCATCTCATTGGTTTCGCTCCTTTCCAGGTGCTGAAAAGATGACCACACCTCTCCGGTAAACACACCAACAAAGAAGCCCGAGCACCGCCTCCCTCTCCCAGGCGTGCAGGGCTGGAATTGAGACCATCAGATTACCGGTCCGGCCAACAAATTGCAAGCTTTTTTAAACCAGGAATGAAGAAGCGCTGCTTCGACCGCCAAGCCGGCTTCTGCCCCAAACCGGCTCGCGTCACGTCGTCGGCCAGTACAGCCAGACGGCGACGGTCAGTCCGATAACTGTCCCGGCCAGCAGAACGGCCTTGATGATCGCGACGGACCGCTCCAGACGGGCAGCCGACAGCGGATCAACCGCATAGTTCTGCAACAGTCGCATGCGGTTGGAGATGCTCGAGTGCCGCCAACTCCGCGCATCGACCGGGATGCCATTCAGATCAGCGATCCGCTGAAGCGCCCCGGCAAACAGCAAGGCGGCCGACGCGCAGACCGGCTCGCCGCGCTTGGTGCCACTTGCAGAGGGCCCGTCCGGGCCGGTCGGAACGAGCACGGCCGTTCCGTGTACGAGGCAGGGCTGGTCGCATCCCTCCGGCCCTGGCGTCACGCTGCGGGCGCCAAAGAGGTCCGCCTGCCACTCGAACCGCCGCGAGACGCCTCCGAAGCCCACGGCCCAGACGAGCACGATGAGCCCCATGGCTGCCACTTGCAGGTAGTCGTGGACCCGCCGTGGACTACCGAATAAGGACGGCCAGCGCTGCGGCAGATACGACCAGTGCTGTACCGACCAGGCGGCCAGCTCCGTGATGCCCCCCACCAGCAGCATGCTGAACACGGCGAACAGCAGGTAGTACTGGATATGCCGATGCTTCACGTGGCCGGCTTCGTGGCCAAACACCGCCTCGATCCGCCGGTCGTCCATCATCTCCAGCAGCCCATCAGATAGAAGGATGTAGCGGACCGGTCGAAACAGGCCCATGACCGCCGCATTCACCACCATACCGTCGCTTTCCCAGATCAGAATGCGCCGATAGGTGAGGCCGATGCGCCGGCACATCTCTTCCAGTTGGCTGCGAAGTTCTCCCGGCGGCAGCAGGCGGGTATGCCAGATGTACCGCAACAGGACCGGGGCGACCAGGAACACCAGTCCCGCCGCACCGACCAAGGCTGCCTGATCCGCCCAGGCCAGCCCCGCCCAGCGCCGGATCTGCGGCCCGTAGCGCAGCATGGCATCGTTCGCGACCACGATGGGCACCATGGGGACAGCGATGATCAGCACGTGCTGCCGCAGCATGAAGCTCAGATAAGTGCCCAGCCGCCAGACCGGCCGTGCGGGCGCCGACAACCAGAGTCGGTGCTCGAACGCCACCCGCCGCACCGCCCGGTCAGCGGGATACAGGGCCACCCAGGAAACCAGAATGGCCGCGAAGAAAGGAGCCAGCACGATCAGTTCGTCGAGCCCGAATATGGACTCCACCCCATCCCAGCTCCGCACCCGCCGAACCCAGTCGGTCAGGTACACGCTGATCAGCAGTCCGGCGCCCAGTACGAACCGAACGGCCACCGAGCCCTGCGCCAGCCGACGCTGGGCTCCATGCAACCACGCCGCTTCGCGATCCAGCTTGACGTGCACCTGCCGGGTGAAAAACCACGCGACCAACCCGGCCAGCAGCACCTGCCCGACGGCGATCGCGTAGGTGGCCTGCGGCCAGTCCAGCGTCCACCACGGCGGCCCGTCCGCGGGAACGCTCAGAACGATCGCGAAAGCAGCGAAAACCAGAAACTGCATCCGAACGAAAACCCTCAGCTTCAGGGTGCGTCTGCTCTGTGAGCAGTGCGGGAGCAGGGGGAGCATTCACCATGCCCAAATCACTGCTGACCCGCCTCCGTGAACAACTTCGGCGTGGCGAGCACAGCAGTGGCACACGATGGATCAATCGGCCGGGCCTCCCGGGATCTCTCTTAGCCCGACAGCCCCTCGAACCGGTCCCCCGCTTGTACGTGCCGGCCGTTCACGAATTCCTGCCAACCCATCACGCGTTTTCCGGCCGGCTGAATGCTCTGGATCTCCAGCGTGCCCTGCCCCGTGGCGGCCGTGAGCACCGGCGTGATCGTCCCCGGCGGATCCTGGACGGCCACCGGAACAGCCGTCGCACTCGCGATCGTGACTTCTTCGCTCCGCCCCGTGGCCGACACATACCGACACCGGGCTCCCGGCCAAGACCACATGGCCCGCACGCGCAAGACGATCCGCTCGGCCGGCTCCTCGAACTGAATATAGCCGTCCGCCTTGGACAACTTCGGCGCCCGCGTCGCCTGGCTCTCGTCCTGCGGTTCCCCAGCCGGTAAGGGCTCTTTCTCATGCAGCCGCATGGTCGCGTCGATGGCGTCGCAGCCGACCCGGGCCAGGCGGTATTCCAGCTCCTCGCAGGTCTCCGACGGCCCAATGGCCGTCTGCCGCGTCACCAGCACGGGCCCGGCATCCATCCGGTCCACCAGCCGGAACACGCTCACACCGGTCAGCTTCTCCCCGGAGAGAATAGCCCAGGGAATCGGCGCCGCCCCACGATACTTGGGCAGCAACGAAGCGTGCAGATTCACGCATGAACTCGGGAACACCGCCCGCAGGGGCTCGCGAATCTTCTGACCGAACGCGATGACCACGCCGATGTCGGCGCCTAAACCGGCCAGGCCCTCCACGAACGCCGGCTGGTTCACGTCATCGCAACGCTCCACGGCCAGCCCCTCCGCCTCCGCTTGTGCCGCCACGGGCGTGGACACCAGCTTCTTGCCCCGCCCCGCCGGACGGTCCGGCTGCGTCACCACCCGCACGACCTCGTGCGGGCTGTTCACCAGCCACCGCAGGCTGGGCACGGCAAATTCACCAGACCCGAAGAACACCACGCGCATCGACTACTCCCGACCAGCCCCCCCGGCCGAATCGGGAATCATATGCCCGCCAGGCAGACGGGGCAAAGCACCTCGCCGTCCAGCCCGGCCAGCGGACCCGCGGTGTTGATTTACGGCGCACGTGCACGGAGCTTTGGCCCGACCTTCATGTCCTGGCCAAAGCTCCAGTTCAAGCTTTATCGATGGCGTGCTCTGCAACCAATTTGCACCTGGGCGCATGCGCCGCAACCTGGCTGACCAGTCGATCCACAATGGCAACAATCCCCATAGGTGGGATTCGATGGCTCTATGTTCGTGCTCAGCCACGGCCAGAGGCATGGAGAGGGACAAGGGCACGGCATCTCGCCGTGCCCGCCAGTCCCCGTCATACGTGAAGGCGAGCCGTCCCTGGCGGCTCATTTCGACGCGCCCGATTCTACGCGCGTTAAGCAGGGCAATCGGTTCTCGGGCCATCACGTCTCTCCCCGCGCCCTGCGCACGATGGCATCAATGTCGATCTGCGGCGCCGCGTCCTCGGTCTTATGCGGGGCGACCGCCCCGCCACCTGGTGCCAGGGAGACGCCCAAGGCGTTGAGCGCCCGCAGCACCAGCCCTACTTCGGCTCTGGGCTTTCCTTTCTCGATCTCGATGACCCATTGGCGGCTCACGCCGATTTTCTTCGCAAGCGTTTGCTGGTCCCAGCCGAGTTCACGGCGTCGCGCGCGGATGACCGCACCCAAATCTGTCGGTGTTCGGATGAGCATGAACGCATCTCCAAGTCAGCAATCGCCAACATTATATCGGTGTTAACGACCGCTGACACCGCGAGATGTTGTCGAACGCCTACTTCTTCTGAAACGCCACCGGCCGGTCTAGATGGTGCCCGGACGAGTAAGATCGCGCCTAACCCACTGGGACAAAACAGCTTGTGCCGAAATGGGCTTATTGCTGTTCCGCGCCGTCAGGATTTCGGCACAAGGAGGTAACGGAGAGAAGCGGGATTCGCTCTCCGTTTCCTCGAGAGCAAACGGGGCGGACGGAGGCGGTCATCGGAGCGACCATTGAGCTACACGGCGACAAGGAGCCTTCGTGGTCCGGCTCGAGCGACAAACGGGTCGGGAGCTGTACGCCCGAGCGGTCGAGCGACCTTGCAGAGCCGAGAACAAGAAAAAACAGGCATCAAACAGGTGACTGCCTCTAGAAGAACAGGTGATTGTCCCTGATCCGCCCATCCGCCTCGCTCATCTGCTTTCTACCCGGAGAACGACATGGTCGCGAGTATTACGCATGAGAATCGTACCACTCACACGCCTCTGGGCCCCTGACGGAGGAATGCTCCCAGGGTGTCGCCGGGCGGGTTAAAGTAGGTGCGTCCGAGCCCGTGATGGATTTCCGGCACCGTTGTTTCCGTCCTCCTGATTCGGTATATACCGTTTCGGCTCGGATGCGCTTACGGACGGAGGTTCCCGCCATGCTTCATTCGATCGTCTTCAGGCTGGCCGCCTCGGGCCTGTTGTTCCACGCAGCGATGGCCGCGTCGCCTGCTGCGTCGCCCAGCACTCTGCCGGCTGAGGATCCCGCGGTAGGCATTCGGCACGCGACCTTCTCTGAATGGAAGCCGATCTTCCGGGGCGTCGAACTGTGCGAAGCCTCGACGGTCAAGCCGCGTCCGATACAGGTGCGGGCTGTGCGCGTGGATCTGCGCGAGCCGACCATCGAGTTCCTGGTGACGCCATCCAACGGCGACGAGCCCAAAGACGTCAATGCCCGCCGGACCAGCGAGTTCCTGTCGGAATTCAAGTGCCAGGTGGCCATTAACGGCTCGTTCTTTGGCCCGCTGGCGGAGCGTCCGGGGCAGGCCCAGGACATCGTCGGCCTGTCCATGTCGCGCGGAAACCTCTATTCGCCACCCAACAAGTTCGACGCCCTGCTCATCGGCCGGGACCGCCGCGCCTGGATCGATCCCGCGCCCATTGAACCGGGCAAGGCGTACAACGCCTTGGCCGGCGATACCACGCTGCTGCTCGACGGGCGCTACAGCCTCAAGGCGGACGACACCCGGAACATCACCGTCGTGCGCCATCCCCGTTCCGCGGCGGGGGTCAGCCGTGATGGCCGTTATCTCATCCTCATGGCGCTCGATGGCCGTCAGCCCGGCTACAGCGAAGGCGCCACCAAGCCCGAAACCGCAGAATGGCTCAAGAAGTTGGGCGCGTGGGACGCCATCAACCTCGACGGCGGCGGCAGCACCACGTTGGTCCGGGAAGGGCCGGATGGAAAACCCGTGGTCCTCAATCGCCCCTCCAATCCCCTGGGCCAGGAGCGCCGCGTCGCCAACCACCTGGGCGTCTTGGCCAAGCCGCGGCCGAAGTGAAGAATCCGCTCGTACCAATGCTGTAGCGGCCGGGCGGG
>BTUC01000233.1:0-11595 GCA_045863575.1 Phycisphaerae bacterium
TGGGCGAAGAGAGCCCGGCTCTCGCGGGGCGAAAGGACGTACTTGCCATACTCGGGGTGCTTGGGCTGGGGCAGAACCTCGATTTCGCCGCCGACCAGCACGTCGCGCGGATCACTGAGCACCATGCGGCCGCCGGGATGATCGGTACGCTGCGTCTGGTAGACACCCTCGATGTAAGCGGCCTTGTCCCAGGGAAAAATGTCATCGATGCGCAGTGCACCGACGAGGTTGCCCTTCGCATCGGTCAGCCGCACGCGCTGCCCGGCCTTGAACGTGCCGGCCAGATCCTTGTCCACCGGCAGCGAGATGGGAATGGTCCAGGCGTACTTCTTGCCGTTGCGTTCGATGTTGGCGTCGCGCAGCACCTGATCGTAGACCGCCTTGGTCATCGGTCCCACCAGCGGACTCAGCCCGCCATCGCCGATGCGATAGACGCTGGATAAATCCGCGTCGCTGACCGTAAAGGCCTTCAGTTCGGCCGTTTCGCGGCGGAAGTCCGCCTCTCGTTCGCGCGAGACGGTACGGTTCATGGGTTCAGCCAGGCCGCCATGGGGGGGAATCAGGTCTGCCATTGTCTCTCCAGTCCGATGGTATTGGGCAAAAAGGGAAGTCAGAAGTGAGAAGAGCCCTGTCGCGGCAGAGCCTCTCTCACTTCTCACTTCCACTACCGTGCTTGGCCGTTGCGGGAACGGCGATAGAGTCTTTAGTGTTTGGCCGGCGCCACGATCATGATCATCCGGCGGCCTTCACTGCGCGGCGGGCGCTCGACTTTGGCCTTGTCGCCCAGCTTGGCCAGGATCGAGTTAAACGCGTTGTACCCGATATCCTGGTGGAACCGCTCGCGACCGCGGAAAATCATGGTGAACTGCACCTTATCGCCCTTCTCGAGGAAGCCCAGGGCTTGGTTGAACTTGATGTCCTGGTCGTGATCGTCCGTTCGCGGATGGAGCCGGACTTCCTTGAGCTTTTGCTCGTGGTGCTTCTGCTTCTTTTTCTTCTGGGAATACTTGAACTTCCCGTAATCCATGATCCGGCAGACGGGAGGCCGTTCGGTCGGTGCAACTTCGACCAGATCCAACCCGGCAGCCCGGGCCATCCGCATGGCTTCGTCCGTGGGAACAACGCCGTGCTGGACGTTCTCATGGTCAATCAACCGGATCGGCGACAGCCGGATCTGCTCGTTACAGCGATGTGCCTGTGCTATGGCTCTGGTCCTTTCAAATAAAAAAACAGTCCATTGCCGCGTTGCCGCGACGGATAAGCCCGGGCGCCACACCCGGGCGACAATCAGCATCAACTGGGCTGCCCCCACCGCTCACAGAGCAGTGGCACACGCCCAACGCTCATGACCGGTTGGAAACCGATCCCTGGCCGGTCCCACTTCTCATCCCGAAACGCAGGAGACGTCCAGCGTCCGTTGCCGCACCTGCTGAAGACAACGCTCCAGGAACGCCGCCAGCGGCTCGGTGCCGAGATTCTTGCCCGCGCGATCGTTCACGTTCACCGTCTGATCGGCTGCTTCCTTTTCCCCCACCACCAGGATATAGGGGATCTGCTGCTTCCGGGCGTTGTGCTTCTTGGGCCCGATCTTCTCGGGGGAGTTGTCCAACTCCACCCTTAAGCCCGCTTCAAACAACCGGTCGCGCACGGCCCGGGCATAATCGCCGCTCTTCTCGCTGACCGAAGCCACCATGACCTGCACAGGGGCCAGCCACAGGGGGAACGCGCCGGCAAAGTGCTCGATCAGTATACCGACAAACCGCTCCATACTGCCAAAGGGAGCGCGGTGGATCATGATCGGCCGGTGCGGCAGGTTATCGGAACCGATGTACTGCAGGTCGAACCGCTCGGGAAGATTATAGTCCACCTGCACGGTGCCCAACTGCCAGTCGCGCCCGATGCAGTCCTTGACCACGAAGTCGATCTTGGGGCCATAGAAGGCCGCTTCGCCGGTCTCCTCGGTGAAGTTCATGCCACTGTGGGCGACCGCCTGGCGGACGGCCTCCTCGGCCAGCCGCCAGTTCTCATCGCTGCCCACGTACTTGCTGCTGCCCGGATCGCGCAGGCCGATGCGGACCCGGTAGTCGGTCAGGCCGAGCAGGTCCAGCACCCGGCGAGTGAGATTCACGCAGCCGGTGATCTCGTCGAGAAGCTGGTCCGGGCGGCAGAACAGGTGGGCATCGTCCTGCGTGAATCCCCGAACGCGGGTCATCCCGGACAGCTCGCCGCTCTGCTCGTAGCGGTAGACCGTGCCGAACTCCGCATACCGGATGGGCAGGTCGCGGTAGCTGTGCGGCTCGGAGGCAAAGATGCGAATGTGGTGCGGGCAGTTCATGGGCCGCAGCAGATAACCGTCGGAGACCTCGAGCTGAGCCTCGATCAGCTTGAGATTGGTTTCCTTACCGCCGGAGGTCTTATAGGCGGCGCCGTCCTGACCGGTCAGGGCGGCGTAGCCCTCCGGATCGGCGGCCTTGAGCTCGTCGAGCAGCTCGCGCTCCTGGGCCGTGATATCGCCATCCGGACGGCCGCGGGCCGCTTCCCACAAACGGTTGAGGATCTCCGCACGCTGCGTCTCGAACAGCGGCGGGAACTGCGACTCCCGGTAATACGGGAAGTGGCCGCTGGTGCGGTAGAGGCCCAGCTTGCCAATGTGCGGCGTGTAGACCGGCTGGTAGCCCCCCCGCGTGAGCTCCTGCTGCAGGAAACTCTGAAGCTCCATTCGAACAATGGCGCCCTTGGGCTTCCAGAGCACCAGTCCGCTGCCCACCAGCGGATCGATGGCAAATAAACCCAGCTCCTGCCCGATCTTACGGTGATCACGCTTGCGTGCTTCCTCGAGCTGGGCCAGGTACTTGTCGAGATCTTTCCGCGATGGCCAGGCGGTGCCGTACACGCGCTGGAGCTGCTTCTCGTTCTGATCGCCGCGGTAGTACGCCCCGCTGACCTGCATCAGCTTAATGGCCCCGATCCGGCCGGTGCTGGGCACGTGCGGCCCACGGCAGAGATCCTCGAAATTCCGCCCCGGTTGCCCGGTGGCGTAGAAACTCAGGGACCCTTCCGCGCGCTCGGCGTTATCGATTTTGTAGCGGTTGCCCTCATCGCGGAGCTTGCTGAACGCCTCCTCGCGGTCCATCTGGTAGCGGGTAAAGGGGCGATCCTCTTTGAGGATCTCGGCCATGCGAGCCTCGATGGCCTCGAAGTCCTGGACAGACAGCGGCCGATCAAGGTCGATGTCGTAGTAGAAGCCGTTCTCGACGGGCGGCCCGTAGACGAGCTTCGTGGACGGAAAGAGGCTGCAAATGGCTTCAGCCATGACGTGGGCGGCGCTGTGCCGCAGGACGTACAGGCTGTCGGGGTTGGCGGCGTCGGCCTTGAGGATTTCCAGGCGGCAGTCGCGCGTGATGGGGCGAGCGAGGTCCACGATTTCGCCGTCCACCTTGCCGGCGATGGCCGCCTTGGCCAGCCCGGGGCCGATGCGCGCGGCCACGTCGCCGACGGTCGCACCCGCCGGCATGTCCATGGCTTTTCCATCTGGCAGCGTGACTTGAGGCATCAGTTGCTCAACTTGTTGCGTAATTGCTCAATCCAAAGAAAAAACGGCCTGCCATCCGCGGACGCGCACGCGTGCACTTCGCCGTCATGAAGCGGAGAAGCGTCATGCTATGCCGTCGTGTGCGTCATGGATGGAAGCCGTATAAATGCCAACATATCCAGCAGTTAGGCTCGCCGGCGCAGCGAAACGCACAGGCCCGCGAGCGTGCACTCAAAATATAGCCTGCGGCACTGAGCCGTCAAGAAAAATCCGTCCCGGCGGCCCAGGTGTGCGGAGAGGCCCCCGGCGAGCGGGTCACACTATGGTAGCAGCAGGCTGGCTGAATTGCGGTGGCTGCATTACAACCCGCTTCCGATGGCCGGGGGGGAGCGTCTATCATGCCGACGGCTCCGGCCGCTCGAGGGGTGCGGATCGTAAGGAATTACGCCCGATGAGGGATTGTGGGGAGGAATCTGAGGTCAGAATACCGTGGTGATCCTGTTTCTGACGACGCTGGCGGCCGGTTTTCTGCTTGTTCTGGCCATGTGCCGGATGGATCAGGTGGCCTGGAGCTTCGTGCGGCTGATCGCCATCCTGGCCCTCTGCCTGCTCGTGCCGGTGCTGGCCCATTTCGCATTGGGAAGCCGCTGGGAGGCGGGTCCCTGGGCGGTCTGGGGCGCCATCCTGACGGGGCTGGCCGCTTTGGCGGCCTTCGTGGTGTTGGGCCAGGCCCCCGTGGCTCCCGCGTACGGGCGAGCGGTGCGGGTTGGGGCAGGAGTCGGAGGGCTGCTGGCCTTAATGGCCGGTTGGGCTTGGGGTTTGGATGACGGCATATGGGCTTATGGCCAACGGGCGGTACTACTGGCGGTTCTGGCGGGTCATGCCTTGACGGCCATACTCCTCGGCGCGGTGAGTCTGGCCACCGCGCTGGGGCATGCCTATTTGACACATACGGCCATGACCATTCATCCGCTGCGGCGGCTGGCGATGGTCTTCGCAGGGGCCATGGCCGCCCGGATCGCCTGGACGCTACTGGTGGGGGGAGCAGTGTGGGGATACGGAGCCGCCCATGGGACCGTTCCGTCCGATCTGCTCGCGCGGGAGTGGCTGCTGCTGCTCGTCCGCGGCGGCGTGGGCCTGCTCATTCCGGCGGTTTTTGCGTACATGGTTGTCGAGACCGTCCGCCTGCGGGCCACTCAGTCTGCCACGGGGATTCTGTACTTCGCGCTAGTGCTGATCTACATCGGCGAGTTGGCGGGCCTGTACCTGGTTCGTGAGACACACCTGCCTCTGTGAAGCATTATTGAGGGGACTCCACCGTCAGCAGCATGCCCTGGCCGGGGGCCAGCCAGTTGTTCTCGCCGTGCCAGGGGTGGACTTGGCCCGTGTAGCTGTTCACCTGCATGATGCGGCCGGCCGGCTTGAACCTGACGGTGAAGCTTGCCGACTTGTGCAGGTCGGTGTTGACGATCATCGCATAGGGCTGCCCGTTCGGGCCTTCGAATTCTCCCACCAGGAACTGGCCCCCCTCGAGACTCTCCACAAAGCGAGCCGTCGGGATGCCCTGGCAGCCGTCAGGCACCGTCGGGTGATGAAACACGTTCACGCTTCTGAGCTTCACGTAAGTCGGACCGAGCTTGTGGATCTGGAGATTCACGTTTCGCAGCATGTCCCAGGTGGCCGTTTTGTGGCCGAACTGATCGATGGGTGCCAGCCGATAGTTGCCGGTGGCCGGTGCGAAGTAGGTGAAGTAACTGATCCCCCGCGCGCCGTAGGCCAGCGTGGTGTAGACCTGGAATCGGAAGCCCGCCTCGGAGGGATCGGCATAGCGGAAGTGGGCGTTGGACAGCACGATGTTCCAGAACGGCAGGTCATGCTTGAGGGCGGCCCCGCGCACAGCCTCCAGATTCTGGAAATAGCCGCCGCGCAGCGTGCCGTCGTCCATCAGTGCGTAGTGGTCATAGCTCACGAACGGCGGCTTGACCGTGGTGATGAAGGCTTCGAGATGCTCCTCGTAGCTCTTGCTGCCAAGCTGCGCACTGGAGGCATAATTGGGAAACAGGTTGATATACGGAAGGGCCTTCGGATCCAGATCCCGCAGTACCGCACTGAACCGGGCCAGGGCGGGGAACATGGCGGCAGACGGTTCATCACGCAGATAGTAGCCGTAAACCGCCGGGTGTTGACGAACGCGCTCCACAACGGGAGCGATGCGATCTTTGATCTGGTCCTTGGCGAGGTCGGCCGTCGGGTCGCCCACGTGGAGGGGCGCTTCGTGCACGATGGCCTTCAGGCCGGCGGCGGCAACCGCGTCCAGCCCGTCTCCGGAGACGAAGCCGGCGAGATTAAACCCGCAGGCGCGGATCTCCTCAAGCGCCTCGGGCTTCGCAGCCGTCCAACCCCAGGGCAGCACAGCGAATTCCTCGGGCGAGAGCCGATCATCGCCGGGAGGCTCGGCCCGGGCGAATCCGGCCAACATCAAGATCGTCAGCGCGGCGGAAGCCGCGGCATACGTGAGTCGCCGCATCGCAATCCTCCTGGCGGCAGCCTTGAGCGGGATCGCCATAGGCGCCGCCGGAGAAATGGTAACCGCCAGTGAAGGAGGCGCTCAATCCGCTTCCGGCGTGGATTCGTGGCCAGCGCATTCTGCAGCGGGCGGGCTGGACAGCGCGTGCGTGCGCCGGTCGTAGCGACCCTGGAGCTCATCGATGACGGTCCCAGGGGCCAGATGCACGCGAGCGAGATAGCCGGCCCGCGCGATCATGTGGGCTGCGATCGGCACGGTAAAGAAGAGGAAAATCGCCACGACGATGGCGCGCACGGTGATGAGCACGTCTGAGAAGTGCAATGCCACGGCGATGAGCACGCACGCGGCGCCCAGCGTGGCGCCCTTGCTGGCTGCATGCATGCGCGTGAACAGGTCCGGCATGACCACAATGCCCACCGCCGCCAGGAAAGCAAACAGGCCCCCGACCCAGGCCAGGCCGATTTCGAGCACCAGGAGAACCGAACTCATGATTGCACCCGTTTTTCGAGGTACCGTGCGAATGCTACCGTACCGACGAAGTTGACTAAAGCGAAAATAACCGCCACGTCGAGATAGACCGGTTGATCGACGGCCACGGCGTAGAGCGCCGAGATGGCCACACCGATGATGGCCAGCACATCGAGCGCCACGACCCGGTCCGGCAGGCTGGGGCCGATAGCCAAGCGCAGCAAGCACAGCGCCGCCGCCCCGGCGAGTATGCCCAGAAGGATGAGCTCGTGAATCAGCATGGTCAGGGACCTCCTCAGCGGAACAGTTCCATCACCCGCCGCTCATAGTTCTGCTTGATGTCGCGTCGCACCTGCTCGGGGTCGGCGGCGAACATGGCGTGGACATAGAGCACCTTGCGGTCGTCTGAAACGTCCAGCGTGACGCTTCCTGGAGTGAGCGTAAGCAGGTTGGCCAGTAGCGTAATCTCCAGATCGGTTTTGAGATCAAGCGGAACGGCTACGATGCCGGGGCGGCGGTAGGCTGTTGGCGTGACCACGTCCCAGGCCACGCGCAGATTCGAGCGGAGCAGATCCCAGAGGAAGAACAGGCCGAACGTGAGCGCGCGGGGCAGCTTTCGGAAATACGCGGTGGGACCCAGCAGCGGCTGCAACCACCACAGAACCAGGAAGCTGACCACGAAGCCGACGGTCACATTGCCCAGCCGGGCGCTGCCGGTTGTGGCCGCCCACAGAATGGTAAGCAACAGGTTGAGCAGAAAAACGTTCATGGCAGATTCCCCGGCGCCGGGGCCCGCTCAACGGCCGTTTGATTTTCCTCCAGTCCCAGCATGCGCGCGTAAGCGGCCGGCGCAAGCATCTGTTCCGCGGCACGCTGCGAGAGCGCGAAGAGTGCCTGCGGCTGAAATCCGATTAACAGGGTGAGGCTGGCCAGGAGCGCCATGGGCCCGATCAACAACGTCATGCGGACGGCGCCCGGCGACGCAGGGGTCTTGACCTCTTCGCCGGGTGGATCGGGGACCGGCTTCCAGAAGGCCTCGTTCCAGATCTTGATCATGCTCAGTAAAGTGATCAGCCCGGTGGCCAGGGCCACGGCGACGATCAGGTACTGACCCGCCAACAGGCCCGCCTTGATCAGCCCCAGCTTGGCCCAGAACCCCGACAGCGGCGGTATGCCCGCCAGGCTGAAGGCGGGGATGGCGAACAGGACCGCCAGCCATGGGCGGCTGATGGCCAGGCCGCCCAGAGGCTTGAGCTGGTAGGTGCCGCGAAGCACGTTCACGGTCCCGGCGACGAGAAAGAGGTTCGTCTTCACGATGATGTGGTGGGCGATGTAGAAGATCATGGCGGTGATACCCAGCCGCTGCGTGCTCTCGTCCGGAGCGGCCAGCAGGCCTATACCCATGACCATGTAGCCGATCTGGCTGATGATGTGGAAGCTCAGCACGCGCCGAAACTCAAACTGCGAGACGGCCCCCAGGACCCCCGTCAACATGGTCAGGCCGGCCAACACCAGGATGAGCAGATAGATCGTCGGGTGGCCGGGAAAAACCAGGGTGAAAACGCGGGCCAGCGCATAGACGCCGACCTTGGTCAGCAGGCCGGCAAAGATCGCGGAGACGGCAGAGGGAGGGGTGTGATAGCTGGCCGGCAGCCAGAAGAACAGCGGAAAGACGCCCGCCTTGATGCCGAAGGTCACCGCGAAGAGGGCCACGATGGCGTACAACAGCTCAGGGGATCGGGCTGCAATTCCTGGCAACTGCCTCGACAGGTCCGCCATGTTCAGCGTATGGGCGGTGGCATAGAGCAGCCCCACGCCGGTGAGGAAAAGCGCCGAGCTGAACAGGTTCAGGGCCACATACTTGAACGCCCCCTCCACCTGCTGGCGCTCCCCACCAAGGCACAAAAGCACGAAACTGGCGATGAGCGTGACCTCGAACCAGACGAACAGATTGAAGATGTCGCCGGTGAGGAAAGCCCCGCATACGCCCATCAGCAGGAGGAACAACAGGGGAAAATAGCCGACCCGTCGCCGGACCGAATCCACCTCCGCCACGGAATAGAGCGTGACCGCGAACCCCATCAGGCAAGCCAGCAACACCATCAAGGCGCTGAACAGATCGGCCACGATACTGATGCCGAACGGCGCCGGCCAGTTGCCGGCCTGGGCGCTGTGAATACCTTCAGACCACACCACCGCGAGTAGCCATATGGCGGCTGCCAGCAGCGCGGTCGCCCCAGCGACAGCCGCGCCCTGCTGGATTCGCGGCCGGCTCCACAGCAGGAGACAGACGCTGGCGGTAACCGCCGGCAGCAGCACAGGCAGTATGATCAGCAGGTTCATGACTCCGTCGCCGTCATCTGGTCCGAGTCGTCCGTGCCCACTACCTCGTAGCTGCGCTTAACCAGCACGGACGTGAAGGCGAGCAGCCCGAAACCGATCACGATAGCCGTCAGAATTAATGCCTGCGGCAGCGGATCGGCGTAGCCGGGCGCCGGCGCCGCCGCGCCTTCAGGAACCAGCGGTGGGCGGCCGCGCACGAGCCGCGCAGAGGTGAAGATGGTCAGATTCGCCGCGTGCCCGAGGATCACCAAACCGAAGATCAGCCGGACAATGCTGCGAGCCAGCATCATGTACAGACCGGCCGCGTACAGGCCGCCTGCCACCACCGCCATCAGTACGAGCATCAGACTCACTCCTCACTGAGCGTCAGAACGATCAGCAGCGTCGTGCCCATGACCACCAGGTAGACACCTAGATCAAACAGCAGCACCGTCCCGACATGCCCCACGCCGGGAACCTTGCCGGAGAACCACTGACCGGTGAGAAACGGCTGCCCTCTGAGCAGGGCCAAGGTGCCGCTGCCCAACGCGGTCAGCAGACCCGCCGCAATCAGCGTACGGGGCTCCACGCGCAGCAGTTGCCGCGTCGCCTGCGGGCCGTGGGCCATCGCATAGAGCGCGAACGCAGCCGCGCTCAGCAGCCCGCCCACAAAGCCACCTCCCGGTTCGTTATGCCCGCGCAGCAGGATCAGCACGGAGAACACCACCAGCAGAATCAGCAGGAACCGGCTGGCGGTCCGCAGGATCAGGGAACTCATGATCGCTCCTCACCGGGGCGCTCCGGCCGGAGCCGCAGCAACGTATACACGCCGATTCCGGCCACGGCCAGAACAGCGATCTCACCCAAGGTGTCGAGGGCCCGGAAGTCCACCAGGATCACGTTCACGATGTTGCGGCCGTGCGCCTCGGGATACGCCGCTTCGGCAAAGTAGCGCGCCACGACCGGCTCCGATTCCACCGTCGCTACGGCCATCAGCAGCACGGCCATCATGGTTCCCACGGCCAGGGAGATGAAGCCATCACGGAGCTGCTGGCGCCAGCTCCGGTGCTCGGTGACCGTCGGCAGGTGATGAAAGACCAGCACGAACACGATGACCGTCAACGCCTCGATCATGATCTGCGTGATGGCCAGTTCAGGAGCCCCGAACAGCGCGAAGTAAATCGCAATCCCCAGCCCGCTGGTCCCCAGCAGAGCAACGGCGGCCAGGCGCGAGTTGGTGAATACCGCCCCGACGCCACCAATCAGAATAAGCGCGCCGATAATGGCCTCGTGCACGTGAATCGACCATGCCTGGGCGTCGAGAATCGGTCGGACCCCCCGAATCAGCAGCGGACTCACCAACACGATCACAAACATCGACAGGATCAGCAGGTACCGGCGGAGGTATCCGCTCTGTAGCACCTGCGTCTGGGCATTGGCGAATCGATAGAAGAGGGTGAGCAAACGGGCATAGCCGGACGCCGGGCCCCACCCGGCGGCCCTGTGGATCCACTCGCCTACAGACGGCAGCCAACGGCGCAACTTCAGGAACAGCACAACGCCTAGAACCAGGGTGACGGCGCTGAGAGCAAGGTTGAGCAGCGACTCCGGGTTGAATCCGTGCCAGAGGGCCAGGTCCATCTTGAGCGGCTGGCCGGCAATGGCCGAAGCGGCGGCCGAGCCCACATGATGGCCGAACATGCCAGGGGCCAGGCCCAAAGTCAGGCCCGCCAGCGCGAGCAGCCCCGGCCCCAGCAGCATGCTCACGGGTGCTTCGTGCGGCTTCCTGGGTGTGTCGCGCCGTGCCCCGAAGAATGGCCAGATGGCCACCACCAGGGCCATGCCTACCAGTGCCACACTGGCGAGGACGGCGGCCACAATCCAGATGATGCCCACGTCGTGGGCGGCGTGATAGACTTCCTCCTTGCCGATAAAGCCGAGGAAGGGGGGAAGACCCGCCTTGCTGAACGCCGCCAGCAAAGCCGCCGCGGCCGTCAGGGGCATGACTCTACCCAATCCCGAAAGCCGGCTGACGTCACGCGTGCCGGTTTCATGATCGACGTTGCCCGCCACCAGGAATAACGCCGCCTTGTACAAGGCGTGAGCCACCAGGTAGGTCACGGCGGCCTTAATGGCCAGCTCGGTACCCAGCCCCAGGAGCATGACCAGCATGCCCAGCACGCTCACCGTCGTGTAGGCCAGAATGCGCTTCAGATCACGATGTCCCAGCGCGAGGGTGGCCGCCGTCAGCATGGTGACGGCACCGGCTGCCGACACGCCGATCTGCCACCAGAGCGTGTCCCCGAGTACAGGATGGAGCCGCGCCAGCAGATAGACGCCCGCTTTGACCATGGTGGCGGAGTGCAGATAAGCGCTGACCGGGGTCGGCGCGACCATGGCCGTTGGCAGCCAGAAATGGAAAGGCACCAGGGCTGACTTGGTAAAGGCGCCACAGAGAATCAGGATCAGGACGGCCGGATATAACCCGTGGCCGCGGATGTCCACTTCTGCCAGCGTCGACACGCGAAGCGCCTCAGCGGCCGAAACGCCCATCTGCTGCGCGGCGAAGCTCAGCAGCAGCAGACCGGCCAGCAGCGCCAGCCCTCCACCGGAGGTGACCAACAGCGCCTGCAATGCCGCGTCGCGCGAGTCCTCCTTCTCGTGGTAATAGCCAATCAGAAGAAACGAGCTGTAGCTGGTCATCTCCCAGAACACGAACAGCGTGATGTGATCATCTCTGTGCAAA
>BTUC01000234.1:0-11526 GCA_045863575.1 Phycisphaerae bacterium
TATCTTCTCAGGCCGGCAACCCTGGAAACAAGATGCAGTTCACCGAATGGATACGGAACTCGTGTGGGACCTCGACTGCCTCAATCGAATGGATCACGATGGAGACCTCAATCCCTGGGATCAAGGTACCTGCTCGGCATGTAACGAGGTGGACTATAGTGACTGTCCAACGCTCTATTATGATGTGAGGACACCCACTCCCTGCGAGACGCTGGCTGCTTGCGCCAACGATCCGGACAATCAGTGCGATCGGTGCCCGATGGACCCGCCTTGCACGGCTCCGCTGGTTGATGCTTTGGGCTGCGCTATCGACTCCGATGGTGACGGGGTAGTGGATGGGGCCACCATGCCTTATTCCTCCGGCCAACTCCCGGTTGGATGTGACAATTGCCGCTTCGTCTCCAGCAGCGATCAGACGGACACGGACAGCGACGGCATCGGCGATCTGTGCGATAACTGTCCCCTGGTCCCCAATGCCACCGCCTGTGACGGCAGCAGCGTCTTCGACGATCGCGGTGTATTGCTGGCTGACTTCAGCCAATGCGACGCGGACGGTGACGGCGTCGGCGAGGCGTGCGACAACTGCAAGGCCGCCGACTGTCCCGGCAACCCGGAGAATTGCCCCAATCCCGATCAGCAAAACTCGGATCACGATAGTTGGGGTGACGCGTGCGACAACTGCGATACGGTCTCCAACAACGATCAGGCAGACACCGATGGCGACGGGCCCGGCGATGCCTGCGACAATTGCCCCACCGTTCCCAATGCCGATCAGCTCAATCAAGACGGCGATGAGTACGGAGATCTGTGCGACGAGTGTCCTCTCGACCCCTTTAATGACGCAGACCTTGACGGCCTTTGCGCGGATGATGATAACTGCCCGGACGAGGAGAACCCCGATCAGGCTGACCAGGACGGGGACGGCATCGGCGATGCCTGCGACTGTGACGATGACGGGGATTGCGTTCCCAGTTGCGAGAAGTGCGTCGAGGAGGCCTGCCTGCCGGAGTGCATGGGGCTGTGCGATTGCGACCGCTGCTATAGCTGCGCTTGCGCGGATCCTACCGAGTGTTCAGCCTGCTATCCCGAGAACTGTGAAGGCCTGTGCGTCGAGGTAGATCCTCCTCTCTGTTGGAACCCGCCAGAGCCGTTGCCACCTGAATGCGCCGCGTCCTGCCTCGAGTCCCCTTGCGTAGGGGGCTGTCCTGACGCCGGTACCTGCCCATGCGAACCCTGCACACCAGACAGCTTGACCTGTCCTGATGAGGGGCAATGCGCGTGTGACTGCAATGAATGCACCCCAGAGTGCATCCCCCTGCTCCCGAAATGCATACGTATGCCCTGGACCTGCCTGCCGGAGTGCCAGGGCATACACGCCTGCAATCCCGGTTGTCCGGATGTTGAGGAAGCGGGCTGCGGGACATGTAATCCATGCGACCCGTGGAGTCCCCGCGCCAACGAGCCTCCCTGCATACAAACCTCCTGCGACGCGACCAAGAAGTACATCTGTGTCGAGTACTTCTGGACCTGCGAGGAGCGGTGCGCGCAGAATCCCTGCGCTGCTGGCTGTCCAGACAGCGAATCGTGCTGCTGCAAACCGTGCCAGGCGAAATGTACGGATCGACCTGCCTGCTGCGATCTTCAGGAGCTGCCCACCTGCAATGGCTCCGCCGATCCTCCGATCGTGGAATGCTGTGAGGACAATTGCGAATCGCTGCTGAACCAAGAACAACTGGACATGGACGCCGACGGGTTCGGCGACGACTGCGATTGCGATGCCGACGGCGACGGCCTCCGTGACAAGTGCGACTGCGATCCGGCTTCGGCGGTCTTGCTGCCCGACTGCCCGCTGCCTAAGTGCTTGGGCGGACTGGCAGACGATTGCATGGACAACTGTCCGCTGGTCAGCAATCCGGACCAGGCAGACGGCGACTCGGACGGGGTCGGCGCGCTTTGTGACACCTGTGACGACACCTACAACCCGGAACAGCGCCAGGAGATGTGTGACATTGATGGCGATGGCGATCTGGAATACGTGGACTGCTTCGGCTGTTCCCGCCAGCTCGGCATCGACATCGTCTTCCTGCTGGACACCTCCGGATCCATGGGTGGCGAGATCCGGTCACTGGACACGGCGGCTCGGCAGGTCGTGACGGAATTCGAATCTCAGGGCGTCACGGTCAATGCCAAGATCTTCGGAATCGCCGCCACGCAGTTTCAGGATATCACCTTTGACGGCCAGGTGTCGGGACTTTGTCCGGATGGGAACTGTTCGGATTGGGTTTCCGTTCCCAATTGGGAGCACTTCGAAAGCTGGGGACCGGCGACCGAGATCGTGGCTCGACGATTCCCCTGGACTGGCCACTCGCCCCGTCTCATTGTGCCTATGTGCGACGAGGATCCTTACCGGGGCAATGACAATGGTGGAGTTTGCGAATCGGCGGGAGGCCCGGCCGAGGCTTCAATCCAGGCCGCGATCACGGCCGCGACTCTCAACAATGTCATTGTCTATCCCATCATCGGCGACCGGGATTCTACCATTTCCGAAGCCGACTACACCTGCGCGAAAGGCTGGGCCTCCCTGCTGGGAGCGGGCACTGGCGGCGGCAGCTTCGTGCCCTCGGAGCAACTCGATCTGTGCGATGACCTGGAGTGCCCGGGCTGTCTCATGGAATGCCGGATCGCCAAGGCGATGGCCGCCCAGTTGGCCATTTACATCAGTGACGTATGCTCCGAGTTTTACGAGGATTACGACCGGGACGGCATCCCCGACCAGTGTGACGACGATGCAGACCAGGATGGCATTCCGGATGAAGTGGACCAGTGCGACGATACGCAGCTCTGCGCGACCGCCTGTGTCATCCGCGAGGACCAACATCCGGAGATCGGCTGTTACGATCCCGCCCTAGCTTGTGACGCCGACCACGACGGCTTCTACGGCGATTGCGACGTATGCCCCGGCCATGACGATGCGCAGGACTTGGACCAGGACGGCATGCCCGACGGCTGCGACGTGTGTCCGCTGGGTGACGACGGAGTGGATAGTGACGATGACTCGACACCCAATGCCTGTGACTTCGACGACGACAATGATGGTGTGTGCGACGTCGGCGGTCCGCGTCCGCCCGGCACCCCGGGAACGGGACCTGCCGGCTGTATTCCTGGACCGGCTGGTGCGGACAATTGTCCTGACATTCCCAACACCAATCAGACGGATGAGGACGAAGATAGCGTCGGAGATCCCTGCGACAGTTGCGTGGGCGATGATCGCGTGGACACCGATGGTGACGGCATCCCGAATGACTGCGATCTATGTGAGGGTGACGACGTAGATACCGACGGCGACGGCCAGTTCGACTGCGATGACTCCGACGACGATGGCGACGGCATTCCGGATGAAGACGACAACTGTCCGCTGGTGTTCAATACGGGCCAGCAGGATACCACTGAGCTTAGCCAGGTTCCGCCTGTGGCTGCCGATGGGGTGGGTGATGCCTGCGACATGTGCCCGGCGGGTGATGACCACGCGGACAACGATGATGATGGTGTTCCCAACGCGTGCGATGTCTGTCCGGGTGCGGACATGGACACTGACGACGACGGCACGCTGGACTGTGATGACTTTGACGACGACAACGACGGCATCTGCGACTCGGGTGGTCCGGAGCCGCCCGGCACGGCGGGGACCGGCCTGGTGGGGTGCGCGGCCGGCTCGTTGGGCGTAGACAACTGCCCGGTCAAGTATAATCCGCTGCAGCAGGATGCCGAAGGCGACACCTTCGGCGATGCCTGCGATCGGTGTCCCGACTTCGACGATCGAATCGATTCCGACGGTGACGGAGTACCGGGCCTCAACATCGAGGGTGTTGTGTCCGGTTGTGATCGTTGCGACCTGTCGCACCTTGTGCCTCCTGAACCCTCTGATGATGCCCAGGATCCGGACCACGATGGCCAGCCGGATGCCTGCGACAGCGACGACGACGGCGACGGGCATGCTGACGATGACGACAATTGTCCGCTGGTGTGGAACCCCGGTCAAACAGACGGGGACGGCGATGGTGTTGGAAACGCCTGTGACAATTGTCCCCAGGTCCCCAATGCCGATCAGCTCGACAGTGATTCAGAAGGCGCCGGGGACGCCTGCGATGCGGATGATGACAACGACGGCATTCCAGACGACGGTGGCGATCACGCCTGTGTAGGCGGCGAGACGACCGGTTGCGACGACAACTGCCCGGTAAACGCCAATGCCGACCAGGCGGACGAGGACTCCGATGGTGTCGGCGATCTATGCGACAATTGCCTTGGGGTCCCAAACGCCACTCAGGCCAACCTGGATGGCGATGCTCTGGGCGATGCCTGCGATGAGGATGCGGATGGCGATGGTTTTGACGACGACACGGAGGACAAGTGTCCCGGCATCCCCGACATGGGCCTGGACACGGACGGCGACGGCAAGGGCGACCCGTGCGACAACTGCCCGATGCATGCCAACGCGGACCAGGCGGACTGCGATGGAACCGGGGGCGGCGACGTCTGTACCCTTGTTGAGTGCGATGGTTCGGTCTCCTGCCAGGACTGCAACGTCAACGGGATTCCGGATGGCTGCGACCTGACCCACTCCGGGCAGTCTAGGTTGACTGCGGACGTGCCCGAAGTGGATGCCTGGTTCGGAGCGGCCGTGGCCATGAGCGGTTCGGTCCTGGTGGTGGGGGCGCCTTCGGATGGTGTGGATGATCGGGGTGCGGTCTACGTGTTCCGCCGGAGCGGCGTGCAGTGGGTCCAGGATCCCAAGCTGCTTGCCCCGGACACCCAGGAGCAAGCGCGGTTCGGCGCTGCTGTGGCGATCGATGGCGACCTTCTGGTCGTCGCCAACGGTGGCTTCAGCCAGAGCCTGGAAGGCGTCTACGTATTCCGCTGGTCAGGTTCAGACTGGCAATTTGAGGAAAAAGTCACCTCGCTCGTTCCCAACTTCTCTGCGTTCGGCACTGCCGTCGCCGTGGACGGCGATCGCATCGTCGTTGGATCCCCGAACGACTTCCACGAAGGGGTCAACGGTTCTATTACCATGTTCCATTACGACGGGATCGGCTGGGATTCGGAAGGCCGCTTCACGATCCCGGGAGCAGCAGCGCTCGGAGGCGAAGTCGCCGTCGACAAGGACTTGGTGGCGACGGCCACACCGTACGAGCCGGAAGGCAGCGCCGTTTACCTGTTCCGCCGAGTACCCGACAACTGGGTCCAGGAGGCCCGGCTCGCTCCCGCCGATGCGACAGAATGGGATCACTTTGGCCAGTCAATATCCATCGATGGGGACCGCATCGCATTCGATGTGAGTTCTCCCGGGGCGGTCGGAGCCATCTACGTTTATCGCAGGACCGGTTCCGGCTGGAATGAGGAAGCCAGGCTGCTCGCTTCCGAAGGCGTGTCGTTTGACCAACTGGGCAGTGGGCTTGTGCTTCAGGGCGAACTTCTTGTAGCTGGTGCTCCGGGGCGCGATGAGGGCGCGAACAATGCCGGCGTGATCTATGGATTCCGTCGCACGCCCGCTGGCTGGATTCAGGCACAAACCCTCAGCGCCAGCGATGCCCAGACCAACGATCACCTCGGCGCTCGCCTCGCCCTTGGCGAAAACTATATCGCTTCGGGCATGCCGACGAACTTTGGCGCCAATGACACCGGCTCAGCGATCGTCTTTGAGCTTCCCGTCAACGACTGCAACGCCAACCAGCTACTCGACTCCTGCGAGATCCAGGCGGGCAGTGTTCCAGACTGCAATGGAAACGAAGTGCCGGATTCCTGCGACATCGCGCTGGGGCTGAGCGGAGATTGCGACGCGAACGGTGAACCGGACGAGTGCCAGACGGACGGCGACGGCGATCTCATCGCGGACGTGTGCGACAAATGTCCGCCGAGCCGATGCGCCGAGCCTTCGGCGTGTGCCGACCCGGCCCAGTCGGATAGCGACCAGGATGGCATCGGAGACGTCTGCGACAACTGTCCGGCGAACCCCAATGCGGGTCAGGAGGATGCCGATCAGGATGAGGCCGGCGATGCGTGCGACCGGTGTCCAGGATTCGACGACCGGATCGACTCCGATGGTGACGGGGTGCCTGGTTCCAATGTGAATGGAACGGTGACCGGCTGCGACGTGTGCGATCTCTCACATCTCGATCCTCCGAAGCCTTCCAACGACGCCGACGACGCCGATGGCGACGGCACGCCGGATGGGTGCGACACGGATGACGATGGCGACGGTCGCGCTGACGACGACGACAACTGCCCGCTGGTGTCCAACCCTGATCAGTCGGACCTGGATGACGATACCGTTGGTGATGTCTGCGACAGATGCCCCGACGCGGACGATCTGTTGAACACGGACCAGACCGGCGAGCCGGATTGCCTGGACGACGATGACGATGACGATGGCATACCCGACGATGGCGGGGATCACGCCTGCGTCGGTGGCGAGACGACCGGCTGCGATGATAACTGCCGGGTAAGCGGCAACGCCGACCAGGCGGACCAGGACTCCGATGGTGTGGGCGATCTCTGTGACAATTGCCCTGGCGTTCCAAACACGTCTCAAGCGAACATGGATGGCGATGCGTTGGGCGATGCCTGCGATGGGGACACGGACGGCGACGGGTTTGACGACGACACGGATGACAAGTGTCCCGGCATCCCCGACACGGGCCTGGATACGGACGGCGACGGCAAGGGTGACCCGTGCGATAACTGCCCGGTGCATCCCAACGCGGACCAGGCGGACTGCGATGGAACCGGGGGCGGTGATGTCTGTGCCCTTGCCGAGTGCGATGGTTCGGCCTCCTGCCAGGACTGCAACGCCAACGGGATTCCGGATGGCTGTGACCTGGCCAGCTCTGGAGAGTCGCGGCTGAGCGCAGCCACGCCGGAGGTGCTTTCCCTGTTCGGGACGGCCGTAGCCATGGACGAGGCGCGCCTCGCGGTCGGTGCGCCGTTAGACGGCGTAGATGACCAGGGTGCGGTTTACCTGTTCCGCCGGAGCGGGGCAGGATGGACCCAGCAGTTCAAGCTGGTGGCGCCGGACGCTCAGGCGCAGGGCCGGTTCGGCAGCAGCGTGGCCATCGATGGAGACGTTCTGGTTGTCGGCAATGGCGGGTCGAGCCATAGCCTCGAAGGCGTCTATGTCTTCCGCTGGTTGGGTTCGAATTGGCAGTTTGAGCAGAAACTGACCTCGCTGGTTCCCAGCTTCTCCTCGTTCGGTCATTCAGTGGCGGTGGAAGGTGACCTTATTATCGTAGGCGCCTACGGTGACTCTCATGAGGGCGCTTCTGGTTCCATCACCATGTTCCGTTACGACGGAGCCGGGTGGGATTCCGAAGGCCGTCACACCACTGCGTTTGCGGCCGCCCTCGGTACCAGGGTGGCCGTCAACTCTGGCCTGGTGGTGGCCGCCTCGCCCTATGAGGATGGAAGCGGGGCCGTCTACCTGTTCCGCAGAGTTGCTGACACCTGGATCCAGGAGGAGCGTCTCACGCCTTCGGATGCTGCCGCGGTTTCCCTGTTCGGGCTGGCCATCTCCATCGAGGGTGACCGGGTCGCGATAGGGGCGAGCGATGCGACCGCCACCGGGGCGATCTACGTTTACCACCAGACCGTTTCCGGCTGGAGCGAAGAAGACAAGCTGACGATTTCCGATGCTCTGCCCGGCGACGGTCTGGGAGTCGGGGTGGTTCTGGAAGGCGACCTCATCGTCGGCGGAGCTCAGGGCCGCGACGTACCGCTGGAAGATGCCGGCGCTCTGTACCTCTTCCGTCGCACGTCCAATGGCTGGGTGCAGGTGCGGTCACTCACCGCCAGTGAGGCGCGGTCCTCTGATTATATGGGCAGCACACTCACCGCAACGGGGAACGTGATCGCCGCGGGTTTGCCGTTCAACTTGTTCGTCGCCGGTGACACCGGTTCGGTTGTCGTTTTCGAGCTGTCGGCCGAGGACTGCAACGCCAACCAGATCCCCGACTCCTGTGAAATCCAGGCTGGAACCGTCGCGGACTGTAATGGGAACGAAGTGCCGGACGCCTGCGATGTGCAGCAGGGGTGGAGCGCGGATTGTGATTCGAACGGCCAGCCCGACGAGTGCCAGCCGGATGATGACGCCGATCTCGTTACCGATGCCTGTGACAAGTGTCCGCCGAGCCGGTGTGCCGTGGCCCTGCTGTGTGCCGATCCCACCCAGATGGATGGCGATCAAGATGACGTTGGCGACGTCTGTGATAACTGTGTTTCGAATTCCAACCCGGATCAGGCGGATGCCGATCAGGATGGGGCCGGTGATGTCTGTGACCGGTGTCCAGGATTCCCAGACGGTAACGATCTGGACGGCGACGAGGACCCGGACGGTTGCGATCCGGACCGCGACGGCGACGACGTAAACAATGAAGTTGATAACTGTCCTGACGTTCACAATCTGGATCAGGCCAATGCGGATGGCGACGCTTTTGGCGATGCCTGTGACAACTGTCCGCAAACTGAGCAAACTGACCAGGCCAACCACGACGGTGATGCGCTGGGCGATGCCTGTGATGATGACGATGACAACGACGGCACGCCGGATACGGCTGATAACTGTCCGTTCATGGCGAACGAAGGCCAGGCCGACGACGATACGGATGGCCGCGGCAACGCGTGCGACAACTGCCCGCAGGTTCCCAATTTCGATCAGGCCAACAGCGACCAGGACACCCTGGGCGATGCGTGCGATCCGGACGACGACGACGACGGCGTACCGGACAACGCGGATGGATTGGGTGAACCGGGCGATCAGCCCTGCCTGCCGCCGGTGCTGGAGAACTGCGATGACAACTGCCCGACGGTCGCCAACGCAGATCAGGTGGACACTGATGGCGACGGCGTCGGCAACGCCTGTGACGATTGTCCGGAAACCCGGCTGTGCGCCGTCGAGGACGTCGATCCGGTTACGGGATGTGCACCGGATGGCGATGGCGATACAGTGGAGGACCTGTGTGACAACTGTCCCACCGCGTACAACCCGCCGGATCCTCAGACCGGTGAGCAGGTGAACACCGACTTGGATGAAAACGGCGATGCCTGCGATGATGACGATGACAACGACGGTGTAGTCGACACCGAGGACAACTGTCCCCTGGTGGCCAACGGTGACCAGGCCGATGACGATGACAATGGCAAGGGCAACGTCTGCGACGGTGACCGAAGTGTCGTCCTGTACGATGTCGGTCTGGGCGGCTTTTATCCCGACGGTATCTCGCCCTTTACCGCCGGGAGCCGGGCGGACGATCAGGGATTCGATGCTGGTTCGGTCATCACCTGGGACGTTCGTGCGACGCTCCTGGGCAAACATCATGACCCTGCCGGAGCCATTGCGGATTTTGAACCCCTTGGGATTGCTGCCATTGGCTTCAGTCTGGAGCTGCGGGATGAAGCCGGTCAACTGGTGGCGATCGGGTTTGGCGGGCCGAGCGCGGCTGGCTGGTTCAGCTCCGATGTCGCCACCGAGGCCGCGGTTCCGTGCGAGCGCGTCTTCAACGGCCAGAGTCTGATCGCTCCGCGCTCGCAGGGCGTGCCCGGCTTTATTCATCCGGCGGTGCATTACCCGGCCGTCAACGGACTCCACGGCAACAGCGTGACGCCGCTGGGTCGCCTGTCGGGCCTCAGCGCATTGTTTGTGGATTTCAGCGGTGATATTCGACAGTCCCTGGGCGTGGGGCTTCCCGCGGGGCTGCCCATTTCCGACCAGTGCAGCATCACCGGCCTGGGAACTCCGCCGCTCTTCCAGGGCCAGATCAACACGCAGGGCCTCCCGGCCGGCACGTACGTCTTGAAGGTCATTCCCGATATGGGGAATGTTATCCGCGGCGATGTGGACTGCACGGCCGTTCCGGCGCCGCTTCCCTATGCGGTCGCAGCCAACGTCCAGCGGGGCGACAGCATCCGCTTCACGCTGTCGAGCAATCCGCTGCTGGTGGCGGCGGCATCCAGAAAGACACACGGCTCGGCCGGCGATTTCGACGTTTCTCTGGAGCTGAATGAACAGGTGAATGGCGCCACTGTGGAAATGCGTCTCGGCGGTCCTACGCAGCTCGTGCTGACGTTCAGCGAGCCGGTGGTGGCGGCCGACGGCACCATGGATGCAGGTGAGATCGGCCTGTCGGCGGGCACGCTGGGCACCGTATCGGTCGTGGATAATCAGGTAACGGCCAACCTGAGCGGTGTGCCCAACCGGTCGTGTTTTACTCTCACGCTCTCGGGCCTTACCGACGTGCACGGCAACGCGATGACCGGTGACAACACGGTCCAGATCCGGGTGCTCAAGGGCGACGTCAACAGTGACGGTGTGGTGGCCAGTGCCGACATCACCCAGGTGAAGGGCGCCAGTGGCCAGACGGTTAACCAAGGCAACTTCCGGAAGGACCTGAACGTGGATGGCGTGATCGCCAGTGCAGACATTATCCAGGTCAAGGCGGCTTCAGGCCATACGGCGTCGTGCCCGTGATGAATACTTCTGCTTCTGGAACCACCGGGATTGAGACAATGCAGAGATTGAACACACCTCGGGAGAAGACCGTGATGCCCGAAAAAATACAGAGAGTGTTAGGGCTGGTTCTGCTGGTCTGCTTCGTCCGGACGGGCTGGGGCCAGATCACCACGGCCGGCGGAGACGGGATACTGAACGCCCCCTATCGTGGTCCCATCGCGTCGCTGCGCGAGGCGCACCGGGATATTCCCTACGGCGAGGTGATGAACGTCGCGATCGGCTCAACTCAAACCTTCGGATGGATTCCCTCGGACCACTCAATCAAGATCACCGCGCTGACAGATGAGCCAGGATACGAGGCTTGGGATCGAAGTTGCATCCGGATGTATGCTGGCGCAGATGCGTCCGGAAAGGAACTGGATCTGACAACGGCGGAGGGGACTACGGTCATGCCCTTCAGTGCCGCCTATGACTTAGGGATATGCCGGTTCTCGTTTCGCGCGATGGCTACCAAGACCCTGGCGCCGCAGAAATTCAAAGTGAAATTCGAGTATGACCGAAGGCAGACCAGCGGTACCAATGTCTGTGCTGGTGGATGTGCGCAATGCGAGGATTTCTGGGATTTCGCGTGTTTTCCACAGGTGGAATGCCATTGGTGCTACGACGAAGCTTCGGAGACATACGAGATTCAGGTGGGTCCTCTCTCTTCAGCAATCAGCAATGCCAGCGAAGCATTCGATTACGGCGCACGCGTCATCGATCTGGCTGCCGGCAATGCCCGCCTGAGCGTCCCCATAGGGCGTACGGTAGACACCCTTGGTCTGGGTGGTGCCCAGATCACGAATATGACCAGTCACAACGTCCCGCGCATCGATGCACTCCTTCCTGGGGCGGCTTCTTCGGTGTACATACCCGACGAGCGCCAGCTCAGGGTTGGCATGGTCACTGGAGATACCTTTAGAAAGCAAAGACCAGGCATGCCCTGGGCCGGCTTCATGAGAGGGTATTATGGAGATGCCGTAGGCCAC
>BTUC01000235.1:0-11505 GCA_045863575.1 Phycisphaerae bacterium
CGCTTGACGCGGGCCAGGAACGCCCAACGGCTCGGTCCCACGTAACGCTGCATCACGGTCCGGCCGTGGACGGTCACGCCGGCAATGCCGGCCTCAAAAGCTCCATCCAGTATGCGAAAGAAGTTCCGCTCGCTTTCCGGTTCATCATCCAGGCCCCGACGCATCTTGACCGTAACCGGCCGGCGGCCCCCCACCGCCTCCAGCACGGCCCGGACGATCTCCAGCGCCGTGTCTGGCTGGGAAAGCAGAAAGCCGCCCCGGCATCGCCCGAGTACCTTCCGCACGGGGCAGCCGAAGTTGATGTCCACCACGTCGTAGCCCGATTCCACCATCAGGTCGGCGGCGCGGGCAAACTCCTCCGGCCGGGCGCCCATGAGCTGCCCGCCCACCGGGTGGTCATCGGGAGCGACCCGGGTAATGAGCTTCTGCTTCTTGCCCCGGGTGAGCACGGTCTGATCGAGCACGACCTCGTTGAGCGCGTAGACCGCCCCGTGCATGCGGGCGACCCGGCGCATGGGCAGATCGCTGTAGCCGCTCAGCGCAGCTTGGACAAAAGGGAGGTCAATCTGGAGCGGCCCGATCCTCAACATGCCGTAATGGTAGGTGGACCGGCGCGAGGGCTCAACCGGTTTTCCTTGCCGCCGGCGGCTGAGCCGGTCGGCCTTTGCCAGCGAGCACTGAAGAAAGAGTTGTCAGCAGGCGCTCGTGATCCACCGGTTTGGTCAGTACGGCCGCCAAGTTACCGGATGTGGCCATTTTCAGGATGCGATCCCGCGTGGCGTTGCCGGTCACGACAATGCAAGGCAGCGTTGGGGCTGCCTTCTTCAGCGCGACGACCAGATCGTCGCCGGACATGTACGGCATTCTCAAGTCCGTGATGATCACGTCGAAGGGCATCTCGCCGACCATCATGAGGGCCTGCTGGCCGTCGTTAGCCACGGCACACTGATAGCCTGCGATCCGCAGCACACGCCGCAGCCCTTCGCAGAAGAACTGAGCGTCGTCGACGATCAGGATCCGACCCTGGATGGGTTGGGTCGGAGGGACCGCCGTCTCGGCCGGTGCGGGTGCGCTGTCGGCAACTGAAGTAGCAGGCGAGCTCATGGCCTCTCCGATCCTCTGATCCGTCGACGGCCTCCAAGCCCGAAATCCGCCGCCGGTATCTCCCTCCGCCGACTCCCTAGCCAGAGAGCCGGCCGCGTAAACGTTTCCCATATCGACTCAATTGCCCGCGCGCTGAAGTGATACAGGCGGAAGTTTCAGCGGCCGGGTGGACATCTCAGCAGGGAGCGATAATCTTGATCGACCTGGATCGGTCCGTATTTGATCCCAGTCCGCCCAGGGGATACGCTGACCAGGAAGGCTATGACTCCCTACGCGCCCTATCCGCTCAACTTGCTCAGGAACTGGACTCACCGCGGGCGGTGGTGGATCCGCTTGGCCTCATCTATTCTGCTGCTACCGCTGTTTGGGTATTTTGCTTTCACCCGGCTGACGGCTCACCCCGTCGAGCCGGTTGCGTCTCCGGACTTTGATTTGGGAGTAACCGCGCCCGCGCCCGAGGTTGACCGGACGGCGCATCTGGTCACGGCCTTGAACGGTCTGCCCGGTCTGCCCACCCTGATGCCCCCCACCACGTCGCCCACGGGCTTCAAATGGGTCTGGAAGACGGGCCCGGGTACAGGCGGCGGACCGCCCGCGGCGACGAGCCTCGGAATTGAGTCGGCCCTTGAGGGAACCTGGGATCCACAACGACGTTTGAACCTGCGCGAAGCCGTGACCTACTTCAGCACTCCGACGGTCGCTGCCTCCCTCGATGAGATTGCCTCGCTGATCACTGAGCCGTTCTGCCTGACCGATAAGTTCATGTCTGGTGCAAGTTCGTTGGCTCAACTTCGCCAACTGGCGAAAATGCTCACCGCGCGAGCCCGTTACCACCTGGAGGACGGCCGGTATCCGGCGGCCGCTCGGGATATAGAGGCCGTGCTGGCCATGTCCGGCGAAATCGAGAACGACGGCACGCTTATCCGGGTACTGGTCGGCATGGCCTGCCGCGCTTTGCCCAGCAGCGAGGTCCGGCTGTGGGCCATGGAGGGCAAGCTCCAGCCTGAGCAGTGCGCGGATCTGATGAATATCTTTGCACGTCGCGCTTTCACCGTGGAGCAGGCCTGGCACGCCGCCCTGACAGGCGAGATCGCCTGGGCCCTCCGAAGGGTGGACAATTTCTATACCCGAGATCCGCGCGGCAACGGCCATGTGGTGGTGTATAGTGGGCCCGCAGAGCGGATGGCCGAGAATCTGTTTTACCTCGGCAATCTGTTCTCTCCGCTGTTTGACGATCGGCGCACGGCAGAGGCGGCAGTCATGGCCCGACACGACGCGTTGATGAAGGTGCCGGAACTCCCTGCACAGGAAGTCCAGAGGGAGGCCGGCGCGTTGGCGGAGTTGCCACTGCGCCCCACCGATATCGCCGTGCGCGACGATTTTGCTTCGATGAGAAGGATGTATGAACTCTGCCTGCGCTGTCAGGTGAATTCCGCTGATACGCTTGCCAGCCTCGCCCTCTATCGCTTTCGACACCGCCATGGCGCCTATCCCGACCGTCTCGATCAGCTCGTGCCCGACCTGCTGCCGGAGCTGCCTGCGGACCCGTTCTCGGGTCAGCCGCTCTGCTATCGCAAGACCGACGACGGCGGATTTCTGCTCTACTCCGTTGGAGAAAATGGGGTCGACGACGGCGGTGACATGAAGCGCTATACGACGCAATCGGGCCAGTACCGCGAGCCGCTCGATCTGGGTTACTCGACACCCCGCGGTGAGCCCACCGCGGAGTGGGTCCTTATTCCGGCAGCTACCCAAACCGGAGCCGCGCAACCATGATGCAGAGGCCTTGCCTCAGCCTTCACGCTTCTGCATCCGGCGAGCCGCTCCCCGAGTACTGGCCTGAGCTGCCGGCTCCCGAGCCGGTTCGCGCGTGGTGGATTCCCTGGCCGGTGGCGGTGTTGATCGCCCCCCTGCTGTGGCTGTTTCCCAAATGGCTGGGGCCGCACTTTACGGCCGTGCGCTGGCCGGGCGTGATCCTGGGGCATCTGTTCTGGACTTCCTATGGCATTGGGTGCATCGCTCTGGGTGAGTACGCGCCGAGGTATGGCTGGGTGGCCTGGTTCACCGGCCAGATGCCGGGCCAGCAGGACTGGTCGCCTTGGCCGGTGCCGACGGTGAGTGTCATCTTTCGATCGCCGCTGGCGCTGCTGGGGAGGGCCATCATCCAGAACGTCGAGGAGTGGCAAGTACTGGTCCTGGGGGCGGCGCTGATCGTCGGTCTGCATCTCGCCCTGCTGGCGGCCATGACCATTCTGATCATGCCGTGGATCACCCTCGGCGAGCCCCTGCGAAAGCTGGTGGCGCGAAGCGTCAAGCTCACGCTCTGGGCCACCGGTTCGCTCGTGCTCTTCGGGCTGGCCTGGCAGGCGGTTGCTCTGCTGCCGGAAACGGTTCTTGAGCCACTCCATCGCTACGAGGTCCAGGCGTTTATGATCGCGGCCTACGGCACGTGGTTCATCTGGATGTGGATGCGCTCCGGCGCTCGCAGCCCCCTGCCGGCCGACGGTCCGGCGTGGACTCGACGCGCGCCGGCGTGTGAATCCTGCGGCTACACGTTGACTGGCTTGAAACCGCAAGACCGCTGCCCGGAGTGCGCTGCGCCGGTGGCCGAGTCGCTGCCCGATTGCCGCCGCCCCACCGCTTTCCAGTCGGCACGCGATGTTGCTCGGCGCGCAGCCGGATTCTGGACCACCGCATATGCAGTGATGACAGATCGCGACTTCTTCCGCCAGATGGCCATTCATCGTGCCCACGAGCAGGCGCGGTGGTTTGCGTGGCTGATCTGCTGGCTGGAGGTGGTCATCGTGGCCGGTCTGGCCATTCCGATTGTGTTGCTTGAACCCGGAGACCTGACGCCTGGAAACCTGTTGGTGGGCTTGCCGGTCTTCGGCCTGGTGGCGGGCGGCATCATGGTCGGTTTGATCGGCCTGATCGCGCACGCACCACGGCGCCCCCTGCTGCATGCGGTCACCGTGGTGAGCTACTGGTCGATCTGGCTCGTGGTTATCACCATTGCGGCCATGCTGACGGTCAGTGTTCTTTCGCTGATGGCCAGGCCCGACTGGCTGCGCGGTCATGTGTCCCTGGGTATGTTAGGCCGCGTTCCCTGGGCCGTTCTCTTCGACCTGCTTCTGTGCCTTCCCGCAATGTTCCTGCTGTTGATAGCTGTATGGCGCTTGAGCCGGGCGCTTCGTGATACCCGCTTTGCCAGTGCCTGACTATCCCTCGCGCGCGATCCGCACGCCCTTATACGTCCCCATCGGCCCGGCGTCGCCGTTGGTGTCAGAAAACTCTACACAGAACTCTGTGCCATCATCACTGAAAAGGAAAGTGACATCGGCGGTATAGTCCTCGTCGCCGTTGCGGGGGACGAGCTGGATGGTCAGCCGGTTGCCGCGGAGGACGGCCGTGCCTTCCAGGCGCCGGTCGGCGGTGAGGTCGTACGTCGTATCCAGCACGCGCACAACGTCGCCCTCCTGCTCGAATGTGATCGTGCCGGTCAGCAAGCGCGGGCTGTCGCCGCCGTACCGGTAGATGCCGGCCACATTGACATCGGCCTCGGCCACCTGCGCCGCACACGTGTCCGGCAGCTCCGGGCCCGGTTGCGGACAGCCGGCTCCCATGATCAGGGTCAGACTCAGCAGTGCTGCACTCACGCCGACCGGTCCGGTTCGCGTTGCCATGTCAGTATCTCCACCCCAGCAGATTTATTGCCCCTCGGTAGAATAGCCCGACAAGTTCCACGAAAGAAGCGCTGCATCTGCCCTGCGGCCGTGTCCTTCGCGGCGATCATGCTGACGCCAAGGCACGTTTACTCCTCCGGCAGGCGGCTTTGCCTCTCGTCATCGACATCCCCCATCGGGGGCGGTGTTACCCACTCGACCGTGATGGAGAGTATCTGGGAAAGCCAGGTGAGCGCGCTAGGATCTAAAAAGAAGTGAAAGGAGGCTCTTTCGCTTCGTGCCGCTCGCCGGGTGGCAAACAGCAAATCGTCCCGGCGACAGCCGGACGCGGGAAGCGAACTCAACGGTGGCGTTTACTCGTGGTCCGCCGCCCCATCAACCTCTGTCTTCCAGGCCTAATCGCTCCAGGATTCGGTCGAAGTCGTCCAGCGAAAAGTAGTGGATGACGATCTTTCCGCGACCCTTTCGGCGCGTTTCGTTGATCTCCACTTTCGTGCCCAGCGCCTGCACGAAAGCCTGTTCGAGAGTGCGAATCTGCGGACGCTTGGCCTCGTTATCCTCCCGGGGCTGAGTTGCTGTCATTCGGACCTGAAGGCGAAGACGGACGAGCTCCTCGACTTTACGGACCGATAAGCCCGCATCGATGGCTTGGCGAGCCAGCTTGACTTGATCGGCGGCCGTACGAAGGCCCAGCAGGGCCCGCGCATGGCCCATGCTGAGCTTGCCTTCCGCGACCCAATTCTTGACCTCGCCAGGGAGGTCGAGGAGCCGCAGGTAGTTTGTGACCGTAGAGCGGTCCTCCCCCAGCCGCTGAGCCACCTCATCAGCAGAGAGATGGAATTCATCACAGTAGCGCCGGTAAGCCTGTGCCCGGTCGATGGCGTTCAGATCCTCCCTGAAGATGTTCTCCACCAATGCGATTTCGAGGGCGGCTTGATCATCGGCTTCGCGAATGAGGGCCGGGACTTCGGATAAGCCCGCGAGCTGAGCCGCTCGCCAACGCCTTTCACCGGCGATGATTTCAAAGGTGCCCGCCTGGGCGGGTCGAGCCACGATGGGCTGAATCACGCCAGTCTTGCGGATCGACTCGGCTAAGGCTTGGAGCTGGTCTGGCGGAATGTCCTTTCGCGGCTGAAAAGGGTTCGGACGGAGTTGATCCGTTTTGATGGTTCGGTTGCCAGACTCTGATGGGGCTTTCGATGGAGGGAGCGCCGCCTCCGCAGTCGTTGGCGCTTGTTCACCAACGGAGATAAGTGAGCTCAAGCCGCGACCGAGTCGTTTTGCCGGTGGTTGCATGTAGTCCTCCTTGCATGGAATCAGCAGAGACGGCGATGATAAACCCACTTGACGCATCTGGCAAAAGCAAAGTGGTTTAATGCCATTTTTGTTCCACGTGGAACATGGATAGGAAGCGCGAGAATCCCTGTTCCACGTGGAACGGCATCTCTTCCGGCCGCCTCCGCTGCGGTAGGGACGAGCTAAACCCCAGCCTGAGTTGGAGAGGCTTGGAGAGGTAAATAGACCGTAATACAGGCTCGTTCTGCTCCTGTCACTGGTGCGGCTTTCGTCTAGAATGACGCCCCGGCCGTCGCCAATCGGCGGCCGCGCGGGAGCGGATGCTTTATGGCCCAGGAAGAGCCAGTCGATCTGATCATCGTGGGTGGGGGACCCACCGGTCTCTACGCCGCCTTCTATGCCGGCTTGCGTGGGCTGCGCACGCGGATTGTGGACAGCCTCGATCAACTCGGCGGACAGTTGACCGCCTTATACCCCGACAAGTTCATCTATGATGTGGCCGGCTTTCCAGCGGTGCTGGCCCGCACGTTGGTCGCCGAACTGGTGCGCCAGGCTATGCAGTACAGTCCGCAGGTCGCCCTGGGGGAGCGCGTCCGGTACCTCCGGCGCCGCGAAGAGTTGGTGGAGGTGACCACCGACAGCCAGCAGCATAGCGCGCGGACCGTGTTGGTGGCTGCCGGCGGGGGGGCTTTCACGCCCAAGCGTCTGCCCGCCCCCCAGTGCGGCGAGTATGAGGGCCGCGGGCTGTATTATTCCGTGCGCGACCTCTCCGAGTTTCGTGGGAAGCGCGTGCTGGTTGTAGGTGGTGGGAACTCGGCCGTCGACTGGGCGCTCAACATTCGGCGGGTGACGCCGAGCGTCACGCTCATTCATCGCCGTGACCGCTTCCGGGCGCACGAAGACAGCGTGGCCAAACTGTTGGCCTCAGGCGCCCAGGTCCGCACCTTTCAGGAGCTGGCCAATTTGAATGGTCAGGAGCGGGTCGAGTCCGCCACGTTGGTCGATACGCGCACCGGTGGTCTGGAGACGATGCCGGTCGACGCGGTCCTGGTGAACATCGGTTTCACCAGCACACTGGGCCCGATGCACGATTGGGGCTTGGTACTGGATGCGGAGGGTGTGGTGGTCAATACCCGGATGGAAACCAACATGCCCGGCGTCTATGCGGCCGGCGACATCGCCAGCTATTCCGGCAAGCTCAAGTTGATTTCAGTCGGTTTCGGCGAAGCGGCCACGGCCGTGAACCACGCCAAGGTGTTCATTGAACCAGCCAGCGCCGCGTTCCCCGGCCACTCGACCAACATCGTCCCACGCCTGCGCAAAGCGGCTCACGATGCGGCTCGCCGCGCCCAGATAGAACCCAGCTAGGAAAGGGGACAGATACCGATGCGCGTTCCAACAGGGCATGATCCGCTGGCGGCCGGAGGGAGATCTGCAATCCATGACCGGTATGTGCCGAGTGTGCGCATCGGGGCGATGCAACTTCGGACAGCTACTCAATACCTCTCTCTGGTAGTTCTGATCGCTGTTTCGCTCGGGCAGGGGGGGTGTAGTGACGTCGCCCTGGATTTGAAGCCGCCGCCGCGCCAATCTGTCCGCCCGGCTCCACAGCCGATCGGGCGTCCTGCGCCGCCGGCGCGGCAGGCAGAACCTGCGAAGGTTAACCCCGAGGCGACGGCCACGGCTGAACCGCAGTCGACGTTCTTTCAGCTCGTCCTGGTCAGTGAGCCCGCTCCTTCGGATGCCCCGGAGCGCTTGCGGTACGTGCGCGTTTCCCGGGCCCCGGCCAGAGCGGTGGGGGAGCTGCTGGCCTGGTTGTATGTACCCAGCGGCCCTACGGGCACGGAGACGCGCTACACGCTGGTCTATCCCACCTCCGAGGAGGGGGAAGCGGCTGCCGGCCATGTCAGCTCGCTGGATGTGCCGCCGGTTGCTTCGCAGCCAGAAAACCTTCCGGATGAGCCTCAGACCTCCCTCACCCTGGGGATCGGGCTGATCCATGCAGCCCCGCTGCACGGCCCTGCTTCGAGAGAGCGGCTCAAGCATGCCCAGGCGGCTTTGGCCCGGGCGGCCGCCGGAACGGCCCTGCCGGAAGCACAGCGTTGGGCCGCCGCCATGGTGGCTGGAGGATTGGCCGCCGACTGCCTGTACGACTTCAAATCAGCCGATTCGCATTATGCCTTGGCCGAGACACTCGCCACCCCCGGCTCCCTCGAGCAGATGAGCGCCCTCTACGCCCGAGCCTGTGCCCATGTGCGAGCTGGACGAACAGAGCCGGCTCGACAAATACTCACGCAGCTTATCGGGCATTTCGGCCCTCTTCGGGTGACAGAACCCTTCGGCCGGGCCCGCAAATTGCTTAGTCAACTGGGCCATAGCCCCTGACGCCGCTGATCGCTGCCCGGTCGTGATTCTGCTTGCTGAGATGACAGATTTTTGTCGGAACGGGTTGCCTCCCACCGCCAATTTGGGCATGATAGGAAAGTTGGCTGGGATTCGGGCCAGGCCAGGGATCTTAATCCCGCACACCCTGCGCTTGCGAAGCAGTCAGCCGACCAGTCTCGGAGGGTCCACTTCCGGAAAGCCGGGCTGCAAGGCCAGTCGTAAGAGTTTGTGGTCACAGGGGGACTGGGATCTGGCAGTTCCCAGGGATGTCGCCGATGCGCAGCACAATACGTCATCGCGCCGACGGGGTCAGAGCGTTCACGCTCATCGAGGTGCTCGTGGTGGTGGCCATCATTGCGTTGCTGTTGGCCATTCTGCTGCCGTCCTTGGCCCGTGTCCGCGAGCAGGCAAGACAGCTCGTGTGCATGGCCAATCTCAAGCAGATTCTGAGCTCTGCGGGCATGTACATCGACGCGCATCGTGGAACGGTGCCCGTAGGTCCCGCTGACATGATCATCAGCTTCAAACGTAACGACATTACCTACCGTTCCATGGGCTCCAATTGCATGTGGGGCGGTCGACGTGGCGAGATCCACTACAGCAAGCGGAACGACTATGATCGGCCGCTGACGAAATTCATGTTTCGACGCATGCCGCTGGAGGAGGTCATAGAGACTTTCCGATGCCCGTCCGACCGGGGCACGCCCTTCTGGAGCAAGGCTCCCGATTCCATCTACCGTGTTTGCGGCAACAGCTACTACATGAACACGCACGGTCGGCTGGAGCGCCTCAACGAGCGAAGCCGGATTACACCCGCTGTGCGCATCATCTATGAAGAGGCCAACATGTACTGGCTGCTGGGCCATGCACCGGCGGCGCTGGAAGGCATCTATGCCCAGACCGTCCCGCCCCAGCAGGGAATGGGCTGGCATGGGCAGTTCAGCCGTTTCAACGTGGGGTTCCTCGATCTGCACGCGGCCAACATGTACATCGACACGCGCAAGGAGTTCGGCCCCGGCTGGAACGTGAAGGACTTCCCCCAGATCTGGGCTTACCGAATCGATTGACGCCTTTATTCTTTGGAGGCGGCGGACTTGGGTGGCGGGGGCGCATAGCGTGGCGATACGGCCACATACGGCCGGCCCAGCCAGCGCTTGACCAGGATCAGCTCACCCATATCGTTACCTTCGATGAGATGACCCAGCCACTGCAGCAGGTAGCCGCCGATCAGCAGGGCGGTGGGGCGGTACCACAGGTCCCAGCGCCACGCCGCGAGCTGCACGCCGGCCAGAACCACCGCCGCAATGGTCATGGGGATGCCGATGACGTGCAGCACGAGCGATGCGGGATGCTGATGCCGCTGAAACCAGTTTGCCAGCCAACCGGGCACGCGCGATCTCCTGACTATGGCCGTGAGTCTACCACACGATCAAGCGACCGTCGCGGCCGGCTCGGCGATAAAATGACCCTTGCGCACGCCCACGCGCCAGAGGATCTCCTTCAGAAGGCAGTAGGCCACCGGCACCGTAAAGAGCGTGATCAACTCGATGGTCATGCCCCAGAAGCTGGGGAGGGCCATCGGGATCATCACGTCGGAGCCTCGGCCCGTGCTGGTCATGATGGGCATCAGTGCGAGAACTGTCGTGGTCGTGGTCATCAGACACGGCCGTACCCGCCGGTTGCCGGCCTCGATGACGTTCGCGCGGATATCCTGAATACCCTTCACCGGCTTGCGCCCGAAAGTCTGATTGAGGTACGTGGTGATGACCACGCCGTCGTCGGTGGCGATCCCGAACAGGGCGATGAAGCCGATCCAGACGGCCGTGCTCAAGTTGTACGTCCGCAGGTTGAATACCTCGCGCAGATTCCGCCCGAAGACCTCGAAATCCAGGAACCACGGCTGGGCGGTGGCCCACAGGCCGATAAAGCCGCCCGACCACACCACGCCGATGCCCAGGAACACCAACAACGTGATGGGCACCGAGCGGAACTGGAAGAACAAAATGATGAAGATGATGAACAGCGACAGGGGCAGCATGACCAGGAGTTGTTTCTGGAAGCGGAGCTGATTCTCGTAGGAGCCGGAAAACTTGTAGTGGACGCCTTCCGGCAGGGCCAGCTCACCGCTGTCGAGCTTCGCCTTGATCAGCCGGTCCGCGGCCTCAACCACGTCCACTTCTGCGTAGCCGGGCTTCTTGTCGAAGAGCACATAGGACACCAGAAAGTTGTCTTCGGCCTTGATTTCCTGCGGGCCGCGGACGTATTCGATGGTCGCCACCTGGGCCAGCGGGATCTGCTGCTCGCCCGTGCCGGGAACCAGGATGCGCTCCATGGATTCCAGGTTGTCGCGCAGTTCGCTCTGGTAACGGACGCGCACCGGGTAGCGCTCGCGCCCCTCGACCGTGGTGGTCGCGCGGATGCCGCCCATGGCAATCTCGATCACGTCCTGCACGTCGCGGATGTTGACGCCGTAGCGGGCCACCTTCTCGCGGTCGATGTTGATCTCCAGGTACGGCTTGCCGATGACGCGATCGGGAATCACCGCCTCGGCGGCCACGCTGGGAACCTGTTCCAGAGCTTTGGCGATCTGATAGCCCGCCTTCTCGATATCCTCGAGCTTGCTGCCGAACACCTTCACGCCCATGGGCGCCCGCATGCCGGACTGGAGCATGACCAGGCGGGCGGAAATCGGCTGCAGGAAGGGGGCGCCCGTGGCTCCAGGGAACTCGGCGGCCTTCTCTACCTCTTTCCAGATGTCGTGGGCTGTTTTGATATGGTCGCGCCACTGGCGGATCGGTTGACCTTCCTGATCCAGCACCAGCTCACCGGTCTGCGGATCGCGCTTGTATTCCGTCTTGTACAGAATCACCGTCTCGATCATCGAGACCGGCGCCGGGTCGATGGCCGTTTCGGCCCGGCCGATCTTGCCCACCACGCTCTCGACCTCGGGAATGGCATTGATCGCCTTGTCCTGAGCAGACACCACCTCCAGCGCCGAGCCGATGCTGCCGTGCGGCATGATCGTGGGCATGTACAG
>BTUC01000236.1:0-11491 GCA_045863575.1 Phycisphaerae bacterium
GCCCGAGTACCGCCTTGCTTACGACGCTTTGGGAGCCATGGGATTCTACAATTTCCATCCAGAAGCCATGCGCGCTCCGCAGGCTCCCGGGCAGCAGGAACGGTTGCTCAAGGACGGCCGCAACATAGCCAGCGTCTTTAAGCGTATTTCCGAAAACGAACCAGACCGCAAGGCCCGCATTGAGGAATCCATGCAGACTATTCTGCCAGGTCTTTCTTCGGTGAGAACTGACCGGGCCGGTCCATGGGAGGCGGTAGTCTTTCGCCACGCGCTCGGTAAAGAAAACGAGGTGGAGTTTTACCCGGTCAATCTGTCCGACGGGACGTTGCACGCGTTTGGTGCGTTGCTTGCAGTATCCCAGTCAGCCGAGCAAGAAGCGGGCCTGCGGCTGGTAGGAATCGAAGAGCCTGAAACCTCCCTGCATCCCGGGGCCATCGCCATCGTGATGGAGGCCATCCGGGAGGCAAGTGGGCATACGCAAACCATTTTGACGACCCATAGCCCTGATCTGCTCGATCACGTTGACCCCGAGACTGATGCGTTGTTCTCGGTGATTGCCGAATCCGGCACGACTCTGATTGCCCCGGTGAACTCGGCAAGTCTCAGCACCATCAGAGATCGGCTCTTTACCCCCGGCGAATTATTGCGGATGGGACAACTCGATCCGGACAAGACCGAATTGGCCAAGCAGACATCTCCAGAATTGGCGGATCCCGACGACGAACCCGAGGCCAGCTCGTGAGTCGCCTCCGCGTCGCGCCCGTCGTTGAAGGACATGGCGATGAGCGGTCTGTTCGGATACTTCTTCAGCGCATCTGGACCGAATTACTTGCGGGTGAATACATCGAAGTCCTGACCCCGATCCGGCAACACCGCAGTAAGTTGGTACGCCGAGGTCAGGTACAGGAGTACGAACTCGGCAAATCCATCAATCTGGCAGCCCGCCGATTGTCTGCCTCGCCCAGTTCAACTGACCCGGCGATGATTCTCCTGCTGCTTGACGCGGACGAAGATGCTGCGTGCCGGCTCGCCCCCGAGCTACTTCGATGCGCCTCGAACCACGCCCAGGGTTTGACCGTTGCCTGCGTGTTGGCGAATCCGGAGTACGAAACGTGGTTCGTAGCGGCCATTGAATCACTTCAGGAGCAGCTCGAACTGCCTGAGCAGGCACCCGATGCACCCGAGGCGGCCAGACTGGGCAAGGGCAGGATCGACCGCCACTTCAGGCGGACTCTGGGCGAACATCAGCCACCCCATCCAGCAGGCCGAGGACGACATTATCGGGAAACAAGTGATCAGCCGAAGCTGACCGCGCGCATGGATTTGTCACTTTGCAGGTCCCGCTCCCCATCCTTCGACAAGCTTTGTCGGGAACTGGATCGATATCTCCAGCGGCCCGGTGCCTCCACCGACTGACGGGCAACGCGGCCCGCGTCGGAGCGACGTCCCGATTGACAATTCGGACAGGCTGCCGTAAATCCGCTCAGTACATCATCTTTGAGGCTGCCCATGCGCACAGTCATCATCGTCTCCGTACTCGTGGCCGCCGCTGTCGTTGGCTGGTTGTACTGGCGGCAGCTTCAGCCGGAACCATTCATCGTGTCCGGTTTTGTCGAAGCCAATCAGGTGCGCGTCGGTTCGCGCGTCGGGGGACGCGTGGCGGAGGTGATGGTGGACGAGGGGTCCAAGGTCGAGAAGGGCCAGCCGCTCTTTGAGATTGACCCGTTCGATCTCCTGGAGCAGCTTGCGCAGACCCGGGCCACGCTGGCCGTTTCCGAGGCCGAGCTCGCCCGGCTCAAGGAAGGCTTTCGCCGCGAGGAAATCGAGCAGGCCCGCGCCCGCCGTAACCAGGCCGATGCCGTGCGTGACAAGCTGAGCGCCGGTCCGCGCACGCGCGAAATTGAGATCGCCCGCGAGCGCCTTAATGCCGCCAAGGCCACCCTCGAGCTGGCCCAGACAGAGTTCCAACGCATTGCCCAACTCCGCGAGCAGAACCAGGCTGCCAGCGTCGAGTACGACCAGGCCCAGCGCGAACTGAAATCCGCGCAGGCCCAGGCCGCCGCCGCGCAGCTCGAGCTGGCCCTCCTGGAAGAGGGTTCGCGCAAAGAGGATATCGCCGCCGCCGAAGCCGCCCTGGCCGAAGCCGAGGCGGCCATGAAGCTGATGGAGAGCGGCTACCGGAAGGAAGACATCGCCAAGGCTGCCGCCCAGGTGCAGGCGGCTCAGGCACAGATGGCCGCCATTCAGGAGCGCATCAACGAGCTGACCGTTCAATCGCCCTGCTCGTGCCTGGTCGAAGCGATCGACCTGGAGCCCGGCGACCTGGTCGCTCCCAACGCCCCGTCGGTCTCGCTCATCGACACGTCGAACCTCTGGGTCCGCACTTATGTGCCGGAGGCGCGCTTGGGTGAGATCCAGATCGGCCAACGCGTGCCTGTCCGCGTGGACAGCTTTCCCGATGAACGCTTCATTGGCCGGATCAGCTTTGTTGCCCAGCAGGCGGAGTTCACACCCCGCAACGTGCAGACGCCCGAGGAACGCAGCAAGCAGGTCTTCCGCGTCAAGGTCACGCTCCAAGAAGGTGTCGAACGCCTGCGCGTCGGCATGATCGCTGACGTGCTGCTCGACGAGAAGGCGGAGAATGCAACCAGCGAGGCCGTTCCGTAGCCCTGTCGACGAGCCATGGCATGAGTGCAGCCGTCATCGAATCACGAGGCCTGACCCGCCGCTTCGGCAGCTTCACCGCCTTGCGCGATGTGACCTTCGAGGTGCCGCGCGCCGCCATCTTTGGCCTGCTGGGACCTAATGGCTCGGGCAAATCCACGCTCATCCGCATGCTCTGCGGCGTACTCCGTCCGAGCGATGGCACCGGAACGGTCCTGGGCTTCGACATTCTCCAGGACCCGGAGGCGATCAAGCGCCGCATCGGCTACATGTCCCAGAAGTTCAGCCTCTACCCGGACCTGAGCACCCGCGAGAACCTGGAGTTCTACGGGCGCATCTACGGCCTGACCCCACGGCGGCAGCAGGAGCGCATCGCAGCCGTCTATGAGCTGACCGGCGTCGGCGCCTTTGCCGACCGGCCCGCAGGGGCCCTCTCAGGCGGCTGGAAGCAAAGGCTGGCCCTGGCCTGCGCGCTCATTCATCAACCCGAGGTCCTGTTTCTCGATGAGCCGACGGCCGGCATCGATCCCGTCGCCCGCCGCGACCTGTGGGACCTGCTCTTTGCCCTGGCCCACCAGGGCGTGACCCTATTCGTGACCACGCACTACATGGATGAGGCCGAGCGTTGCTCGCACGTGGGCTACATCTATCTGTCCCGCCTGATCGCTCTGGGCACGCCGGACGAGCTGAAGCGCTGGCCGGAGGTGACGCCCGCGGGCACGCGGCGGTACGAGATCGAGTCAGCTCAACCGACGGCCGTACTGGCCAACACCCGGCAGATGCGCGAGATCCGGGACGCGACGCTTTTCGGCAACGCGGTGCACGTTCTGGTCGACGCCGGGCTGTCACCAGACGATTTGAGCCAGCGCCTGAGCGGCGATATACGCGACGTTGCGGTGCGCCCCATTGAGCCCACGCTCGAAGACGTCTTTGTCACGCTCAGCCGGGCCCAGGCAGCCAAGGGGGCGGCGTGAACGGCTTTCTCGCCATCCTGCTGAAGGAGTTCGCCCATATCCGGCGTGATCGCGGCACGATCTTCTTCACCTTCATCGTGCCGGCGCTTCAGCTCACCATCTTCGGCTATGCCATTGAGGTGACCATTGACAACATTCCGACGGCCGTCCTGGACCTGGATGGACGTCAGGACAGCCGGGCTTTCGTTGACGCGCTGGAGAACACGCAGACATTCGAGGTCACGCAGCGGCTTCAGAGCATGGAGGCGCTGCGCCGGTCGCTGAGTGCGGGTCACGTGAAGGTGGGTCTCGTGATACCAGCGGACTACTCCGAGCGTTTGCTTCGCCGCGAGCAGGCCCAGGTGCAGCTCCTCGTGGACGGCAGCGACTCGCAGGTGGCCACGACGGCCGTCAACACCGCCGCCCTGCTGACCACCCACCTGTCGATCCAGCGCGGCAAGGCCTTCGGCGAGGCCCTGCAGGAAGCCGTGGCCCGCGATCCGTTCGGACAGGCCACCCTGCCCATCGAGGCGCGCAGCCGGTTGTTGTACAACCCCGACCTGGAAAGCGCCCACTTTTTCGTGCCCGGCCTGATTGCGATCATCCTCCAGCTCGTGCTGCTGTTTCTCACCAGCTTCTCCATCGTCAAGGAACGCGAGCAAGGCACGCTCGAGCAGCTCTTCGTCACGCCCGTCAGCCGGGCCGGGCTGCTGTTCGGCAAGCTCCTGCCCTACGCGCTCATGGCCTTCGGCGAGCTGTTGATCGTGCTGGTACTGATGGTCGCCGTGTTCGGCGTTCCCATCGCCGGAAGTCTCGGCCTGCTCCTGCTGCTCTCGACGCTGTTCATGGTCACGGTCCTGGGCCTGGGACTGCTCATCTCCACCGCGGCGAAAAGCCAGGTCCAGTCGATGCAACTGGCGTTTGTCATCATGCTGCCGTCAGTGCTGCTCTCCGGGTTCATGTTTCCGCGATCGGAGATGCCGCTGCCGATCTACCTGGTGAGTTGCGTGCTGCCGGTCACCTATTTCGTGGAGATTCTGCGCGGGGTGATCCTGCGGCATGCGGACGCCGTGGATCTGTGGCCGCAGATCGCCGCGCTGCTGGTGCTCTGCGCATTCATTCTGGGGCTGGCCATGGTTCGATTCCGGAAGCAGTTGGATTGATCGTGAGAAGCGGTCGGCATTCAGCGGTCAGCATTCAGCCGGGGCTTAAGCCAGGCCAGACATGAGCTATCGGCAGAACGAATCGGTAAGGGCGTTAAAACGCCCTGGAAGATCAAGGAGAGGTTAATCGAGAGCGTGCCGCCGCCAACCAGTGCTCTCAGCACTGGCCTGAAGCCGCCTGCGGCAAAGAAGCCCCGTAAACAGGGCTGAACCATGCCGGCACTCCACCTCCGCCGCTATACATCTGCAATAAGAACTCACCAAAGGTACCGAGCCGCGGGCTCCAGCCCGCGCGGCCGCTCGAATACAGAGAACGCCGCTTTGCCTGTCGTGTGAACCTGTTCAGGCTCCTTTCGTTCCCTTGCCACGTTTCCCTTTCGCGCCGCGGATGCTTTTGGCCGGTGGCTTTTTGACTTTGCGGGCCTGATCCACGCTTTCCTGCAAGGCCTTCATCAGGTTGATGACCTTGGCCTGCGAGGGTTGCTCGGCCGCGACGGGCTCAGCACCGGCGGCCTTCGCGTTGACGATCTCCATCAGGGCTGACGCGTAGCGGTCCTGGAACCGGTTAGGGTCAAACGGCTCCGAGTACTGATCGATGAGCTGGCTGGCCAGGCCAAGCTGCGTCTTGTCCACGTCCCCATCGCGCACCTCGCTGAACGCATCCTCGGGCTTGCGGATCTGCGGCGCGTAGCGCAGCGTGAAGATCCGGAAGCCGTCCCCGTGCGGCGCGACGGAGACATAGCGCTCCCGCCCCAGGAACACCACGCGCCCGATGCCGATCTTGCCCGATTGGCGCAAGGCTTCGCGCACGACGCGGTAAGCCGTCTGCCCCGCCTTGCTGTCGGGCGCCATGTAGTACGGGCGGTCCTGATAGATGGCATCAAGCTCGGCCGCATCGATGAACTGGATGATCTCCAGCGTGCGCGTGGTGGGCAGCTTGATCGCCCGTAGATCGGCGTCGTCGATCACGACGTAGCGGCCCTTCTCGACCTCGTAGCCCTTGGCGATCTCGCCGGCCGGCACGGGTCCGTGGTCCGGGCAGGTCCGCTCGTGACGGATGCGCCGATAGCAGCCGGGGATACCGTGAAGCTGGTTGAGCGTCACGCCGCCCGCGGTGCCGACGGCCGCGTGCAGCCGGACCGGGAACGTGACCAGTGAAAGCTGGAACTGGCCTCTCCAGTAGGCCTGCGGAGGCATCCGTGCATCTCCCGGGGTTCGCCGTCCCGGCCGCGAATCCCCGCGACCGCACCGGCCATCGATCTGCCGCCCCGGGGCAGCCTGCACCGCCCGAGACGTCCATCGGGCCCGCTCCATCGGCCCGATCCGTCCAGCAGGGTTTTATCGGCCGTTTATTGGCGGTGTGATGAGACGGAGGACGACATCCCCTCGCCCAGCGGCACGACAGGGGCATCCCCCAGGGTATTATCGGACCGATCAGCCCTTGATCAGCCTGATCTCAGTCCGGTCCCCCTCGATGAACACGCAGTGGTCGAAGGTGTCCTTCGTTTGAAACCAAAGCAACCGCGCACCCGGCGTAGTCTTCCGGATCTCGCGCAAATACTGACCTTTGTAGGACTCGGCCGGGTAGCTATCGCCGTCGGTGAACGTCGGGAACTTGGCCAGAATCTGCTCGTAAGATAAGCCTGCGATCATTTGGTCTTCAGTCCGATCCTGTACCAGCAGATCGTAAAACGCCTCCTGGTACGGACCGCCCAGTTCCTTCCAGCCCGAGTAATCGGCGTGCAGCTTCTGCGTCTGGGCTATCCGTCTCACTATGACGATTTCTTGTCCCCATCCCCTGTAAGAGGGAAGCAGGATGAGCCACCAGAGTACGGGCACAAGAGACAGCGCCGCCGCGCGGCGCATCGGTGACCAGGAACACTGGCTTCTGCCGGTGACGGCTCCCAGGACGAGCAGCGTGGCGACCCAAATCGGCACGAGAATCAGGTTCATCTGGGCAATGCGCATCGCGGCCGGAGACTTCGACGGCACAGAATCGAAAGCGATGAAACTGACGAGACCAAAACTGATTCCGAGCAGCCCGAAAACAAGCAGAGCGGCTCGCTGAGCACGATGCGGCTCCTTTGCCGCGTACTCCAGCGTTTCAGGCGAATTGCTCATTCCTGATGCCACCTCCGATCGTGTCCGAATCCCCCAACGGCGCCGCTGGCTCCGCCGCTTGAATATACCAGCTTATCGGGCCGGCACACCCGTGGACAACAATCGAACATCGCGATACCATCCCCGTCCGAAATATGCGGAGCTCTCCAACGGAGGAAGATCTATGTCACGCTCTGAGCCTGGTGCGAAGCAGACCATCGTGGGGCCGGCCGTCCTGAACATGCCGTGGGAAGCACGGCCATCCGACTGCCGGGATGTGCTCTGGCGGTCGGCGCGCAACCCGATCATCCCGCGCGATCTGATCCCCAGTTCCAACAGCATTTTCAACAGCGCCGTCGTGCCCTTCGAAGACAAGGGCTACTTCGTCGGCGTCTTCCGTTGCGACGACAAGCGCCGGCGCATGCAGCTTCACTCCGGGCGGAGCCACGACGGCGTGACCTGGGACATCGACAATGAGCCCATCCGCTTCGTGAACCCCGACCCGGACACGTCGCGGTTCGAATTCGGCTACGACCCGCGGGTCTGCAAGATCGAGGACCGCTATTACGTCACCTGGTGCAACGGCTATCACGGCCCCACCATCGGCGTGGCCTGGACGCAGGACTTCAAGACCTACCACCAGTTCGAGAACGCCTACCTGCCCTGCAACCGCAACGGCGTGCTCTTCCCGCGCAAGATCAACGGCAAGTACGCCATGCTCAGCCGCCCGAGCGACCACGGCCACACGCCCTTCGGCGACATCTTCTACAGCGAGAGCCCCGACATGACCCACTGGGGCCATCACCGCTTCGTCATGGGCACCAAGCCGGGCTGGCAGTGCACCAAGATCGGCGCGGGCCCGGTACCCATCGAGACCACCGAGGGCTGGCTGCTCATCTACCACGGCGTGCTCACGTCGTGCAACGGCTACGTCTACAACGCTGGCGTGGCCCTGCTGGACCTGGAGAAACCCTGGAAGGTACTCTACCGCGGCGGACCCTATATCCTCGCGCCGCAGAAGCTCTACGAGTGCGTCGGGGACGTGCCCAACGTGGTCTTCCCCTGCGCGGCCCTGGCCGACGGTCCGACCGGACGCATCGCCATCTACTACGGCGCGGCCGACACGGTCACCTGCCTGGCCTATGCCCACGTGGATGAACTGATCGACTTCGCCAAGAGCACGTCGGAACTCTGAGCAGAGGTGCTCCGCGCCGTCCGGTGCTCGCGAGTTCCAAAGCGGGTGATGGTCTGCATGCTTGCCAGGGCCGCGCGGGCTGAAGCCCGCGGCTCTTTGCTTGATTGGACGATCGGCATGGGGGGTACGGCCGCGCGGGCTAAGGCCCGCGGCTCTTTGTTTGCCGCTCCGCGCCGGAGCACGTATCATCTGGCGCCTTCGGACTGGATCGAAATCAGTGGACAGGAAAGGATGTCGTAGATGACCGCCATGAAAGCTCCCGCCGGCGACCCCATCCGCAAGAGCGGTACGACCCTGGAGGTGCCCGACCGCCCCATTATCCCCTTCATCGCGGGCGACGGCACCGGCCCGGACATCTGGCGGGCCTCGCAGCGGGTTTTCGATGCAGCCGTCGAGAAAGCTTATGGCCAAAAACGCCGCATCGCCTGGTTCAAGGTGCTGGCCGGCGAGGAGTCCTTCAAGACGCTGAACACCTGGCTTCCGGATGAGACGGTGGAAGCCTTCAAGGAATACGTCGTCGGCATCAAGGGCCCGCTGACTACGCCGGTGGGCGGCGGCATCCGCTCGCTCAATGTCGCCCTGCGCCAGATGCTGGACCTGTATGTCTGCCTGCGGCCGGTGCGCTACTTCGAGGGTGTGCCTTCCCCGGTCAAGCGCCCCGGGCTCGTGAACATGGTCATCTTTCGCGAGAACACCGAGGACATCTATGCCGGCATCGAGTATGCGGCCGGCACGCCGGAAGCTCAGAAGGTGCTGGAGTTCATCGCCCGCGAGTTCCCCAAGGACTTCAACAAGATCCGCTTCGGGACACCCGAGAAAATCAACGACTACCTCAAGGTGGCCAGCCCCGGCCATCCGCCGCTGGGGGTGGCCGTCGGCGTGGGCATCAAGCCGGTCAGCCAGACCGGCTCCCAGCGGCTCATCCGCTCGGCCATCGAGTACGCCGTTGCCCACGGGCGCAAGAGCGTCACGCTGGTGCACAAGGGCAACATCATGAAGTTCACTGAGGGCGCCTTCCGCGACTGGGGCTACCAGCTCGCGGAGCGGATCTTCAGTGATACGACGTACACCTGGGCCCAGTGGGAGCGGACGAAGAAGGAAAAGGGCGAGGAGGCGGCCAACAATGAATTGCGCTCGGCCCAGGGCTCCAGCAAGGTCATCGTTAAAGATGCCATCGCCGACATCGCCCTGCAGCAGGTGCTCACGCGTCCGGAGGATTTCGACGTCATCGCCACGCTCAACCTGAATGGTGATTACCTCTCAGACGCTCTGGCGGCACAGGTCGGAGGCATTGGCATCGCTCCGGGCGGCAACATCAATTACGTCAGCGGCCATGCCATCTTCGAGGCCACGCACGGCACCGCACCCAAGTACGCCAACCAGGACAAAGTCAACCCCGGCAGCGTGATTCTCTCCGGAGAGATGATGCTCCGGCACCTGGGTTGGGGCGAGGCCGCCGACCTGATCATCAAGGGCATGGAAGGGGCCATCGCCGCGCGCACCGTGACCTACGACTTCCACCGGCTCATGGAAATGGAAGGCCGCCCGGCCACGCTGCTGAAATGCAGCGAGTTTGGCGAGGCTGTCGTCAAGCACATGGGATAGGCGCCGCAGTGCCCGCGATCGAAACCATCACCGTCCGAAGCTGGGAGGAGCTCAACTCGGCCGTCTTTGCCGACTCGCTCCACGAAGCCATCGGGCGGTTCCGTTCGCCTTTCGCCTTCCGCGGGCACGCGGACGCGGCCGCCGATCTTCGCACCAGCCTGGCCCGACTGGGCAATGAGGATCCCGGCATCGAAGGCCACCTGCTTCGCAACTTCCGGAAATACGCCTACCGCGACGCCCCACCCCAGGGTGTCGACTGGGACGTGCTCTCGCTGGCCCAGCACCACGGCCTGCCCACGCGTCTGCTCGACTGGACTTACTCTCCGTTTGTGGCCCTCCATTTCGTCACCGCCAACCTGGGCACGTATAACCTTGACGGCGCCATTTGGATGGTCAACTACGTGGACGCGCATAAGCGCGTACCTGAGCCGTTGCGGGGAGCGCTCGAGCACGCCGGGGCCAATGTCTTCACCAGCGAAATGCTGAATGCCAGCACGCGCAGCCTGGCCGAGTTCGACCAGTTGGCGGCCGGTAACGACTTCGTGCTGTTCTTTGAACCCCCCTCGCTGGACGACCGCATCATCAACCAGTACGCCCTCTTCTCCGTGCTCTCCAGTGCCCGTGCGGATCTGGGCGACTGGCTGGCCGATCACCCCGAGTACTGCCGGCGGATCGTGATTCCACGGGACCTGAAGTGGGAGTTCCGCGACAAGCTCGACCAGGCCAACATCACCGAACGCGTTCTGTTCCCCGGTCTCGACGGGCTCAGCCGCTGGCTGGCCCGCCATTACACGCCCCGCGCTCTTGACCCGTCTGCTGGCAGCTCATCCGCCGGCCCGGTTCAGAGAAGCTGAAATTCGGTGCTCCTTTCCGCCCCTTGGTTCGTAGCGGCCGGCGTCTCTGCCGGCCGTTGGGTTCCTGAACAAAACGGCCGGCAGGGACGCCGGCCGCTACAAAGTGGCGGATGGGCCGCTACAGAGCACCTCAGTGTTCAGTTGCAACGGGGGCCAGGCACTAGGGGTCAACCTTGCAGGCGCCCTGCTCGTATAAACCCATAGGGGCCCCGATGCGGGAGGGCCCTGCTTTTTGCTGACAGGCAATACCCCCGCCATTCGTCTTTATTGGTAGTGGACGGACGTTCTGGACACCCATGAAGCCGCTGGAGGCACAACCCGACCCGGAAGTGGCTGTTGTCGAAGCAATTGCCGGCGGTGATCGCTACGCGCTCAGCGAGTTCATACAGCGCCAGGGCCGCTGGGTCCGCGGAGTGGTTTTCGGCGCCTGTGGGCGTTTTGCCGACGCGGAGGACGTCGCTCAGCGCGTGTGGTTGACCGTCTGGCGGGAAGCCTGCCGACTCGAGGACCCCTCCCGCTGGCGGTGCTGGCTGTACCGCATCGCCCGCAACGCCGCCACCGATGCCATCCGCCGACACCGTCGTCGCCGGAAGCTGTTTACCGATCTTGTGGACCGTCAGCGGAGCAGCCCATCATTGGGCAAGCCCTCGGAGGCCCCCCTCCTGGCCAATGAGCGTCAGCAGGCCGTCTACGAGGCCATTGCAGCACTGCCGGCCATTTACCGCGAACCGTTCGTGCTCAAGCACCTCGAAGGTTGGAGCTATGCGCAGATCGGCGAGACGCTCGGCCTGCCCACGGACACGGTGGAAACCCGCCTGGTCCGTGCCCGGCGGCGGCTTCGCGAGCTGCTCCAGGGCAAGGTTTAGTAAGCTGTCCAGGTCCCCAGTTCCGTAGCGGCCGACCTCCGTGCCGCCGGTGCCCTCACCGGCGGAGCGGTTGAGCCAAACCGCCGGTGAG
>BTUC01000237.1:0-11354 GCA_045863575.1 Phycisphaerae bacterium
GGCTGGCCAGCACCGGCATGACTGTCAGCGAGAGGATCAAGGAACCGGCCAACGCGAAGATGACCGTCAGGGCCATCGGTCGGAAAAGCTTGCCCTCGATGCCCTCCAGCGTCAGGATGGGCACGTACACCAGCATGATGATGAGCTCACCGAACATGGTGGGCTTGCGGACCTCGATCACCGCGTCCCGCACCACGTCGAGAAACTTCCGCCGCTTGCGGTCGTGAGCGATGTGTCGCACGGCGTTCTCGATCTGGATGACCGAGCTGTCCACCACGAGTCCGAAGTCGATTGCGCCCAGGCTCATCAGGCTTCCGGCGATGCCGAACCGAACCATGCCGGAGAACGCAAACAACATCGACAGCGGAATCGCCAGGGCCACGATGAGTCCCGCGCGAAGGTTGCCCAGGAACATGAACAGGACGGCAATGACCAGCAGACCGCCCTCGAACAGGTTTTTGCGAACCGTGTCGATCACGTGATCCACCAGTTCCGTGCGATCGTAGACCGCCGCTACATGGACATCCGACGGCAACGTGCTTCTGACCTCCTCCAGCTTGGCCTTGAGACGTGAGGTGATCTCGTGGGTGTTCTCGCCCATGAGCATGAAACCCAGGCCCAGCACGGCCTCACCCCGACCGCCGTAGGTTACCGCGCCCCGGCGAATCTCAGAGCCGATACCGACGTCGGCCACATCGTGCAGGTGGATGGGCACGCCATCCTTGGCCTTGATGACGATGTTCCCGATCTGGTCGATATTGACCACCCGGCCAATGCCCTGCACGAGGAGCATGTTGCCGCCGGAGGAGAGATTTCCGCCCCCGGCGTTGAGGTTGTTGGCCTCGACGGCTTCGAGCACTTCGTCGTAGGAGAGGCCGTACTTGATCAGGCGGTCAGGATCGACTCGCACCTGGTACTGCTTCTCGTATCCGCCCCAACTGTTGACTTCGGCCACGCCGGGCACCGTCCGCAGGGCCGGCTTGATGACCCAGTCCTGGATGGTCCGCAGTTCGGTAAGGTCGCGGGTGGGCGAGGTGACGACATAGTGGAAGACCTCTCCGAGCCCTGTGGCCACCGGCCCCATCTCCGGCTTTGGCGTGCCGGGGGGAAGCTCGACTGTGCCGAGCCGCTCACCCACCAGCCGGCGGGCGAAATAGATGTCGGTCTCGTCCTGGAAGGTGACCACCACCTGCGAGAGGCCGAACTTTGAGATGGAGCGGACGTTGAGCAGCCCCGGCAAACCGCTGATGGATTGCTCGACGGGAAACGTGATCTGCCGCTCGACCTCTTCCGGCCCCAGCGCAGGGGCCACCGTGTTGATCTGCACCTGCACCGGCGTCGTGTCCGGAAAGGCATCGATATTGAGATGACCCAGGACGATGACGCCCGCGACGACGAACGCCAGGGTCAGGCCCACCACTACCAACCGATGGTGGAGTGATCGCGTGATGATCCAGTTCAGCATGTGTGCGACTCCACGCTCCGGTTAATCGTCTGTGCAACCGGCACCGAGATTGCTTTTGAGGATTTCGGATTTGAGGACGTGGCTGCCGGTCGTGACGACCACCTCGCCGGGCAACACACCGACCAGCACTTCGCTGAAGACGGCATCCTTGGCTCCCAACCGGACCTTGCGGGTCTGGAAGATGTCGTCCGTCAGGCGCACGAACACGACATAGCAGCAGCCTTCCCACTGGACGGCCTCGTTGGGCACGGCAATGGCATCCGGCGTCTCGCGAATGGTAATCTCCGCCTTGCCGAAGGTCATGGCCCGCAGTTTCCGGTCAGGGTTATCGATATCAGCCCGCACGCGCAGGGTCCGCGTCTCGTCATCGACGGCCGTGCTGATCCAGGTAACCTTCCCAGTGGCCGCCTCGTCGGGAGCCCCCTCCGGCCGGAACACGAGCTTCTGTCCCAGGGCGATCCGGCGGGATTCTCGCAGATCGACATTCACCATGACCCACATGCGGGTCGTATCCGCCACGATGAACAGGGGCTTGCCCGTATCCACAATCTCGCCGGCCACGACGTTGCGCGTGGTCACCACCCCGTCCAGCGGCGAGGCGACCGGGATGAGGTTGGTCGTGGTCGTCCTGGTGTCCAGCTTGCCCCGAAGTGCTCCGGGGAGCCCCAGAAACTGGATCGCCTGCTCCGGCGACTGATTTGACTCCAGTTCCCCAATCGGCAGTCCCAGGTTGATCAGGGCTTGGCGGGCATTGAACAGCCGGATCTCCGCCTGCTTGCGTTCGGCCTCGGCTTCTTCATGGCTGGCCGCCGTGCCCACGTTCTTGCTGAGCATTTCCTGGCTGCGCCGGAACGCCTTGGTCTTGGCATCCACGAGCGTGACGGCATCGAGGTACTCGGCTTTCGCACGGCCGACCTCCGTCGAGGCGATCAGGGCCAGGACCTCGCCCTTCTTGACCTGGTCGCCGACCTGTTTCTCAACCTGCCAGGCGATCCCGGAGACGCGGGGGGCGATCTGGGCCACGCGGGTCTGATCGTACTGGACCTCCGCGTTGGCCGTGATGATGCCCGCCATCGGACGCCGCACCACCGCACCGAGTTTCAGCCCTGCCTTGCGTACCGCTTCCGGCGAGGCGAATTGGACGCGCCGGGCATGAGTCTGGCAGGTCCGAGGGTCCTTGGTAGGCTTTACCGAGGCCGTTGCGGGTCGGGTGGCAGTCGCATCGGGCAGCACTTTGGCTGTCACGTCCGATGCCGGGACCTCGCCCTTCACGGCCAATTCGGGATGACAAAGGGTGCAACCCGACTCAGGCACGCCGTGTTCCCGGCACCAGTCGCCTGCCACGCCCTTGGTTAAAATCTCAGGATGACAGATGGTGCATTTGGACTCGGGAACCCCGTGCTCCTTGCACCAGTCCGCCGCGCTGGCCCCGGCCAGTTCTGGATGGCACGCGAGGCACTTGGAGTCGGGCACGTTATGTTCCACGCACCAGTCCTCTTTCTCTGCCGCCGCCTGGCGGTTCCCGAAAAGCTCCGAGAACTTTGGGGCTTTCCAGCCGGTGTGGTGGCCTGCATACGCCAGCCCGCCCAGGGCGGCGAACACGACCAGCGACGGAAGGGAATGCGCGATCCGGTGCAACCCTCCCCAACGGCCGCCATTCGTGGGTTCGATTGGCAGACGGGGCGGCGTGGAGTGGTCCAGCCGGCCATCCTCACCGTTCGTATCTCCAGGGCTCATGGTTCTCTCCGTTCAACGCTGCCGGCGAAGGCCGGCAGGAAAATCAAATATCTTTGGTCTACAGGTGCGTTCGGAAGGCTCGCGAGCCGGTTTCTTCCGGCGCGTGCAATAACTGCACGGACGTGTCGAGCCCGCAGGCGCGCACGCCGTCTTCTGCTTATCAGCGCGGCTGATCAACAGCGCAGGATAACCGTCCCGCAGAGTGGGTTGGGGGGCGAGTGAGTCACGGAGACTTCATCTGGGCCGGCGAGAGAATGGCCCAGTAGGAGCTGATCATTGGAATGGCATCCGAAGGCCGGGCAGTCAGGGGCGGGCATCGCGCTCGTCACCGCAGTCGTGCCTCGATCGGTGTCTCGGATCAAGGGGAGAATCGTGGAGTGGCCACAAGGGGAATCCCCCGACTCCGCGCGATCCCGAAAGGAGGCAATCAGGGGCTGGCAGTGGCCATCGCTTGACGGACAACACCGATCGTGCGAGGTAGAGTGAGAGCTGACAACACAGACACCGTCATCGCAAACACAAAGAGCCGTGAAGCCGGGACCCGCCAGTGCTGAGACCAGCGTGTACGCCGACAAGAGCGGTAACAACATTAAGGCCCGAGGCGATGACATTGTCTGGATTCGTTGCCCTTGCTCAATGAGTACAACTCATCATTCTAGGTTGCCGTCTGGACCCGTCAAGCTTTGCTGCGACAGGCGAACCAGGAATCCTCGTCAGTCTGGCTACCCCTTGCAGATCGCCAGCCGGGCAGGTGAATAACATAAGTATAAGCATGACAACAGTTTGCGGCTGGCCAGCAAGCCATGACCCAGGATGGGTGCCGGCGGTGTTGCCGGTAAGTCCGAACCGTCACCTGCCGCGCGCCTTGTCATCGGAGTCGGTATTCGGGCGCAGCTCGATACGGCCTGGAAGCCACGTGTCCTTGGATGGCCGGGCTGGGGTTCGCGGCAGACTCCTCAGAACGCCCTCTGCCATGCGACGCCAGTTCGGGTCCTGGCCATTATCGAGCCGCAGGATTCGATTGGCGACGGCACGAGCCTGATCGAAGGCTCTCTCCCGAACATGCTTCTGGAGCAGGACGACCAGGGCGGGAACGAAGCCCGGATCGTTCTTGAGAACCTCGTCCACCAGGAACTCGGCCTTGGACGCCTTGTTGCACCTGAGACTGTAGACGATGAAAGCTTGCGCCGTGGCCAGCCGCAGCTTGCCCCCAGCGTCTTTGTGGCGTTCCAATTGAGACAGAATAGCTCTGTCACCATCTTCCTCGTAGCCCATACGGAAAAGCAAGCAAGCGGCCTGAAGGTAATCGTTGGCCTCAAACATTTCCCGGAGTTCCATCCTGCGAAGGACGTGGGGGAATGCGGCGGCCTCGTTCTTCTCGTCAACGGCCTTCATTGCTTGCTCAGTGTAGCGAGCGATGCCTTCCTCTTTCGTGGCAAACCGCTGATAGCGTTTGAACTCCTCACGCAGGTCTTCGCCGGTAACTGTGCGGAAGGCATCGAGCAGTTGGCGGGAATCGTTCCGCTCGGCCGTGCAGGCAGCGTCCAAAACCTTCTTGACGATCCCTACGCCGTACCGGTCCAGCATCCGATTCGCCTCCAAGGTCGCAAAGGCATAACGGGCCTGCTCCAGGCGGCGTTCGGACTCCAGCGGCGTTCTGACGTTCCAGCCTTCCGCCGTCCAGTAGAGCAGGTTGATGTCCTGAGCGAGATCGACATAAGGCTGCGCCTCCTGAACTTCCAGCGCGGCACCGGGCACGAACTCCTTGGTCAGCCGGACGGCAAGCGCATTGGCAAAACCGTCGCTGAACCATCGAAAATAGGGATCGATAGGCTTGAGGCGAAGCAGTATCGAAAACTCCACCAGCTCGTGCAGGACTGTGATGACGCCGTGCTCGTGAAGGAAGCGGGTCGATTCCAACGCCGTTTTCAGTTCCGTCTCGAAGGGCCGTTCTCCTTTGATGACCAGAGGGAGTTGGAGTGGCAGGCGTTTAGGCGCTCCTCGGAAGCTGATAAAGCACTCATACCGGGCGTCATCCTTCGCTCGATTGTACTTGAAGTCAGGCAAGGCATGTCCCGCTCGCAAGTGGTCCTTGAGCGTCGATGCCCTGACCAAGTAGAAGTCAACCGCCTGGGAATTGGGATGTGGTGCAAAGGTGAGCATCCCATCGATAAACGACCCCAGGAATCTCCTTTGTAGGCCGGCATCGGCGTCCTGAGCCGGTCTACCCAGAATCTGATCGAGGCGGTCGATGATCTTGTCTGATTGCTGCTTGAGAACTCCCATCTCGCGGGCGAGGCGCGGCCGTTCTCGAAGGGAGTCTTCCAGGATTCCTAAGACGAGAGGAATGTCGTTCTCAAAGCAGCGTTCATAATGAAGCTGGCCGCCCTCTACCTTGGCGACGGCCAAGTCCAGCGCATCCCAGCCATCGGCACCTGCCTCCACCGGATCAGCGAAGGCACGAACAGCCACTCCCAGAACCCAGATACAAAAACCTCTGTTGAACGTGTGCGCGAGGAAAGTCATTTCAACCTCCGCTCGATCCTGGGGCGGGGGAGCCGTCGATCCAGTGTCCGATTACTGCCCACCACAATCCTTCCATTGCTCCATTTCTCCCACGCTCCCTCCCCGCGTTCCTCTGTCTGGCCCTCTCCCCCTCACCGTCTCTGCCCGCTCACAGCGGCTCCGCCGCCAGCCGAAGCAACCAGGCAATCCATGCAAGCCAAGCGGCGGTCGTTGCCGCCACGATCTCACGGCTTCGGCGAATAACCAAGCAGTCGCAACGAGTTGAGGATCACCAGCAATGTGCTTCCCTCATGGACAAACACCGCCGGGCCGATGCCAGTCAGGCCGGTGACGGCCGCTAACAGCAGCAGGCCAACGATGCCCAGCGAAGCGTAGAGATTCTGTTGAATGATCGCCTTGGCCCTTCGTGACAATGCGACCGCGAAGGGCAATCTGGCCAGGTCATCTGCCATCAGGGCCACGTCCGCTGTCTCCAGGGCGGCGGCGGTGCCGGCTCCGCCCATCGCGATGCCGACCGTGGCGTTGGCCAATGCCGGGGCATCATTAACACCGTCTCCTACCATTCCGACAGAGCCATGAGTACGCAGCAACTCCTTCAGAACCGCCACCTTGTCCTCGGGCAGAAGTTCAGCGTGGACTTCATCAACCCCAACCTCCCGACCAACGGCTTCTCCCACCCCCTGATTGTCGCCGGTCAACATCACCAGCGGATTTAGCCCAAGCTCTCTGAGTTGGTTAAGGACCGACTGGACCCCCGGCCGGGGCGGGTCGGCCAGTCCGAGGACGCCCAACCATCGCTGGCCATGACGGGTCACCATGATGCTTCGACCCCGGCTTTGGAGTTCCGCAACCGCCGTCCGTATTTCTGGGGGAATCGAAACTGGCGATTCCTCCCACATCTTCAGGCTACCGATCTCGACCATATCCCCGTCCACCCGCGAGCGGACGCCGCGCGCGGTCACGCTTTCGAGATCGCCCGCTTCTGGAGGATCGAGCTTTGCCGCTTCCGCTCGGCGTGCGACGGCCTGAGCCAGCGGGTGCTGGCTTTTGCGCTCCACCGATGCCGTAACCCCAAGCAGATCGTCCTGCGTCACGCCGTTGGCGGGGATGATGTCGGTCACCTCCGGCCTCCCAGCCGTGAGCGTACCCGTCTTGTCGAATGCCAACGCGCGGAGCGTGCCCAGACTCTCCAGGTGCATGCCGCCCTTGATGAGGACGCCATTGCGGGCTGCCTGGGCTATCCCCGCGAGCACGGCCGAGGGCGTGCCCAGAGCTAGCGCGCAGGGTGATGCGGCCACCAATAGGGTCATGCCGCGATAGAAGCTCGTACTCCAGCCCCAGAAGCCCACCAGTGGTGGCACGACGATCAGGAACACATCGAGTACGAGCACCGCCGGCACAAAGATTCTCTCGAATCGCTCGGTGAACTGCTGGGTGGGTGCCTTTTGCGTCTGGGCCTCCTCGACCAGCCGAATGACTCGGTCCAGCGTGCGGTCTCCAACTGCGCGCGTAGTCTCGATTTCCAGACTTCCCTCACCATTGATGGTTCCGGCGAACACCTCTTCGCCGGGCGATTTCTCCACAGGGGCGGACTCGCCGGTAATGGGCGCTTGGTTAACCGCAGACCGTCCCGAGGCCACCTTCCCGTCCACCGGAATCCGTTCCGCCGGACGGACCAGCACAACCTCTCCGGCTCGGACCTCCTCGATCTTGAGTTCCACCTCACGTCCATCGCGCAAGACTCTTGCGACGGGCGGGGCCAACTCCTGCAAGGATCGAATTGCCCCCCGAGCCCGGCCCAGTGCATAGTGCTCCAGCGCATGGGCCAGTGAGAACAAGAAAAGCAGGAAAGCGCCTTCCGCCCACGCGCCGAGAACCGCAGCCCCAATCGCGGCCAGCAGCATCAGGAGGTCGATATCAGGGACAAAGCGGCCTCTTCGGAGGGTGCCCGCTGCATGGCGAACCAGATCGAAAGCCCCGAACGTGTATGATGCAAGATAGAGGAGAATAACGGGAACGTGAGGAAGCGGTGTCCAGCGGTCTGCGGACCAAGCCAGCACCATCAGCGTACCCGCGACAAGGCTCCAGGCCAGTTCCCTATTGCGCGCATACCAGCGCTCTGCTTTTTCTCTGATGGCCTCCTCGAACTCCCCGACCGTCGGCCGCGCTCTTGCCGCATAGCCCATGTCCCGCAGGTTTTCTTCGATTGCCTCCACATCGATGCGCGCTTTCTCAAACTCAACTCCTACCCGCTGGGCTGCGAGGTTGACCGATGCTCCCAGCACCCCGTCAATCCCCCGCAGGCCGGCCTCAATTCTTCTGGCCGCATCCTCTCCTTCGATGGCGTGGATTGACAGCACCGCATGGCCAAATCGCTCTGTGAGCCTGGCCCCGGCCGCCTTCGCCAGCCGCTCTACCTGCGCCAGCGAGACGAGGGCCGGATCGAAGTGGAGGCAGAGCGTGGGGGTGCCGCCGTCTTCGACGACATGCACATTGCCTACGCCGCGTTCCCCGCCCAGCAGCAGCCGAAGTCGGTTCACACAGGCGTCCTGAGCGTCCGGGACCTCCGGAAGCAGGATGGGCAGATCGATGCGGGTGGTCTGGGTCAAGATGGCACCTGTTCCGCTTCAGTCCTGGTGTTTCTGTGTGAGGTGGTAAACCACGCGCACGGTTGAACCCGGCGGCGGCACGCCGGCCAGCTTTGCCTTGAAGCTCGATCCGTGCCATCGCCGGATAGGAACGTCTCCAGGAGAGTGTCTTGTCGAGGTGCTTTGAAGCACCGTCCCCTCGGGGTCGATGACCATCACATCGACGTGACCGCGTATCATGCCGCTCGCGGACGGGTTGCGTCGGACCTGCCCATAGACGATCGTCTCGCCATCGTCCTGCCACACCCTCGGTGCAGGCATGTGCAGATTCTTAGGAACGGCGCGCTCGGTCCTGACCGTACCGTTCTCGACAAGATCCACGCGATTGAGCATGCAACCCGCCTGGCCCAGTGCGCCCATACTACAGAACGCGCTGAACAGGCCCTTGGCAATTGCTCCCCGCAGGGATGGCCTCATAGTGTTCTTCTCGGCGCTCATAGTGTCCGATGCTCCTGCTCACTTCAGTCATTGGGGACACATTCTCATTGTTTCAATTCTGCGAGCAGCACTTCGGCTTCCGCGCGATAATAGCTGGTAGCCGCCTTTTCCAGCGCTGGCAAGGTGCCTTGACGATGGCCTGCTTCCGCCTCGGCCTCCAGCGCCTTCATACGTTCCACATGCGCGGTGATGGCTGCCGACCGTGACGAGGCGTCCGACTTCACGCCGATTTCGCTCTCCATCAAGCGGCGAGACCACAGATAGCGTGTCTCCGGGTCAACGCTGAAGGTGCTGGCCTGCCTGACTCGCGCCAGCAGTTCATGCCAGTGCTGGGCTGCGGCAAGGCGCTTACGCTGTGGCGAGAGGGCCGGCTCCCGTCCCTGTCCCATTGTGGGGGCAAGACTGACGAGCGTAGCGACTGCGACCACTACTGATACGGCCAGTGCCGTGAACGCAGCCCGTCTCGATCGGTTGGATACGTTCATGATTCGTCTCCTTCTGTGCAGCCATATCGCTACATGTGCGTGGCTGCCGCAGATTGCGACATGCCGACGCGGATTGTGCCACATCGAGGCCGTGACAGCCGACAATCCGGGACCCGCCGCACGTGTCGTTTCCGCCAGGTGGCGGAGGCTGGCATTGGAGACGGGCGGCTGACAAGGGTGCTACCGCCCCGGCACCAGCCCATGCTGAACGGCTTCACCGAATCCCTCTATCAGTGCCAGCAGGCCGATGATGCAGCCCGTCAGCCTCGCTCCACCCCTGCTCAGTGCTTCGCCCAACCGGAATTCACCACTCTGAAAACGCCCGATGGGCAAGAGTAGCGGAACACGCCCGGCATACTCGGCATGGGCCCCGCCATATCGCTCTGCGAGCCGAACCTCCTCCCACGCAATGGTAAGGGGATAAAACAGCAGGAAATACACGGTTGCGATCGCAAAGTTGCTGGCGTCGCGCAGGAGGAAGCAGAATCCGTAAACCAGAAAGACGGAGCCGAGATACAGTGGGTGACGACACAAAGAGTACACGCCGGTTGTTGCGAGCCTCTCCTTCTTGCGAATACTCCCGCAAGCCGCCAACCGGAGACCAAGGCCCGCGAAAATGAAACAGAGCCCTAGAAAGACCCATCGGTTGGCTTCATGCAGATGGTAGGGCATCCGGCCCTGCCAGATTTCTGCTCCAACGCAGAACACGATCAAGGCAATGCCGACCTTCGTCCGGGCGGTCTTCATCACGATGATCCACTTCAACAGTTGAGGGTGCTTGTCTCTGAGAATCCGGTAATCAAGGCCCATCCACGTCTCCTGCACACTGAAACGCGCAACTACCTCCGGTCGAAGCACACTGTTCTGCAAGACCGAGAGGATCGGAACACGCCTGCTCCGATGGACTCAACGCTTCAAGGCCAGCGAGCCGAGGAGCTTCTGCCCCTGGTTCGTCTCGATCTCCACCCACACGGCAGCGCCCTCCGGCAGCGGCCCAGGGACTTCGACCTCGGCGTGGTAGCCCTCGCCCTCGGGCGCGGCTTTGGCCTTGAGCGACCCCTTGGCGTCATCGACTCCGATCCACGCCCGGATTGCCGCCAACTTGGCGCGCTCGCCCTTGACGGCCAGATCAATGTCCAACTCCTCACCCGGTGTCATCGTCCCGGAATAACTGGCCGCTACCTCGAACTCACCGACCTTCGTCGTGCCAAGATCGTGCTTCTCGCCGGCATGATGTTCGTGGCCGCCGGCCCCGGCACCGTGCTGATGCCCCTCGTGACTGCCCGCCTCGTGCCCATGTTCATCCTTCTGGGCCGCCGGGGCAGAGCCGCTCTTGGCTTGGTCCGCTTTCTTCTCACAGCCGAGCGTCATCGCCATCGTCAGAGCCAGGCTTGCCATCAGAACCTTCACCATCGTCAGAACTCCTTGTCACAACAGAATCGAATCTGGACCGAACCACATCGAGGATGCGGTCCACCTTGCCTGCCTTCCTTGTCTCGCCACTTCGCACCCGGTGGCCGAAAATCAGCGAATAGCCAGCCGGAACCACGATCAGGTTCAGGGCGGTGGAACTGATCAATCCCCCCAGGACCACGACGGCCAGAGGTGCCAACAGTTCGCTCCCCGGCTCGCCAGCGGCCAACGCCAGCGGGATCAGCCCCAGTGCGGCGCACAGCGCGGTCATCAGGATCGGGACCAGCCGCTCCATCGAGCCCTGAACAATGGCTTCACCGAGGGGCTTGCCATCGACGGCCATCACATGCTGGTAATGGTTGACCAGCAGGATGCCATTGCGGACGGCGATGCCGAATAGCGTCACGAAGCCAACCATGCTCGCGATGGAGATGACCGGTGCCTCGTAGCGCTGCGATGACAGCCCCAGCAGCGCCATCGTGTTGGTCAGGAGGTTCGGGGACTCGGTGAGGTAGATGGCTGCAATCCCGCCGATGATCGCCAGTGGCAGGTTGACCATGACCAGTAACGCCGCCCGCATCGAGCCCGTCGAGAGCTGAAGCAACATGACCATGATGATGGCCACGCCGATGCTCGCCAGGT
>BTUC01000238.1:0-3306 GCA_045863575.1 Phycisphaerae bacterium
ATGGACATCCAGATTAACGGGCCGGTCATCAGCTTCACGAACGATCCGCTGAACAACGCGGGCGTCATCGTCAAGACCGCCGGCGCCAGCACGGCCATGATCGGGGCAGCCTTGACCACCACCGGCACCGTGGAGGTGCGCACTGGCACTCTGTCGTTCGAGAGAGACTACCTCCAGACGGCCGGTCTGACCTTCCTCAACGGCGGCAACCTGGCCATGAGCGGCGCTCCGGTGAAGCCGATGCAGATCCACGGGGGGACGCTGCGCGGCGCCGGCATGATCACCGGCACGGTGCAGAACACGGGCGGCTCACTTGAACCGGGCGGCTCTCCGGGCATCCTGAACGTGACCGGCGCCTATACCCAGGCGGCCGGAGCGACACTGAGGATCGAGCTCGCCGGATCAGCACCGGGGAGTGGCCACGATCAACTGACCGTCACGGGCACGGCCCAACTGGCCGGCGCATTGGTAATCGGGCAGCCGGACGGGTACGTGCCCGCACCCGGCCAGCAATTCGTGATCCTCACCGCCGGCTCAGTCCAAGGCGCATTCGCCAGCGTGAGCGGCCCGGGAACCTACACTGTGGAGTACCTGCCGAACGAGGTCGTTCTCAACGTGATCGCCGGCTGCACTGCGTTCTCCAGCGTGGACTTTGATGCGGACTGCGACGTGGATCTGGCTGACCTGGCTGCTTTCAACGGCTGCGGTTCGGGGCCGGCCGTTCCGCTCGCCGGCGGCTGCGAGGACAAGGATCTGGACACCGACGGCGACGTGGACCAGGAGGACTTCGGCGTATTGCAGACCTGTTTCAGCGGTGAAAGCCGGCTGGCCGAGCCGGACTGCCCGCAATAGACCACCGGCAGGATCCCAGCGCCACCTTAAGCTCGCGGCCGCAGGGGTCTTTCGAGGATCTTCATGTGTCCTGCAGTGCGGGGTTCACTGTCTGCGTTACCCGCGTAATCACGGCGCGCAGACTCTCGAAATCGATGGGTTTGGTGAGGTGCTCGGCAAACCCGGCCTCCCGGCTCCGGTTAATGTCTTCGGGCATCCCCAGGCCGGTGAGGGCGATGCCCACCACGTCCGGAGCATGCTCCCGCAAAGTTCGCATGACATCCAGCCCTGAACCATCCGGCAACCCCAGATCGCTGAGCAGAATGTCGAAAGGGGCGGAGCGTCCAATCTCGACAGCGGAGCGCACATCCGTCGCCACCTCGACCTCATGCCCGAACTTCCGCAGCAGCTTGGCCGTGATCTGAGCCGTGGCCGCATGGTCCTCCACCAGCAGAATGCGCGCCTTGCGGCCGCAGCCCGCCTCGGTCGGCCGGTCCGGCGGAGACTGACCGGCCAGCTTCCCCACCAGCGGCAAGTCGACCGTGAACGTTGATCCCTGGCCAGGTCCGGGGCTGTCCGCCCGAATGCGTCCGCCGTGCATCTCCACCAGCGCCTTGCTGATGGCCAGGCCCAGACCCAGACCGCCGAACTCCCGGGTCACGGCGTCGCTCTCCTGCTCGAACGCGTCGAACACGGTGCTCAACTTCTCCGGCCCGATGCCAATGCCGGTGTCGGCGACCTCCACGCGCAGGAGATCCGGCTCTGGGTTGTACGTATGAACGCAGACCCGTCCGTCCGGGGGCGTGAACTTGATGGCGTTTTTGATGAGGTTCCAGAAGACCTGCTGAAGCCGGCTGCCGTCGCACTCCATCACCGAACACTCCGCGTTGAACTGGGCCTCCAGGTGCAACCGCTTGTCGGCCGCATCGAGACGACACATGTCCACGGCATGGCGCAGTTTCTGGTGAATGTCGCGCAGCTCGCGGCGGAGCGAGAGTTTCCCGTGGATGATGCGGCTGATATCGAGAAGATCGTCGATTAGCCGAACCTCCAGCTCGACACTGCGCCGGATCATGCCCGCGTCATCGCGTACATTCCCCGGCAGGCTTTCATCGCTCTCCATCGAGCTGGCCATCATCAGCACAGGAGTCAGAGGGGTGCGCAGCTCGTGGCTGAGCACCGCCAGGAATCGATCCTTGGCGGCATTCGCCGCCTCGGCGGCCGACTTGGCGGTTTTGAGTTCCTCCTCGGTCCGGCGCCGCTCGCCGACGTCGGAAAAAATGCAGACCGCCCCGCTGACCACGCCGTCCGCCTGACTGACCGGATCGAGTGTGAAACTGTACCACCCCCCCCACAGCGGCAGCTCGAGCGGGCGACGTTCGCGTTTGGGTCCGGAGTTCACCAGAACGGGCCGGAGCTGGTCCCTGGCCGCCGGGTCGAGGAGTTCCAGCAGCGATGCGCCGGCGATGGAGTCAGATTCCTGACGAAGAAGCCGGGCCAGCGCCCGGTTTACCCGGATCACCGCGCCGCCTGAGTCCAGCAGTGCAATGGCGTCGCCGATCGCATCGAAGGTCGTCTGCCACTGACGGGCCAGCTTGCGGGCTTCGCGATTGAGACGAGCTTCGGCCGCCTCAATTTCGCTGGCGTGCAACTGCTCGCGGATGCGGCGGTTCTCTTCCTCGTAGCGTTTTCGCCGCACCTGGGCCCGCATCCGCGCCCGCAGGACCGCCAACTCGCTGGACTTGGAGATGTAGTCGTCCGCGCCGGCGTTGAAACTCTCCACGATGGCCTCACGGTCCTCACGGCCGGTGAGCATCAGAATGGGTATGTTGCGCCATTGGGGAGTGGACTTGATCCGACGGCAGGTCTCCTCGCCGGAAAGGCCAGGCATGACCAGGTCCAGCAGGATGCAGTCGATCGCGTGCCGGGGCAGCAGATCGAGTGCCTCTTCGCCGGAACGGGCCAGCAGGACCTCGGTACCCTGCCGGCCGAGCCGATCAGCAAGCTCATGGAGGTAGGTCGGGCTGTCATCGACGGCCAGGATGCGGCGCGGCTCGAAGAGCCCCTTGCCGGTCGGAGCCAGAGGACCTGACTTTTGCGCGGGTTCGTGGAGGGCCAGCTCGCGGGCACGGTTCACCAGGCGGTCACGGTCGTAAGGCTTGCCTAGATATTCGTCGGGCTCGCTGTGCAGTCCCTGCAACAGGTTCTTCATGTCGGATCGGTCCGCCAGCACGATCACGGGCAGCCCGGCCGTACGCGGCTCGGACCGCAGCTCTTTCAGCAGGTCGACGCCATCTCCTCCTGGCAGCAGAGGGTCCAACACGATCAGCTCGAAATCCCCCGCCGCCAGCTCGCGCCGGGCGGCCGCCGCGCTGGCGCATACGGCGGTGGAAAAACCGGCCTGCTCGAGTGCCTCCTTCAGGTCCATCCGGACGGTGAGGCTGCCATCGACGATGAGGATCTCCGGCATCAGGC
>BTUC01000238.1:3316-11265 GCA_045863575.1 Phycisphaerae bacterium
TTCGGCGGGTTCCGATGAACCCGCCAGGGCCAGCAGGGCCGGAGCGAAGGCATCCACAGGCACCACGCAGTCAGCAGCGCCCAGCAGGATGGCCTCGCGCGGCATGCCGAAGATGACCGAAGTGGCCTCATCCTGAGCCAGGGTCACACCACCCGCGCGTTTGACCGCCAGCATGCCTGCGGCGCCGTCCCGGCCCATACCAGTGAGCAGGCAGGCTGCCCCGGCCGGGCCCAACTCGCGGGCGACGGATTCAAACAACACATCCACCGAAGGTCGGCAGGAGTGGCGCTCCGGGGCAGAACTCAGTTCCAGCCGGCCCCCGCGCAGGATCAAGTGACGATCGTGAGGAGCCATGATCACCCCGGGCGTGCCCCGCGTCGGCAGCGGCTGACCGTTCACAGCGGTCCTGACCCGGAGGGGTGAGAGGCCGTCGAGCCAGTCCGCCAGGGCAAAGCCAAACGGTTCGCCGATATGGATGACCAGCAGAATGGGCAGTGAAAAGTCCTTCGGCAAGCCGGCGAGGATTTGCAGCATGGCTCCCGGGCCGCCGGTGGAGCCTCCGATGGCTACGCACCGGCAGCTCTCCGCCGCTGGCGGCAGGTTCATCTGGCTGGCCAGCGGCTCCGCATGCCGCGACGCCTTGGCCAGCTTTGCGCGCGGGTGCGTGATCACCCTGATCCGCGAAACGGTTCTCACCTTGGAAATGAACTCGCGCTCCCATCCGCTGTCGTAGCGATCGGCGGCCGGCTTTTCGAAAACGTCCACCGCTCCAGCCGAAAGGGCGTCGTAGGTCTTGAACACCTCTCCGCGGTTGGTGGATGCGGACACAACCAGGATGGGCGTCGGGCAGTAGGCCATGATGTACTCAGTGGCCGCCAGACCACTGAGCACCGGGAGCATCATGTCCAGCGTCACCACGTCAGGGCGGAGGCGGTCCACCATCTCAATGGCCATCTTGCCATCCTCGGCTTCACCGACGACCTCCAGATCAGCGGCGGACAGCACCTGCACCAGGTACTTCCGGACGGTCAGGGAATCCTCCACCACCAGGACTCGTGTTCTGGCCGCGCTCATCCGATCAGGCCCCTTATCGTTCGCAGCAGTTGCGCCTCGTCGAAATCACTCTTGACGATATAAGCGCGGGCGCCGACCTGCTGGCCGCGCCGGCGATCCTCCGGGGAGGAACGGCTGGTGACCAGGATAGACGGAATCCCCTTCAGGCCGGGGTCGCTCTGTACCCGCTCAATGAATTCAAACCCGTCCATCCCGGGCATCTCGACATCCACGATGAACAATCCATACCGGCGCTTGCGGGCCCTGGCCAGGGCCTCCTCCCCTGACGCGGCGAGATCCACTTCGTACCCGGCCGTCTCCAGTATACTTTGCTCCAGCATTCGCGTGGTCAACGAATCATCTACAACCAGCAGAGGTGGCCATGCTCCGACGACCTGTTCCGCGGTGAGGCCGTCGCCACGCTGCACGGCCCGTACCAGCCCCCCAGGGTCGAGCATGGGCTGTGGGTTGCCCTCACTGTCGAAGGCGGCGCCGGCGATGAGTTCGACACTCCCCAGCACCTCCGGCAGCGGCTGTCTCATGATCCGGGTCACGCCCCTGAATCGGTCCACGCCCAGGGCCACCAACTGGCTGCCGGCGCGGAGTACCAGCACCGGCAGCGGATGGGCGCTCATGGCCCGGCTGGTTCCCGGTCGCAACAACCCTGCCAGATGAGCGAAGGGAATCGTCCGCCCCTCGTGCTGGATAGATTCTCCGTGCGCGGAACGCTCCACTTCACCATTACCCACTCTTACGGCACTGACCAGGGCATCGAAGGGGATCGACACCACCGCGCCGTTGGCTTCCACCTCGAGCACGTCCAGTGACTCCAGCGACAGGGGCACGACGATCTCGACGCGGGCGCCCCCCCCGGGATCGCTGCTGACGGCAATCTCACCCTGGAGCCGCGCCACCGCTTCACGCACGATATCCAGCCCGATTCCTCGGCCGGCGAGCGGGGTCAGAGCCGGCGCCGTGGTCATGCCGCCGGTCAGCAGCAGCTCGAACGCCTCCTGCACATTGAGCCGCGCAGCCACATCCGCTGCGACCCGGCCCCGCTGGATGGCCGCGCGGCGGACATCCTCGACGTTGATGCCGCGGCCATCATCCTGACAGATAAAAGCGACGCGGTTCCCACGCGGTTGCGCGCGGATCTCGATCCGGCCGGCCCGTGGCTTGCCCAGCTCTTGCCGCTCATCAGGTGACTCAATACCGTGAGCGACCGCGTTATTGACCAATTGCACGAGCGCCGCTTGTATGCCGCGGAGCACGTGAGCCTCCAGGCGGCTCTCTCCGCCCGCCGAGACGAATTCGATCCGCTTGCCGACGGATTGGGCGCCGTCGCGGGCCACGCGCTCCAGATTCGCGAACATCGCTTCCGCCGGCAGCAGCCGCATCTGCTGCACCCTGTGCCGGGCGGCGTCCAGTTCCCGGCCGGCTTTCTCCACCGCCGCGGCCAGCAAGCGCTGCACGGCCGCCGCTGAGGAGGCCCTCTCAGCGAGCGCGACCACCGGGTTGCCCCGTACTCCGCGGGGAGAACCTCCCTCCCTGCCGGCAAGCCCCGCCGTATGTTCACTGGATGACAGGACACTCGGATCGGACACTCGATTCCGAATCGCGCCGATGTGCACGGCGAGTTCTGAAAGATCGTGCAGGAGCTTATCCAGCTCGCCGATCTCCACGTGGACTGTGTTGAAAACGGCATCGGAGCCCACCAGGTGGACTCGATCCGGCGTGGCCGCGGCATCCGCGAGCCCGGCCGGGGCCTCCTCCACACCCCGAACCAGGCTGTTGATCTCGTCGATGAGCGCCAGCAGCTCGTTAATCTGCTGCCGCGTCACTGCACCGGTCTCGCGATGCGGGGTGAGCAAACCTTCGATTTCGTGACTCAGCTCCGAAATGCGCTGCTGCTGCACGATCCGGGCGGCGCCTTTGAGCGTGTGGGCGTGCCGCAGCAGACGGCCGACAACGTCCTTGCCGGCTTGACCCTTCTCGAGCTCGAGTGCGCCGCGCGTGAGCGCCTCGAGCAGCTCCCGGGCCTCGATGCGGAAGTATTTGTACGGGTCGGTCTGCATCACGCCCTGCCGTTGCCCTCCTGGGGCCGGACGAGCCGGGCCAGGTCTCGGGACAGCGTGCCGAGTTCACCCACGGTTTGCAGCACCTGCCCGGAGCTGGCCTCGCTCTCCCGGGCGGCCTGGGCCACGTTGGTCACGGCGATATTGACCTGCTCGACAGCCGTGCTCTGCTGCTTCGTGCTCAACTCGATCTCGCGGGCCGCCTCGGTCGTGGTGGCGAGCAGGTCGGCGATCTGCCCGAAAGCACCGGAGACCTCCTCGAACCGGCGGGCACCAGCGTCCACCGCTTTCGAGCCGCTCTCCGTGGCCATGACGGTCGTGTTGACCGCCGAGCGGATCTCCTCGATGAGCCCGCGGATTTCGCGGGTCGATCCGCCCACGCGGTCGGCCAGCTTTCTGATTTCATCGGCGACGGCCGAAAAACGCCGTCCGTGGTCGCCGGCGCCCGCTGCCTCGATGGTCGCGTTGAGCGCCAGGATGTTGGTCTGCTCGGCCAGTTCATTGATGATTTCAAGAATGCCGCCGATCTGCTGAGACTTGCGGCCCAGATCCAGCATGTGCGTCACGATCACTTCCACCTGCTTACGGATCGCGTCCACCTCCTGCTGGGCCTGCTGGAGCGTCCCGCCGCCGGAGCGGGCGGCATCGGTGCTCTCCTGGGCAATGCGGGCAACGCGCTGCGCGCTGTCCGCGATCTGGCGGGCGGTGGAGAGCAGTTCCTTCATCGTGGTGGAGATCTCGCTCATCGAGGCGACCTGTTCCTTGGAGCCGGCCGTCTGCTGGTTGGCCGCGGCCTGCAATTCGCTGGAGGAACTCTGAATGTACTGGACGGCCGAGCCGATCTCCCGGGCCATCCAACGACTGATCGCCCAGCCGGCCATGGCCGCCGTAAGCATGGCGGCGACGGCAATGACGGCGAGCGTCCATACCGCCCGGTCAGCAGCATTCCGCGCGTTGACCTGTGCTGCCTCCAGGATGCCTTCCTGGAACTCAACCAGCGCTATGATCTTGTCAGCGAGCTCATCGTTCTTGGGGATGACTTCGCGCTGAAACTGTTGAACCACGGCGGGCAGCGAAGCGTTCGTCCCGCGCAGCTCCATGCTCCGATCTGCCAGTTCCGACTGTTCCTCCGAAAGCAGCTCGATGTCCGCCAGGAGACGGCGTTCCGGTTCGGTTCTGGCCCGTTGCTTGAGCTTGTCCAGGGAGGCCTGGAAGGTGCTACGCTGCTCGCCCGCCCCACGCTTGAATGCTTCGTCGCCGGTCAGCAGAAAGGCACGATTCGCACCCACGCGGCGCAGCGCCGCGATCTGAAGCTCGCGCGTGTCCCTGAGATCGACGGCCAGAACAGCAGCCACGCGTTCCCAGTCCTCCACTACCTGTCGCAGGGTATAGATGGCCACACCCCCGATCAGCACGGTGAGTACCACCACGGCGGCAAAACCGACGGCCAGCTTCTGTCCGAAACTCATTGTTCCCACAGGGTGTTCACTCCTGATTGTGCCGCTCTGGACGCCCGGCGCGGCGTTGCAGCGCTGCCACCATCGATACCATGCTGAGAATGCTCCAGGGGACGCCCGACCAGAGGATGGACTCGAGCACGTGCCGCTGCGGACTCTCCGCCCCGGTGGCGGCTTCCTGGCCGTCAGCCACCTGCGCGTATCCCTCCATCCGCTCGAACGCCAGACCGACCTCCTGCCCAACTCCTCGGGAGATGACGAACCAGCTCGGCCGCTTTGACCCGTTCTCCAGCCCGAGCAGCGGCCGTAAGTCAAACACGGGTATGATGCGGCCCTGCATGCCGGCGATTCCCAGGAGAGCGGCATCGGACGAAGGCAGGCGCGTCACCCGCCGGCCGTTGGCCAGCCCGCTCAACTCCTGGAGACGAAACCCATAACGATGACCGCCGGTGCGAAACAGGAAAAACTCCCGGGGTATGGCCAGCGGGGCCTCGCGAGGAGCCGCGAAGACAGCGTCGAAGGCCTGCCTCAACTCAACAACCACTTCAGACATGGAAGTGCCGTGGTGCATCACACAGCACCTCCGCACGCCCTTAACTCGGCGCGGCAGAGGCGTACCAGCGCCTCGCGGCTGAATCCGCCGCCGAACATGAGAATACGGGCGCCTTCCTCCCGTTCGAGAAGCGTGAGCGCCTCTCTCAGTTCCCGCCGCGCCGCGGCGGGGTCACCGGATTTGCGGGCCATCAGGCCCAGGTGCAGCCGGGGCATGGCGAAAGTCGGGTCCAAGTAAACGGCGGTCTGGTCGTGCTCCACCGCGCCACCTCGGTCACCCGCATGCTCACGGCAGAGTGCGGCCACGAAATGGGCGCCTGCCTCCAACTCATCGCGGGCCAGCACCGCACGGCATACCTGCTCGGCCTCGCCGGCCCGGCCGCTGTTCACCAGCAGGACCGCACGCAGCAGGAGCACATCCGTGCTTTCCGCCGATTGGGGAGGCAGCGCCCCCAGCGCCGCCAGTGCATCGGTGAACCGCTCCTGCCTCAGGAGGTCGAGCGCGGGGTTGAGATCCCATGACGCCGGAACCGGCTCCGCCACGGCCGGCACGGCCTCGCCCCCGGCTGCGGGTGTCGGCCGAGAGGGCCGCTTCTCGGCCAGCGAGGCAATGCGCGCCGAGGCCCGACAGATCGCCTCCACCCACGAATCCCCCGCCTGCAACTCGGCCACGGCGGCGGGAACCGGATCAGGTCCCGGCAACCGGCGGTGCGCCGATGACTTCGCCACGCCCGACCCATCCTCTTCCAGCCGCTGGTAATAAAAAGCACCATCGGTATGGCGAAGATGGAAACCCTGCGAGATGCCGCGCAGCGTTTCCGAGGGTCCGAGAAATAGAAAGCCTCCGGGCGCCAGGGATTGGGTCATGCGGCCGATGACCTGCCGCGTCGTCTCGGGGGCGAAGTAAATCGAAACGTTGCGAAAGAAGATGACGTCGAAAGCGCCCGGCCTCCAGAATGCCGGGTCCTCCTCCAGAAGGTTACGCTCCTCAAAACTGACCATCTCGCGCACCGTCCGATCAAGAACGAATTCCTGGCCGCGCTGCTGGAACCAGCGCCCACGTTGATCAGGTGGGACGGCGCGCAGCGACCATTCGGCATAGACTCCGGCCGCAGCCCGCCGCAGCAATGGCAGGCTGATATCAACGCCCACTATGCGGATGTCCCAGGCCGCCAGGTCAGCGATGCACTCCCGCGTGCGAATGGCCAGGGAGTAGGCTTCCTCGCCGGAGGCGCATCCGGCCGACAACATGTGCAAGCGGCGCCGGGGGCTCTCGCGCATCATCTCCGGAAGCACAGTGTGCCCCAACGCCTTGAACTGATCGGGATACCTGAAGAAGAAGGACTCCCCCACGCTCAGCTCCGCGGCAATCGCCCGGAGCTCTTCGGCATCCGCACCGGGCCTGCTGATCCGTTCGAGGTAGTCCTCGGGACGAGCCGAGCGAGTCCGCGACAGACCGTGGTGCAGGGCCTGGGTCGCGGGCTCGGCGGAGGAGTCATCAAAGCGCAGCCCGAACCGCTTCTCCACGAGGGCCCGAAAGCGCTGGATATGGTCCTGTGTGATCACGTCGAAGCCCGTATTTCACCGCGAAGATGCTGCCACACCTCCTCAGGGACCAGCCGGGCCGCCTCCAGCACAAGCAGGAGCTCACGGTCCAAGCTGCCCATCGCTCGGATGGCCCGGCCGGCGGCCTCCTGGAGCAGCGGAGGTACCCCTTCGAGACCGTCCGCCGGAAGATCCTCAACGCCGCTCACCGCCTCGACCAGCAGGGCCACCGAGCGTTCGCCCAGATCCACGACCAGAACGCGCCCCCCCTGGACCGGGCCGTTGCCCCCTAGGACGCCCGCCAGGTCGAGCACGGGCGTGGGACGACCGCGAATGATGGAAACGCCGCACAGACCAGGGGGCGCACCAGCTACCGGCTCGACAGGAAGTGGGCGCATGACTTCCCGGACGCACGCCAGCGGCAGTGCATAGGTACGCCGTTGCAGGCGGAACAGCAGTACCTTGGTTTGCTCAGAGCGTTCCAATGCCTGGTCCGGTTGTACGCATCAACGGATCCCTGCCTCAAAAGCAACGTTGTGGAGAATCGGCGCTGCCCGACACCACGGCCCCCACCTGTAGCTTACGCATGACCCCGTGAACCGGCAACCGGGGGCGGCCAATCCTCTATTCTTTCACCGCTCGCCGGGAAGCTCACATGAAAATCCTCTCACACGGAGGTTGATGGCTTCTTTTCCGGTCTGGCGATCGAATCGACAATCTGCTTGAGCTGATCGAAATCCACGGGCTTGACCAGGTGTCGCACGAAACCCGACGCCTGGCTGCGCTGCAAATCCTGCTCCATGCCATACCCGCTCAGCGCGATCCCGCGCAGACCGTACCGCTCTCTCAGGTGCTTCATCAGGTCGCACCCGCTGCCGTCTGGCAAACCAAGATCGCTGATGACCAGGTCGAACCTCTGAGCGGCCGCCTGCTCCAGGGCTGCGGAAATGGTGGCGGAGGTACACACCTGGTAGCCCCACCTCACCAGCAATCGGGACACCACCTGGGCAGTCGGTGGATGGTCTTCCACCAGCAGGACCCGCACCGGTCCATCGCGCGGCGCCGCCGCGCCGGACGGTTCGCTGCCGGCCGGCGTCGGGCACGGCGATGCCGCCTGGCCGGCTGGCAGTTCGATGGTGAAGGTCGAACCGAGCTGCGCTCCGTCGCTATGAGCGCTGATGCGACCCCCGTGTACTTCGGTGATCGCCTTGCAGATCGCCAGCCCGAGTCCCAGCCCGCCAAAGCGCCGCGTCGTCTCCGACCCACC
>BTUC01000239.1:0-11262 GCA_045863575.1 Phycisphaerae bacterium
CCCCTTCGGGGCGGAGGATACGCCGCCGCCGACTTGTGGGTAACAGCAAGCTGTGTCAGCAGTGGTTGGATACCACGGACGCTTCCTTTGCTCCAACACTGCGCACCGAGCACTGATGCACACCCGGGTGCGAGCCGATCTGCTGAAACCGTACATTCTCCCCTCTGGTAGGGGAGCGGGCCGCCGGTAGTTCTTGCAGCCAGCGGATCATGAATTCCGCCGTCGCCAAGCCCAGGATTGTGTTGGCCGTGAGCGGCTCGCGCACGGTCGCGGACCACAGATCGAGTAGTGCTTCGCGCCGGACATATTCCAGCACGCGTGCCGATGCGCAGAGCAGGACCTCCAGCGCCCCGCTGCGACGCCAGGTCTCGAAAGTCCACGCCCGCACCGCCGGGCCGGTCAGGCCCCACCCATCCGGCCAGTGATGCCGCCAGCCGATCCAGCGGCGATACAGCTTTTCGCGCTGCCAGTGGTACTCGCGCAGCCAGCGGTTCGTGGCGATGGGCAAACCGCCGCAGCCGTCGCTGCGTGGCACACGCACGAAGCGCGGATACCGCCGCCGCAGCAGCTCAATGAACACCAGTCGCCCGCGGCGCAATTCGACCGGCGTGCGGGCCATCCAGTCAAACAGTGCTTGATCGCAGGCCGGGCTGCGCACGAGCACATCGCGGCGGAGTTGGGCCGTGCCCAGCACGTCGTTACGGCCGCTGCGTCCGCTCATGATGGTGTATTCCGCGCACTCGGCCGCATGGGCGCTGGGGGTATCGCGAAAAGTGGTGTCCACGTGCATTTGCCAGCGGGCGCGGCTGTCGCGGGCCAGGTCCGGTCGCAGCAGGTTATCAATCACGTCGAACGGTCCGCCCGCATGAAGAAAACCGCGGGCCCAGGCCGAAGCGTGTGGCGGGCGATCAGCCGAGAGGTCCTCCTCCGGCGGAAGCAGGGCGCCGCCTACGGCGCCGTGCTGGAATCCCTCCATCAGGATGCCGCCCGCATGGTGAGCCAGCGCGGCGGCCAAAGAGCTTCCCGGCCCCAGGTGGGCGGCGCTGTGTAGTCCGTCCGTTTCGACGATCGCCTCAGCGAGTTGCTGCGGCAGGCGGTCATCCGTGAGCGGAGCCCACTCGTGAGTCGCGCCGGCCGCCCGGGCCAGGCTGCGGCCGAAGCGGACGTCCTCGCTGAAGTGCCAGCCATGACTGAGGCAGTGCGGCACAAATCCGAGCTCGTGGCAGACGGCCAGCATGAGTCGCGAGTCTACGCCGCCGCTGATGCCCATCAGCAGCGGTGCATTTGACGCGGCATGGCGCGCGTGTAGTTTGCGCATGACCTCATGACAATCGTCGATCGCGTCTTCAAGCGTCACGGCGCCCGCGCGGTAGCTCATGTCCCAATAGCGCTGCGTAGTGCAGCCTTCCTGACCCCATGCGAGCACGTGGCCGCGTTTGAGCCATTGGACGCCCGCAATGAGCGTATCCTCCTCGATCATGTTCTGCGTCCGCAGGAGTCCGGCCACGCCGTCCGGGTTGATCTCCAGAGGCTGATCGGTCGCACTCCAGGTGAGCCACGCCCGGTTGGTCACCACCAGCCCGTCCTCGCTGGCCGACCAGAACACCGGCAAGAGTCCCTGGCGATCGTTGAACACGTGCCACAAATCGCGCCGGTGGTCGTACCACGCGCCGCAAAAGGCGCCTTCGGCCGAGCGCAGGGCATCAATGCCCCTGCTCTGAAGCCGACTGAGCAGTGCCATGCTGATCGACCGGCGGTGTCCGGTCGTAGGGGGGCTCGTATTCTGGCCTTCTGGCGAACAGAAGATTTCACCCGTCCACAGCAGGACATCGCGGCCGTCGCTATACATATCTGGACCGCAGGTCGGCTCTGAGCCGGGCGGTGGCAGCACCGCGGCCGCCCAGCTTGGTCCTGACGCCGCCACCACGCCCGGGTGGTGCTGAGCTTTGATTTGATGAAGCATGCCCGCGATCTGAGCTTTGGCCCGCCCCGTCTCCGCGTCGCAGATGAGCAGAATGCCGGGTCTCACGCGATGGCCTCCTCGAGCCCGGCCGGCGTTGGAATGCCGGTGCCGGACTGAGCCGTGCAGGAGCACTGGCGCTCGCCGCGCTGACGTCCTGCGACTTCGACGAGGAGTCGCAGCCATGCGTTGCGAATGGCTTTGGGGTCGTGCAACGTTTGGGCGCGTGCCCGTCCGGCAGCACCCATCTGACGGCGGAGCTGATCATCGAGAATGAGTTTCCGCAACGCGTCGCGCAGAGCCGCCACGTCCAGCGGCGGAACGATGATTCCACACTGTCCGGACCCGATCAACTCAGGTGATCCGCCGGCCGAGGTGACTACTGCGGGTTTGCCGGCCGCGAGTGTCTCGAGCACCATGTTGCTCGAGCTCTCGCGCGGTGAGCTGAGCACGGCCATATCGATGCGCCGATAGGCAGCGTTGACGTCGTGAGTTGGAGGCTGCCATTCGATGGCGTCAGTAAGGCCCAGTTCGGCCCCCAGCGATTCGAGCCTGGGGCGTTCCGGGCCTTCACCGCAGATCAGAAGACGGACCGGACGCTCGCATTGCAGACCAGCGAATGCCTGTAGCAGGATCTCCAATCGCTTTTCGCGGCTGATCCGGCCGACGAATCCGACGGTGATCGGCGCAGCAGAGTCGGCAGGCGAAGCCGGTTCCTGCTCGGCCATCTCGACAGCGTTGGGGATGACGATTCCCTTGCGGCGGGGATAGTGGTAGAGCGACTCGTAGCCTTGCCGGACGGCCTCGCTGTTGTAGACGATGCGACTGGCCAGTGCGGCGGTGAGCCACGTGCGCGCCACCATGCGCCGGCCGTGAAGTCCAATGCCGGGAACAAGTCCGAACAGGTGCCGCCGCGAGGGGACAATGTCGACCGGCCAGGCCATGGTCCGATGCGTGACTACGACCGGCACTCGTGCCAGCGCCGCCCCGACCACGGCCGAGCGGAAGGGCGTATTCGACGACTGCACGAACACGGCGACGTCCGCGCGGATGCGGCGAAACCATCGCCGGCGCTCGATCATCCGGTCAAGCCGGTACTCTCGGTCGCCTTTGAAGGTTTCATCAATCCAATCGACGTGGTCAACATTCAGCCGTCCTTCGCCGGTCTGTGCGAGGTCCTGGTAAATGTCGAGGCCGGAGAGGGCGATGGTGACCGGCCATCCCTCCTGAAGGAGGCTGCTGACCAGAAAGCGTGAGAACTTCTGCATGCCCCCGATCCGCACAGGATCGACGGTCACTATTGCGACGTGAGGGGGCTGCCGGATCATTGCGGTGCGCTCCCCGCCGATTCCGGGCGAAGGCGACTCCCAACTCGATCCCATACGCGCAGCAGGCCCAGCGGGCACCAGCGGCGGCGCCACAGCATACGGATGCCCGGATCGGAAGGATCCAGCCTGAGCGCCAGTTGCAGCAGTCGTCGATAGTCGCGCGGTTCGCGCCGCCAGTAGGCCTCCCGGGCGGCCCGCAGGACCGGCTCGATCATGAACTGGCGAACAGAAGCCTCGGGAATACGGCCGAACGCAGCGGGGAAATTCCGCCGGAATCGCTCCTGGGCCAGCCAGTGGTGGTACACCATATGCGCGGTGCGGTTGGTGACGTTGTTCTGATGCCGCCGGATGAGATAGAGCGGCTCGGGCAGATGGACGAAGTCGCAGCAGGTGGAGGCGGCCAGCGACATGCCGAAGTCTTCTGTCCCGAACAGGTCGGCATCGTAGTTGCCCAATTCCAGGATGACCGACCGGGCCAGCATGGTAGATGCCCCGCAAACGGGGTTGCGCTCGAACACGAGTTGCGTGCAGCGTCCGACAGCCAGTTCCCCCCCCGTTTGACGCGGCATGGTCTTGGCCGGGTCGTCCGTGAACACCGTCGCGCCGGTGTGAACCAGCGTATGCGGCCCGCGGGACTCCAGGACCGCAAGCTGCCGCTCATGCTTATCGCCGGTCAACAGATCGTCGGCATCCACGAAGGCGATATAGCGGCCCTGGGCCTGTTCGACGGCGATGCGACGGGCGGCACCCGGCCCTCGCGATGGATTGCGCAGAACGCGAATGACGGGCCCGAACGAGCGGGCGATCTCGACACTGCGGTCGCGGCTGCCATCATCGACAAGGAGAATCTCGCGCGGCGGGGCGGTCTGGTTCAGAGCGCTGTCCAGCGCATCCGCCAGCGTTGCCTCCGCATTCAGGCAAGGCACGATCACGCTGAGGTCGGCGGTTGAACTACCCATCTCGACACCTGTGCGTTGCCCGCTTCGGTAGCTGCCGGCCTGGAGTGCCGGCCGTTTGGCTCGACCAACGGCCGCCAGAGACGCCAGCCGCTACGGGCTATTGCCTTTTTATGCCGTGCCTACCATCTCGGCCGGGGCGGCAGTGGATTCCATGTTCTGGTCGATCACGTTACTGGCGTCAGGTGCTTGCGCCACGACATGCCAATGCCTCGGCTGATGCACCGGGCCTTCGGTGACTCCGTCCGACAGTACGTTGATTCGATACGCTCGATCGTGCCAGTCGTGCTCGGGCAGCCCCTTCTCGTCGGCCAACGCCACGCCGATCTGGTAGATGCCCTCGCCGAGCGAAAGCCTGGGCAACTCGACGGCCACCGTGCCCTCGCCGGTGTGCGCCGACAGGTTGAACCCGTCGCGGCGCGACTCAAACTGGTAGAACAGGCCCGCGCCGAACATGTGCACCGAGATGGCGAAGTTGGGCACCATCGGACCCGCCGCCGGGTCCAGACGGTAGTCAAGTTCGATGCGCACGGGTTCGCCGGAGGTGAAGGTCCGCGCCGGTCGGCCGGATCTATCAAGAACGCGCACGGCCGTGATCGCGGCCGATCCACAGTTGCCGCAGCGCCCGCCGATATGCGATGCCTCGATGCCGGTGGGGTTCGCATCCTCCAGGTCGCTGACCAGCCGGCTGTATTCGCCGATGGCCAGGTCCGGCGTTCCGGTGCAGCGTACCTGCCCATGGTCCAGCAAAACCACCCGGTCACAGAATCGCTTGATGGCCGCCAGGTTATGCGAAACAAAGAGAATGGATGCGCCCCGGCGCAGAAAGCCGCGCATCGTGTCCATGCACTTCGCCTTGAAGGAGACGTCGCCGACGGACAGCACCTCGTCCACCAGCAGCACGTCGGGCTCCATGTGAGCGGCCACCGAAAAGCCCAGCCGCACGTACATGCCTGACGAGTAACGCTTCACGGGCATGTCCAGGAATTCACGGATGCCGGCGAATTCGACGATAGCGTCGAATTTCTCGCGGATTTCGCGGCGGCTCATGCCCAGAATAGCCCCGTTGACGAAGATGTTTTCCCGCCCGGTGAGGTCCCCGTGGAACCCCGCGCCCACTTCAATCAGTCCGCTGAGCCGCCCATTGACGGCCACGTGTCCGCCGTCGGGACGAAGCACGCGCGACAGGACTTTGAGCAGCGTGCTCTTGCCGGCGCCGTTGGGTCCGATGATGCCGACGGCCTCTCCGCGCCGGACCTCCAAGTTCACGTCCTGAAGGGCCCAGAAGGTCTGCTCCACGCGCTGGCCGGAAAGCATCCGTCGTGCCCGCTGCGCGACGGCTTCCCAGAGCAGGCTCTCGCCGCCGCCTTTCCGGAAGCGCTTCCAGAGCTGGTTGACCTCGATAGCTGCCGTTGTGCTTTCCATCCGAGACTACTGCTCCAGAAACCTGTGCCTACACGCTGGCCACACCGAAGATATTGCGGCAGGCGATCGACTTGCGCCCGAACAGGGCCTTCAGCCAGCCGCGCCGCAGGCATCCCTCGTCCTTGAATCCCGGATGGGCGTGCACGGCGAACGTCTCGATCCTGCTCAGGCCCGCTTCCCGCATGAGCCGCTTCAAGTGATCCTTGTCCAGGCAATTGATGTGGCCGTATTCGTGGCGGTAGAACGCGGCTGGTTCCTTGCGGATGCCCTGCATGATCCAGCGGTCGATCGCTCGAACGTAAGCGGAGAACGCTGCGTCCGGCAGCCAGGCCATGGGGATCAGCAGGGCGAGCAGCTTCCAGCGGTCGGGCTCGAACCAGTAGTAATGCTTTCCGGGTGACGTCTGGATGACGATGCGTCCGCCCGGGCGAACGACCTGTCGCAAGCCGGCCATGACCTGCAGCAGGGACTCGTCATCGAGGTGCTCAAAGATGTCGCAGGCCACCGCGCTGTTGAAGAAGCCGGCTTCGAAGTGCCGCTCGAGGTGACGAATGTCGCCCTCGAGCAGATGGATGCGTTCCGAGAGTTCCAGCGATTCGACCAGCTCCCGGCCGCGCTCGATCATGCTCGGCAGAATGTCGATGCCCCAGGCCTGGTGGCCCTTGCGGGCGAAGTGGATCGCATGACAGCCCACGGCGCAGCCGACGTCGAGGATTCGCTGCGGCCGGGTGTGGTCCAGGTACCGGTCGATCCAATCGCAGATCATCGTCCAGTGGTTGGTGTTCCCCGCCAGCGCTTCGGCCAGCGGCCGGAGCTGGTTCTCGACGAAGGGGACGCGCTGGGCCAGGATTTCGTAGGCTTCGCGGTAATGACCGGCGTGAAGCAGGCCGACCATCTGGCGTGACCAGCTCTGCGGATGCGCGGAATCAATAAACGCACTGATATCGACGTTCGGCGACGACTGTAAACTGGCGACGGCACTCACCGGCACATCTCCTCCACGGGCCGGACATCACGTCATCCGTTCAGGCACGTTCAGCGAACCGGCCTTCCAGTACACGGAATGCGGACCATCCGCTGACCGCAAATCCCAAAGCCACACCTGTGGCGGTGAGGAACCCGACCGGTTCCGGCGGCAGCCCGTCTAATACGATCCGCCGGTAGGCCGAGATGATAGGCACCATGGGGTTGGCCGTATTCAGAGCTCGCATCAGTGTGGATCCATCGACCGGCAGCGGATACAGCACATTGGTCAGGAACATCCACATCTGGATGCCCAATGCAAAGACGTATTTCACATCCCGGTACCACAGGTTCCCGATGGCCAGCCACAGGCCCAGCCCGATCATGAGCAGAAGCTGCACGGCCACGACCAGTGGCAACAGGATCAGGACCGGCGTGATTTGAATCGCCCAGTCGGTGGTGAACTGATAAAAGGCCACCAGTCCGACCAGCACGCCGGCCGCGATGCAGAAATCGAAGAACGCGCTGGCGATGGCCGTCAGGGGCAGAATCTGGTGGGGGAAATAAATCTTGGTGACCAGGTCCCGGTGCGAGGCCAGGCTGCTGACGCAGCCGGTAAGACCACTGGCGAACAGCGTCCAGGGCAGCACGCCGGTATAGAGAAACAGGGGGTAGGGCACGCTGAGCGAGTCGATGGCTCCCAGCGATACCGCCCGCGTGAAGACGAAGGTGAACAGAAGCATCAGCCCCAGCGGCTGAAGCAGCGCCCAGGCCACTCCGAGAATGGAGTGCCGATAGCGCACCAGCACCTCGCGCCGGATGAGCTGGAACAGCAGCTCGCGATAAGACCAGAACCCGTCCAAGTGCACCTCACAACATCAGCGAATGACCCCCGGCCGACGAGCCTGGAGTCCTACCGTAGTTGTCGGACGTTCAAGGGCCGGGGTGCAGTTGGCCCTATAAAAAGGCCGGATGGCGGGGCATTTGGAGCGGGTCTCGGCACGACGGGGGAAAGGGAGCGAGGTTATCGGACCGGTGGCAAGAGCGGCTCGTCTGAGCCCGCATCCCGCGAGCCGAGCGCAATCTGCAGCAAGAGTATGGGAAGACGGTCGAGAGTGCGATTCTCGTTCGGGGAAACGTCACTACTGGCCCTGCTGTTCAAATTGTTGCCCCTGGCGCTGCTCGATCAGGAGGTGAGCTGCAGTTCCGGGCGACGGGCGGGACGGGTTTGTTCGGGCGCGTCAGGGGGAGGTGCTTGGGATCCTGCGCTGCGCAGTGTTTCATCGACCAGCGCGCCGATCTGAGCGAGACGGGCTTCCCAGGATTCCTCGCGCATGCGCAGGGAACGCTTCCGCCGGTCGGCGGCGCTGTTGTGGCGGGCGGCGCGGGCGCAGCAGACGGCCCATTCCGAGATGTCGTCCGCCAGCCAGACAGACTCGGGCATCTTCTGGACCGCCGGCAGCGAGGTGCTCACCACCGGCACGCCGGCGGAGAGGTACTCGTACAACTTGATCGGGTTGGCATTGTGGGTGAGCGGCACGCGCCGGAACGGGATCAGGCCGACGTCGAACTGGCGAAGATAGGCAGGCAGCTCGGCGTGGTTGCGCCCACCCAGCCAATGTACGTTGGGCAGCCCGGCGCAGGCGCCACGAGGCGTCATTTCGGGTCCGATCATGACGATCGATGCCTGGGGATGAGCTTTGGCCAGTCCCGCGACGATGTCTGTATCCAACCAGTTGCCGATCACGCCCACGAAGCCGTAAAGCGGGCGGGGCAGGTGGCGCAGATCCGTCGGAACGGGCAGGTTTTCGTGCAACGACCGTGAGAGATGGGCATGGTCCACACCGTGCTGCACCATATGAACGTTCGGGTGCAGGGCGCGTTTGGCCTCGAAGAGCGGCTCTGAGGTGGTCAATACGAGTCCGCTGCGGTCCAGCAGCTCCCGTTCACGCCGCTCGATCATCGCCCGGTCATAGCCCGGGAACTCGCCGAAGGCGTCGACGCAGTAGTAGACGACCAGCTCTTCACTGAACGAGCCGACCAGTTCGGCCACATCCGGGGCAAAGCTCCAGATCTGAACGGGTCGGGATGGCAGATGACGCAGGACGCGCTGGATGGCCCGGCGAACCATGCGGGCATTGAGCTGTCGGGCGGCGTTAATCCCGGGCAGGGGGAGCTGGCAGGGCGTGAGCACGGTGAGCCGGCCGGCCACCTGGCGCGGTCCCCTGCGGATTTGACCCAACTTGGCGGCGATGGCCTTCAGATCGGTCATGCCGATGCTGGGCCGGCGGGAGGCGTGCCAGTTGACCCAGATCACGTCGTTGTGCTCCGCCAGCCGGCGCATGATGTGGTGCTTGCTGGTCGGGTGGTAATCCCAACCACTGGCGAAGCAGATGATCGTCTTTCCCGTTATCACGTCACGCCCCTCATCTCAGGAGCGAAGATCCGGCACTCAGCCGGCCCCGCTACACACGCACGCCCAACCATCCAGTCTTCGGCCGCCTGTTCCCCGGCGTTCTCCTCGCCATTGACCACCGCGTCGGCCAGGCGGCGCGTGCGGTAATCGGCCCGAAGCAGGCTTTCCAGTCGAGCGAGGCCCTCCACAGGATGAAATCGGGAGGCGACAAACCGACGGCCGGCCTCCCCGACAGATCGGGCCTGGGCCGGCTGGTTCAACAGATCCAGCACGGCGGCCGCGAACTGTTGCGGCGTGGATTCGACCAGCATCTCGCGTGCGGCAGCGGCACCTATGCCCTCGGCTACGCAGGGGGTGACCACGCAAGGGATGCCTTCGGCCATGGCCGTCAGCACCTTGGTCTGCACACCTCTGGCGAGTTGCAGCGGCGCAACGCTCACCCGCAGTCGACCCAGGTAAGGCTCCACCGCGGGCACCGTACCGGTGACGCGGATCGTCCGGCCGTCATCCAATTCCCGCACCGCCCGGGCAGGCGAGCGCCCGATGATCCAGAAAACGGCATCCGGCCGGTGTTCGCGAATGCGGGGCAGAATGGTGCGCGCGAACCAGCGGACACCCTGAATATTGGGGCCGTAGTCCATCGCCCCGATGAAGCCGATGTTCGGTTCGGCAGGCAGCGTTCGAGAGCGGCCCTGTGCGGATCGTGCGGCTGCATCGCCATCGGACCAGGCGCCGGTCTCAATCACTTCGACGCGCTCTCGCAGGGCGGCATCATCGAGTAGCGCGGCCTCGCGGTCGTTCACCAGGACGCTGGTATCGAAGGCCGCAATCCAGTCGCGTTCCCGCTTATCCAGGCGCCGCGCTTCCGTCCGGTAGATCCAGCGCTTCGGTCCCCAGGTTTCGGCTGCCGATTGGTCCCACTTGCGGCTGTCCAGATCAACGAGGTCAACAACGTGACGATGCGCGGGCACCCTGAGGGCCAGAGGTGCCATGCTCGACGAGAACGCCAGCACGGCGTCAAAGCCCACCTGATCCGACCACTCCATAACCTGGCGGGTCAACTGCCTCGACCGGAAGTAGGATTCCGTGGCCGTTGACCCGGTCAGCAGCGCCGCGGCAGCCCGCGCGCCGGCGATCGCAGGCCGGAGCGGAACGGCCGCCACCCCCCGGCAGAGGGCATGCAGTTCGGACAGCGATGCTTCGACAGCGGGCTTCAGCGCGGCGTCTCCGCGGTCATCGAGGAAGCCGGCGCACCATACCTCATGCCGCCGCGCCAGGTAGCGCAGCTCGGCCGCCGCGCGCAGCTTGGCGCCGCGATCCGGCGGGCAGGGCAGTCGGTGGATGAGCACCAGCAGTTTCATACATGCACTCGTCAGCGGCTATCCCGGAATCGACTTCGCCAGCCAGGCGCCCAGCGGCCGGGTAACCGCCAGCGGCAGCCTCGGCCATACGCGGCGGGCCAGGTCCAGCCTGGGGTGGCCCGGATACAGGTTGGGTGCCCGGCCACCCTGAGGAACATAGTACTGGTAATGCAGCGGCGTCGGCTCGAAGCCCTGGAACCGTTTGAAGTTGCACGCCCCCGCGTTGTCGACACGCGAACGGCCGAAGTCAAACTCGCGGCAGCCCAGTTCGGACCCGTGCTCCATGGCCGTGAGATACAGAAAATTGTTGGGATGGTACTTCTCGAAGCGTTCATCGCAGCCCGCGAAGTACGGCATCAGCACGCCTCGGAAGATGAGGCTGATCAAACCGGCAACCGGGCGGTCCTTACGAAAAACAAGCTGGACCAGGTGGCCGGGGCGGGCGTCCTGCTGGGACCAGCCGGGCTGGGTTCGCGCCATCAACGTCTCGAAGAAATCCAGCGGGTAATTCGGCGACGCCAGCCGGCGCATACTCTGGCTGTACAGCGACCAGACCGTGTGGAGATGGGCATCATCAAATTCTGCCCTCAGGCCGAAGCGCTCGCGGGCTTGCCGGGCGGCTGCCCGGGCCTTGCGGGGCAATCCGTTGAGCACTTCCGACGGATCGTGCGGAAGCGCTTTGCGAAAAGTCACGTATCTGCGAACGACCGGCAGAGAGGGGTGCTGCGGTTCAACCGAGCGGATATCCATCCACTGCGCCCCCAGGCTGATGGCCAGTTGTTCCGCATGCTGGAGCAGGGCGGCGCTGACTTCCTCGTTATCCGCCAGCGTTCCCCCGTAGACGCCGTAGGGG
>BTUC01000240.1:0-11232 GCA_045863575.1 Phycisphaerae bacterium
CGCCCGAGTCCGGATCGCTGCCGGAACCGCGCAGTGTGACCACGACGCCTGCCACCACCTTGCGGTCATCGCCGGCGCTCACGGACGGCGGTGAGTTGACCGTGATAGAGACTGAATCCGAAGCGCTCCCGCCCTGATCGTCAGTGACCGTCAGCAGAAAGACAAGCGCCCCGCTCTCGGCCGGTGCGGCAAACGTGGGCTGTGCTGCCGCGGGATCACTGAGCGCGACCGTGGCACCGCTCGTCTGGGTCCACGCGAAGGTCAGCGTGCCGTCCGGATCGCTGCTGGCGCTGCCGTCGAGCGTCACCAGCGCGCCGACCTGTACCGTCTGATCGGGGCCGGCGTTGGCGATCGGTGCCGTGTTGCCCGTGGAGTTCACACTGATGGTGACTGAATCGGTGCTGGTGCCTCCACGCCCATCGGTGACCAGGAGTTCAAACGTCAAGGTCGCCACCGCCTCGGGCGTAAAGGCAGGCGACGCGACGGCCGGGTCACTCAGCCTGACCGTCGGGCCGGAGAGTTGGCTCCAGGTGAAGGTAAGTGCATCCCCATCGGGGTCGCTGCTGGCAGAACCATCCAGCGTCACCTGCCGGCCGACGGCCACGGTCTGATCGGGGCCGGCGTCGGCCACGGGCGGCGCGTTCGGGCCGCTCATGGAGCCGTCATCGACGACCGCCCGGAGAATGCGCACCGTCTCGCTGGGGAACTGACTCAACGAGGTTCCATCCTGGGCCGCACGTGTGGTAGTGGACAGGGCGCCGATTTCGTCAGCGACCTCCAACCCCTCAACCACCTCGCCGAAAACGGTTCGGCCGCGGCGACCGTTGTTGAGATCGAAATCCGCGTTGTTGTTGTCGGCGAGATTGATCAGGAAAGCCGAGGTGCCGGTGCCGGTTCCGCCCGGCTCGAAGAGCGCCACGCGGCCACGGCTATTCCGCAGGCCGTTGTTGGACTCGTTGACGACCGGAACGCCTGTCGGCTTGGCGGCAAGCTTCTCGTCATATGTACCGGCAACAAAGGAGTTATTGCGTGTGAGCTGATGGACGACAGTGCCGTCGTAGAAGCCGTCGCGGACATATTGCAGAAAGTTTTCCACGGTCAAGGGCGCCTGGCGGGGGAACAGCTCGAGCACAATTAAGCCCTTGGAGGTCTCCAGCCGCACCCTGGGCTGATCTTCAACCACCGGGACGGGGAACTCCGGCTCAGGCGCCGGCGGAGCCAGGCAGCCTTGGCCGGCCAACAGACCCGAAAGCAAGGTCATGGCCACCAGTGACGGGACAGACAGCCGGGGGGCTCGTGCATGATGGGCACTGATCGTTCCGCGGGTACAGATGTTTTCACCGATCATCGGCTTCCTGCTTCCTGGTGTGCCACTGCCCTGCAAGCAGTGCCCGAACCCGGTAACCATTGAGCGAAACCGCCGCTGACGCAGCAGGGGCACACGCCCGGGTGATTTCGATGGCCGACAGCCATCGACGGCTCCCCGGCCGGACCATGGCCGTGACTTGGGTTCCGCCGTGCCGGGCATTATAAGAGCCACGGTAATGTCCACCAACGTGGACACGCCCCCAGGAGTGCCAGCAGCATGCCCCATATGGCCTGTATCGCACTAGGCTCCAATCTCGGCGACCGCCACGCCCATATCCTGGCCGCAGTCCAGCAACTCCGGGCATCCCCAGGGATTGAGACCCTGCTCCTGTCCCGCCTGCACGAAACGGAACCCGTCGGCGGCCCCGCAGAGCAGGGGCGTTATCTCAATGCCGCGGCCCGACTGGAAACCACGCTGGAGCCGCTGGTCCTGCTGCGGCTGCTGCTGCGCGTCGAGGAAAACCTGGGCCGCGTGCGAAACGAGCGCTGGGGTCCGCGGGTGATCGACCTGGACCTGTTGCTCTACGAGGAACAGGTCATCACCACGCCGGAACTCACCGTGCCGCATCCGCGCATGGCCGAGCGGGAATTCGTCCTCGCACCTCTCGCGGAAGTAGCGCCGCATGCACGGCACCCGATCACCGGAAGGACGGTCGAAGAACTGCTGTCCCGGCTGGCGCACCAGGCGCCCGGAGCAACCCCCTGACCGTCCTCACGAACGGCCCACCGTTCCTGCTGCGACAGCCGACACCCAGGGGCCCGCGCCCGCGCCATTGGTGAACCGGGCAGACCGTGCACCGCCTACCCGGCGGTGTTCTTGAGCAGTTCCTCGAGCTCTGCCCGGTCCGCATCCTTGAGGACGCTCTGCCTGCCGTTTGATATCCCGCGGAACCGGTCGTCAATGCGCAGCGCCTCGGTGGCACTGCGGAAAGCCTCCTGCTTCTGGCCCAGCGCCAGATAGACACTCGCGAGCCTTCTCAAGGTGCTGACCCGGGTGGCGGGCAGCGTAGCCGTGAGCTCCAGGGCGCGCTCCCCATGCCTGCGCGCCTGTTGCAGCAGCTCACTGCGCATGGGTTCTTCCTGGGATCTGGCCAGCTTCTCGCAAATCGCACAGCAGGTGTCCGCCAGATGCGCGTCATCCGGATAACGGTCGGCGCCGCGCGTGGCGAGTTGGTATGCCTCCTCGAGCCGTTGGCGGTTCGCCCGCTGGTCGGAGTCATCCATCTCCATGGCCAGAATCCAGGCCAGATCGTTGAGTGCCTGCTGCTGGTACTCGTCCACTTCCAGCGCTCGGCGGTACAGATCGATCGCCCGGTCGAACTGCGCTCGCCCCTGGAGGGTCAACAGGTTAGCCGCCAGCATGAGAGCAGAGGTGTCTCGAGCGTCCTTGCGGGGATGCGCGATGGCGGCATTGACCACGCTTCCGTAATCGTTCTGGGCCATGAACAACTTCAGCCGAACCCGCAGGACGTCGAGATTGCCACGATCCAGCTCCTGGATCGAGTCGATCAGCTTTTCGGCCAGGACCCACTCTCGGGCATCGATGTAGAGATCGGCGAGCACGACCTGCGCTTCGAAACGCTTGTCGCCGGCTTCACTCTCCGCATAGGCCTTGAGTTCTTCAAACGCCTGCTGCGTCTGGCCCCGGCCGGCGAGGAGCCGGGGGCGCAGCAACCTGGCCGTTGAATCCGCTGGCTGCAAAGCCAGCGCCTGGCGGTTGTATTCCTCGGCCGTCTGGATGTCCCCCAGGCGGAGGGCCAGTTTAGTGACCGTGTTGCGCGCCTCGACGCTCTGCGGATCGGCGGCCGCGGCCTGCCTCGCCGCCTCGAGGGCCTCCCGGCCATTGCCCTCCGCGTCTTCCAGGGCGGCCTGGGCAGTGAGTATCCTGGGATGGTTGCGATTGGCGCCCAGGGCACGGGCGATCAGCTCGCGGGCCCGGCGGATTTCGCCACGCTCGCGGGCCATGTCGATGAGTTGCAGGTACGCGGCCACATGTCGCGGATCCCTCACCACGACTTCTTCCAGCCTCTTCCGTGCCTCCTCCGGCTTGTTCTCCGCGCGAAGAATGGCGCCATCCAGGGTCAGCAGTGCCGCGTCGGGGGAGGCCGGCTGGCTGGCGCTACTGAGACGCTTCATCTGCGCGTCGACCAGTGCGCGGGCACGAGCCAGTTGTTCGGGCTTCTTGCCGGCCAGCGGGCTGTTGACCAGCAGGCTCAGCACTTCCAGGTTGTCAGGCGCGGCTTTTACCCCCTTTTCCCAGGAAGCGAGAGCCTTACCCTCATCCTTACGCTCGCGGTAGAAGAGGCCCAGGGCCGCGTACGCCCTGCCGCTCGGGTCAGGCAAGGTGGTCAGATGGATGAATGCCTTCTCGGCCTCTTCGTATTCTCCGATCGTCAAAAGCAAATCTGCCCGCAGCTTGTGCGCCTCGAACACGACTTCCGGGTCGGCCTTCGGATCCGCCTTGATCCGGGCCAACTCGGTCTCGATCAATTTCCGCGCCGGCTCATTGTCTCCCCGGGCATGCAAAACGGCGACGGTCGCGGCCACCGCCGGGAAGTATTCGGGATCCGCGCTTCGAACCTGTTCAAGGAGCTCCATCGGCTCCGGGCTGCCTTTCTGCTGACGGTGGACCAGCATGGCCAGGAGCGTCTTGCCCTCCGGAGTGGGATGCTGTTCGACGCGGCGCCGGAGATCCTGAATGGCGGTCTCGAACTCGCCGGCCGCGATGGCCGGCCCGAGAGTGTGTCGAGCCAGCACGGCCTGGGCGAGGGGATTCTCGGCGGCAAGCGTCTTCCGGACTTCCTCGAGCTCGCTCATGCGTCCGTGCGCCTGCAACAGGTTGAGCAGCTCGTTGGTCACCACCGGATGACCGGGACGGGATTGTAGCCAGCGACGATAGAGCTCCTCCGCCCGCAGATCAGAGCCCGCCAACTGGTAGAAGAAGCCAAGCACCATGACCGGCTCGCTCCAGGCCGGATCTGCGGAAATACAATGGTTCATGAGCTCTGCGGCACGCGCTTCCCGCGGCTGAAGGATGGCTTTGAGCTGTTCTACCTTGGCTCTCATCTGGGCGGCATGCAGCTTGCGTTGGAGAAAATCTCTGAGCTCCTCCTCCGTGAAAATGGACCGAGCCGCGTTCATCCACAGGCGCACCTGTTCGAGGCGCCAACGCAAGCCGCGCTCGCCCTCGAGTTGCTTCAGCCGGTCCACGAACTGCTGGCACTCCTCCAGTTCCTGGCCCGCCTCCTTCTGCTGGAGCAGGGCCAGCAGGACGCGGATCTCCTCGAGCGTCGCCGATTCCTTCGCCGAATCGGTACCCGCGCCCCCGGCGGCCGGGTCCCGTTGTTGGAGCGCCTTGGCCCGCTCCTTGAGCATGGCGAATCCTTTTTTCCGCTCGGTGCTGTCGGTCTGATTGAGATAGAGCTGAATGAGCGCGTTGACCGCCTTGTCTTTCTCCGATCCTTCCAGCGCCGCTATCGCGGCCTCGAGCGTGGCAATTGCCTCTGGCTTATGGCTGCCGTTGAGCTGCATTTCGGCCAGCAGCAGCCGCGGATCAGCTTTCTGAGGCGTCTGCTCAATGATCTCCCGGCACAGAGCCTGAGCCTTCGTCTTCTCGGGGTCGGCGTCGGCGCGATGGAAGTTGACCAGCAGCAGCCTGGCCGGCAATGGATCCGCGCATTCCTGGATCGCCTTCTCGATGACCGCCAATGCCTGCTCCTTCTGACCGGCCGCGAGAAGCAAACGAGCCAACTGAACACGAGGTTCAACGGATTGCGGATGTTGTTGACTGACCTGGGTGATCAACTCAACGAGCGGCGGTCCGCCCGCATCCATCCCGCGCAGCGCGGCTTCCGTCCGGGCTTGCAGGCACAGTAGCACAAGCTCGAGATTGTCGCTCACTACCGGCAGCAGGACGGACGCGTAGCGCGCGGCGTCGGTCAACCTTCCCTGGGCCAGGCACGCCCGGATGGCGTACTCCAGGATGGGCGGCTGCGTGCGCGCTTCGGGGTGGGCCTCCAGCATCTGGAGCAGACGGCGATGCTCGCCGGTGCTCGAATAAGCGTGCGCCAAGCGCAGGAGGCTTTGGGGCTCAACCGCCCGACCGCCAGTAACCACCGGCTCGAGACGCTGGATCACGTCCCGCCAGTCCTGGCGAGCCACGGAAAGCGCCGCTTCGAGCGCGTCTGCCTGATCACGAGCCGCCTGGCTGACACCCGGCATGTCAGCTATCAGAAGCTTGTAACGTCGAACCGTCTCGTCAGCCAGTCCCGTCTTGCCCGCCGCGAGGTAGAGCTCCGCCGCCACGGGCAGGAAATCGATCAGCCGCTCGTCCTTCTCGCCCAGCTTCTTGAGCGCCTCCTCTGCCATACGAACGGCGTCGTCGCCCTTCCCCTGGCGCAAGGCCAGATTGGCCGCCGCTCTGAGCCGGGGAAGCATCAGATCTTCAGGCATTAAATCGTGGCGGGCCAAGGCCGCCGCATCCAGACCGTCAATCGCCTCCAGAACGGCTCCCGCCCGCTGGGGATCGCCGAAACTGGCGTCCATGTACTCGTCAAAGATAAAGAACAGCACACCCGGGTCCTGAGATTTGAGTTCCTCGGCCGCGCGCAGATCGCTCAGGATCAATTCACGCACCTCGGCGTGTTTCCGTTCCTTGTCTTCGCCAGGGCTTACCGGTTGAGCCTTGAACATCTCTCTCCGAAAGCGGGCCCGGTTGGCCAGCAGCGAGGCCGATTGCGGGTTCCGCTTGACGCCGACGTCCAGCAAAGCGGCGGAGAATGCCTCCGTACTGTTGAGGTCCTGGGGCGCGTCGCCGCCCAGGGCAGTCCGAGCCACATCGCGCACCGCCGGGGAGTCGTCCCGCGCGGCCAGGCCGCTCAGCAGAAAGTAGGCCTCCGCCTCGTTCGGGTAGGCCTGCACCAGTTGACTCAACGGCGCCAGCGCTTCGTTGTACTTTCGCTGGAGGATCAGCGCCTTGGCTTTCCACAGCAGCGCCTCGGCCTTCTCCTGGGGCGGGGCCTTCTCGCGCCACAGATCCGCGATGTAGGCGGCCTCGCCCGGATCCCCGGTCTTCATGTACAGCCGAATGAGCGAGCGGCAGATCGCCGACTCGTTGTCAGGGTTCAACCGCAGGAGCCGTCGATACGCGGCCACCGACGCCCCGATGTGGTCCAGCCCCGTGGGCCGGATCTTCTGGCTCGCCTGGGCATACTCGAACAACACCTCGCGATCGCTCGGGTACTTGGCGAGGTATTGTTTGAGGTGCTTGGAGGCCTCGAGCCAATCCTGCTTCGCCAGGGCAGCTTTGCCGGCTTCCAGTGAGCTTTGGGCGACCATCCGCTTGCGGACTTTGTAGCCGACGGCGGCGCCCCCACCGATAACGCCGACGACGATCAGCAGAATGATCAGCGCTTTGACGTTAACTCGACCGCTTCGCGTGTGCTGCCGCATGTATGGCCCCATAATTCGTAACTGCCAGGACACGACCGGCCCCGATCCCCATCCCCTGGCCAGGTGTTTCAAGATGATGGCGACTCAGCGCGTTCGTGAGCCGGCAGGGTCAGAATAACCGATGTCCGCTCCGCGCCCAAGCCTGCACGGGGCGATGATCGGTGCGTTCCGCCTCTCGGGTACGACCTCGCAGCGCACCTTCCGCAGGCGGAGACTGCCCCCAAAGCATCGGCCAACCAGATCCGGCTGTTGACCTGTACTTCAAACGGCACAGGCGGGCTCGTCGTCCAGAACGAGGCCCGCCCGGGGTTAAAAACTGCCGTGCATAGATGCGCCCCCAAGGGGACGTCCGCGGCTCAGACGGGCTGCTGGACCGCCTCCGGCTCCGGCTTGGCCGTCGGGATCGGCACCGTCCGGCCTTCCAGGCCGGCCTTGGCCAGGATCGCGTAGACGATGAACCCGACGACCAACGAAGCCACACCCGTCGGGAACCAACCAGGAACCGGTGGATTGTCGCCAAACAGGAATCCATTGTTCGACACGCCGACCGCGAAGCCGATCAACCACGCCGCGTAGCCCGGAATACTGATACCTTCGCGCGGGCCAGCCCACTTTTTTCCGCTGAGCAGATAGTCGGCGATCATCGCTCCGATGACCGGGCCGAAAGAGGCGCCGATCAGGCCGAAGAACGGCGCCAAGTTACCCGCCACGCCGAGCGCTGCCAGGATGATGCCGATGGTGGCCCCGGCCATAGTGATCGGCACGCGAGCCTTGGGCTTGGCCAGCATGGTGGAAAGACTGTTGCCAATGATGAACGAGCAGAAGCAGGCCGGGGCGACCGAACCGAGGGCAAAGAGAATCATCCAGAGCCTGCCATAGTCTCCCAGCAGAACCTTGAGCGTATCAGAGAACTGGTACGATACCAGTGTCCCGTCTTTCCCATGAGCCCCGGCGACGGCCACCATGGCCAGACCGCCCGCGAAGAGGATGGCCAAGGCAATCCCGACGAGTCCACCCATCTTGACGTCCCGTGCGTCGCGGTTCGCGCTACAGAAATCGGCACCGCAGGCTCCGGCCGTCGCCGTAAAGCCGACCACCATCTGAATCATCAGCAGGAACGCTGGAAGTACCTGACCGCCCGGCTCCGGCGTGTAGTTGCCCGCGTGTCCAGCCCCGGCAATACCAGCGATCAGGAGCAGTACGATAGGGATAATTGGAAAATAGGTTGATAGCCGGGCCACCATACCAATGCCCATGCCACCGAGGAATGCAAATAGATAGCCCCACACAACCGCCATGACCACAAAAACAAGACTGAAGCCGGTGACTCCCCCGGGTCCGGGGGGCCCGAAGAGCGTGGAGTCATACTGCTCGGCCATTCCCAATCCGCCGAGAACCAGCTTCGTGGCGAAGTAGGTAGCCACGCTGTACCAGCCGATCTGGAGCAGCCCCATGAAAATGCCTGGTATAAAGAAGCCACCTTTCGTACCGAATGTACTGGTGCCGACGATGTAAAGTGGCAAGCCGGTTTTCATCCCCAGCATCCCAGGTACCAGGTAGAACAGGTAGTGGCAGATCAGACCTGCCGCCACCAGGCCGAGAATGGCTATGCCCAGCCCGCCCATACCCAGTGCCCCCGGGCCGGCGGACGTCCCCGCCAACTGGTCGTAGAACGCGATCCAGAGGAAGATGCCCGCGAACGTCTGGGCGGTGTTCTTGTACCAGGGCGCCCGGTTGGTGGTGGGATTCGGCTGCGCGGATGCGAGATAAGCGGGTAGATTCTGACTAGCCATCATGTCCTCCTCGGGCTTGCAGTTCCGACGTCTGACCGTGCGGGGGGCGACTCTGGAATCGGGCCCCCGCAGGACCGGGCGATTGCCCGGCCGGAGCACGCCGCTGAAATCACGGGGCCATATCCTAACGCGGGATTTGCAGATTGCCAGAGCTTGATGAGCTGACGTGCTATCCGAGGGCCGACGAAGATCCGTCACCACGTCAACAGGCTAACGGGCTGACGCAATGGGTCGGGCTATGGCTGACCCGAAAGCGAGACGCTACTCTTTTAAATTGAAAATGAGAAAGCCAGGTTGCACCTCGGCAGTCGAGGCTGCACGCGAGTATGATCAGTTATGAGGGCCGCCGACGGTGGCGGCGCTCGAGTCGCTTCACAGGTTCCGGGTCGGAATGAGCGGGCCGGGCCGCGGCAGATTCAAACGGGTGCCTCATGGAGGATGCGCAATATCAACAAGCGGGCCAGCGGCTGGCCGGGTGGACCCGCACGCTGGTGATCTCTCACGACCGACCGGACGGAGATGCCCTGGGCGCCATCGGAGCGGCCGGACGAGTCATCGAGTCGCAAGGCCGCCAGGCTGCCGCCTGCACCTACGGACCGGTGCCCCCGCGATACCAGTTTATCGAGACTGCCTGTGGGGTTTCTCTCTGGCAACCGGAACAGTCCGCACCCCTCGACGATCGGTTCGATGGCATCTTGATTCTCGACACCTGCTCCTGGAATCAAATGGAGCCGATCGCGGCCGCCTTGAAGTCGTGCCGGTTGCCTAAAGTGATCATCGATCACCACGCCACGCGTGACGATCTGACCGGCCAGGACTCGGACGACCTCTACCTGATCGATGCGACTTCCGCCTCGGCCTGCGGGATGGTGCACGAGCTCTGCCGGGTCATGGGCTGGGCGCTGGATGAGGCGGCGCGGGACGCGCTTTTTGCCGGGATGGCCACGGATACGGGGTGGTTCCGCTTTTCGAACACCGACGCGCGCACGCTAGCGGCGGCCGCCGATCTCGTCCAGCAGGGGGTCCGCCCCGATGTGCTGTATGCCCGGCTGTTCGAGACCCACCGGCCGGCCCGGCTGCACCTGAAACGGGAAATGCTGGACACGCTCCAGTTCCACGCCGATGGGAAGCTGGCCCTGATGTGGTTGACGCGGCCGATGTACCTGCTGTCGGACGCTACCGCGGCCGATGCCGAGGAACTGGTCAACGAGCCGCTGAACGTCGGTTCCGTGATCGTTTCGGTTCTCCTCAGCGAGAGCGAAGGCGGGCGGATCAGGGTGAATCTTCGCAGCCGAGCGCCTGAAGTCGCCGGACGGGACATCGACGTGGCGGAGATTGCCCGACGATGGGGTGGGGGCGGCCATCGGCGCGCGGCGGGAGCACGGATCGAAGGCAAACTCGATGAAGTCCGGGATCTCGTGCGACAGGCCGCCCTCGATGCGCTCAGCCGAAGGGAATGAGAACCTGTCCCGACCGGCCGCTACATCTGCGGAAGCCTTCAACCGGAGGGGGCACTCGCTGTAAGATTCAGGGTCCGTGAAACAAGTGAGGGGCAGAGGCGTCGATCACGGAAGCGGTTCCACCTGCCGTTCGCGCCGATTCGGAAAGAGAGGCCAAGATGATCCGTAGCATCAATCACTGGGGTGTTGTTCTGGCCGTTGGAGCGGCCTTGACCGTGGCGTGGCCGGCCCGGGCCGCGGAGCTGGCTAACCAGGTTCCTGAAGGCTCGCTGCTTTATCTCGCCTGGCCGGGCGCCGACGAGATGGCCAAGACTTCTCAGGGCACCGCCTGGGCGAAGCTGCTGGCCGAGCCGGAGGTGCAACGCTTTCGCCAGGCGTGGCGAGAGCAGATCTGGCCCGCACTGGATCGCAAGGCCCGCGAAGCAGCGGACGGTGAGAGAGAAGCCCAGGCGTACGAGGCAGGGCTGGCGCTACTTTCGGCCGTCTGGCACCGGCCGGCCGTTCTGGGCGTGACGGGCTTTGACATGACGCCGGAAGGCCCTCGGGCAGACGCGGCGTTTATCCTTCGTGCCGGCGAGCAGGCCGACGACCTGGCCGGAGAGCTCGACCAACTCGTCCGGATGGCAACGGCCGAGCACGGATCCCAGGTCATCCTGCGGGACGTGAGCATAGGTGATGCCCGCCTGACCGAGCTGGTACTTCAGGAATTCCCGATGCCGATTCGCTACGGCGCCGTCGGAGGGGATCTGGTCATCACGCTGGGCACAAAGCACGCCGAGCTTTGGGCGGCCGGCACGCCCGACGGGGGACTCGCCAGTAGCGAGCGCTTCCAGGCGGCCATGAAGGGCGCCCGCGGCTCCGCGGCCACACCGGTATTCTTCCTGGACATCCGCGGTGTGGTGGCCCTGCTCGATAAGTTCCAGCCCATGCTGGCGGCCAGCCAGATCCCGGTACTCGGAGAAGCCGGCGGTGTACAACGCATGCTCGAGAGCGCCGGGCTGGGCAATGCCCAGTCGCTCTCGATGGCTGTACGGCCAGAAGGCGATGGATACCAGAGCAACGTGTTCCTCCATGCACCCGGCCCCAAGAAAGACACGCCGTTCGACGTAGGCACGTTGAGCCAGGAGGATCTTCAAGTCGTGCCACGGGACGTCTGGTGG
>BTUC01000241.1:0-9156 GCA_045863575.1 Phycisphaerae bacterium
CACTCCCCTGGATAGTCATGCTATGGAGTAGACGAGAGTGATTTCCAACTCAGCGTTCGAGAGGGCTGAGGTGTAAAGCGGTGGCATTGCCGAGACCGACAGCCTTTCTCGTGCCAGAGAACCCCCCCGGCCCCGCTTTCTAAGGAGTGCGTAGTCCTATCGCTTTATCACTGAAATTCGATCGTTCCGAAGAACTCCGGACGATGGAAATCGGGCCGGGGCACGTCGATGAGGGCCCAGGTGAGCCAATGGGGATGAGAACTGTCATCGGCGCATTTCTGAAAATTCGCCCGCCATTGCACGCCGGGTGCAGGGGGTTGTAGCCCAGCGGCGTAGCGGGTCAGCATATCCACCGGCAGCGCGTAGGCCACTGTCCAGAGCGTCGGCTCTTCGATCTCGGACGCCACCCTTTCAGGCAGGCTGTGGGCCACCTGAATGCGGCTGAGATCCGCAGCGCGAATGTCGGTTGTGTTTTGCTCCCGCGCCGTCTGCTGGCGAAAGAGCATCAGGCCGCCGCAGTTCATCTCCAGGTTGAAGTAGCCGGCGGCCACGTCCGGGCCGGGCGTGAAGAAGAATTCCACGCAACTGTCGCGATAGACAGGATCCTGGTGCCGGCGGGCCACGGCGCGCACGTAGCGGTCTTCGACCCGGAACATCACGTAGACAGCCGACGGGTCATAGATCAGCCGTGCCTGCGTGCGGGGAACGTGCTCCGGCCGTGCGCCCATGAAGTGGGTCAGCTCCAAAGGCAGGACGGCGTGCCAGGGCGGCGCGTCCCAGTCCGTCCCGATCGGAGGCGGCTGCGGCGCCCGCTGAACGAAATAGAAGCTTCGATCACCCGCCATCTCTATGCCTTCCGATCGAAGCCTGGCACCTTCAGTTGTTCGCCGCGCTTGAGCGCCGATTGATGTGCGACAATGCCTGGTGCGGTCATGGCCAATGACTCATAAACATCGATGGCCGGCTCACGGTCCTCGATGAGGGCGGAGACAAACTCGTGCGTGAGGAACGTGTGCGACCCGCCATGGCCGCTGGCGACGCGCAACGCTTCGGGCAGCCGCTCGTGGAAGTCGGGCGGCTGTTTCCAGTCGGGCGCGCCTTCGCCGGTGATCGCGAACGGTTGCCCACCCGAGCCGGCCATGTAGAAGGTCAGCTTCGTCCCGAACCATTGCGCCCGCTCCCCATGGGCCGTTCCGCTGAAGAACACGCCGCATCGGCACATGTGGCCGCGATCGGTCTTGAACAGGCCCATGGCGGCGGTGAAGGGGTTGTTGTAGGGATTATCCTTGAGCGGTTCATCGTCGGCCGCACCCCAACCCAGGCAGGAGACGTGGGTCAGCCGCTCACGCGTGACGCCGACCAGGAATCCGGTCGAGTGGGTCGGATAGAGCATCGGCGCGTAGCCATAACGCCAGGTGCGTTTGCCGTCGCGGATCCAGTAGTAGTCCCGCTCCTTCTGGTTGAGGGGGTGGTAGTACTCGACCTCGCTGTAGAACAGCTCCCCGAACCTGCCCGCGGCGAACAGGTCGCGGGCGGCGATGGTGTCGTAGCGGTAGTAGCTGGTCTCGGCCATCATGTAACGGCGGTGCGTTTTCTCCTTGACCTCGCGCAGTTTCTCGCATTCCTCGAGGTTCATGGCCGCCGGCACGGCGCAAATCACGTGCTTGCCGGCCTCCATGGCCAGCACGCTGTGCCGGACGTGGTCAGGGGCGCCGGTGAAGACGGCCACCGCGTCGAGTTCCTTGTCCAGCACAAGTTTTTCGAGCGATTCGTAAGACCGCTGGCAGCCGTACGTCTTCATGAGGCGTTCGCGGCGGTCGGGCCGCAGATCGCTGACCGCGTGCACCACGCAGTGGGGATGCAGGTGCCATTGGAATGAGCTGCCGAACCCGCCGCCCACGACGCCGATGCGGATACGGCGGTCGGTGGCCGGTGGATCGGCCGTGACCCGCGCGGCTCCAAGTCCGAGCGCCGCCCCGGCCCCCAGCGTACGAGCGGTTTGTCCGAGAAACGCGCGTCGTGAGAGATGCGGAATCTTCGCCATGAGAATCTCCTGGCGCTAAGCGTTCATCCCAGCGGGGCGTTTGCCACTGCTCTGTGAGCAGTGCTGGGCGGCTGGATTCTACTCGGCAGTCCCCACATGTAAAACGGTCCTGGTCGTGGTACGCTGGCTCTCTCGCGACATCCGACCGATGTGCGGGAAAGGGAGACACGTCCATGAACATCAGCACGCTGAAGCGCCGAATGACGCTTGGTCTGGTCCTCAGCACCGCTTCCGCGGCCTTGGCCCAATCCGACTCGCCTGCCAGGCCCCAGCCGCGCGACGCGAGCTTCATCCAGCAGGCGCTCGATGACGCCGCTGCGCGCGGGGGCCTCGTGCGGCTGGAAGCCGGAACCTATGACTTGAATGCCCCCCTCAGCGTGCCCGAAGGCGTTACCCTGGCCGGCGTGTGGGAATCGCCGCATCACGCCCAGCTCGAGCGCGGAACGGTCTTTTCGGTTACCGCCGGCCACGGGCAGGACGATGAGAAGCCGCTGGTCATGCTTAACCCCTCCAGCACCATCAAGGGCATCACGTTTTTCTATCCGCGTCAGCGCGTTCCGGATACCGTCGCTTATCCCTGGACCATTCAGGGCCGGGGCATGCACTGCAGCGTCATTGATTGCACTTTCGTGAACGCATACAAGGCGATCGATTTCGGCACCCACCACAACGAGCTGCACTATATTCGCAACTGCTTCGGTTGTCCGCTGAAGATCGGCGTCTTTGTGGACCGCTGCACGGACATCGGGCGTATTGAGAACGTCCACTTCAACCCGCACTACTGGATGCGCGCGGGGGCCCCGGGCACTCCCGAGTGGCCCGTCCTGTCGAAGTATTTGTGGGAGAACCTGATTGCATTCGAATTCGCCCGCACCGACTGGGAGTACGTATGCAACACGTTCTGCTACGGCGCGCGGATCGGTTACCGGTTCTACCAGTCCAGGCACGGCGCCGCCAACGGTAATTTCCTGGGCATCGGCGCGGACTGGTGCCATCGCGCCCTGGTGGTCGAGCAGTCGCAACCACCCGGGCTCCTGATCACGAATGGGGAGTTTGTCGGCGGAACCGGCGGCCACGCACTCATGGAGGTGACACCCCGTCACAATGGCGTCGTGCAGCTCGCCAACTGTAGCTTTTGGGGCCCGTGCGAAGTGTCCGCCATCCTCGACGGAAACGGGACCACCAGCTTGAGCCAGTGCAACTTCCTCAACCAGGTTCGCGAGCCCTCGGGAGCACACCTGGTGCAAGCGCTCGGTGGTGATCTCATCGTGCAGGCCTGTCGCTTCGGACTCGACGCGCCGGCCATTCACCTCGGCGAGAAGGTGAAGACCGCCGTTATCATGGGCAACCGTTTCACCGGGCGCAAGCTCATCGACAACCGTAGCTCCGGCGATGTGCAGGAAGGGCTCAACGTGGTCTCCCGTCCGCCGTCCCGTCCGGCCGCTCCGACGGCCTCTGCGCCGGCCCCAAGCCGCTGAGTATCAAATTAAAATGTTGGTAAGCTCTTCCGTGTCAACAGGTTATATGCATTTCACCTGCTTGACCGGCGCCTCCGCGCCGGATAGTGTTTTCGAGAAGGGAGGTTTCCTATGAACTGGGACCGTGTTAAAGGCAACTGGAAACAGATGAAGGGGCAAGTCAAGCAGCAGTGGGGCAAGTTGACGGACGACGATCTGGATCGGATTCATGGCGAACGCGAAGAGCTCGCCGGCAAGATCCAGGAACGTTACGGCATCAGCCGTGACGAAGCCGAGCGTCAGCTTGACCAGTTCGGCGAGCGCACCAGCGACACTCGCGTCAGCGAGCCGCGGCGCAGCGACGTCGGATATTCCTGACAGGCTTTCCCCGCGCCGGTGAGTGCGGACGGTGTTCCGCAAGCTCACTTGAGCGGCCCGGAGAAAAAACCTCATTCTTCGAACATGTGGCGGTTGGCCGCGAGGCTGGCCGCCCCCATGTTTTCTTATCACCACCGGGGGAAGCGATTCTTTCGAGACGATACTCGGTGCGTCAACAGGTCTCCGCGGGCTCTGTGCATTCGACCAGCAGACCCTTCACGTAGGCGGTGATGGCGGCCCATTCTCGCGAACGCTCTTCGGGCGTATGCGGATCCACCTCGATGTGGAACATCGGCCTCTGGATCAGCTCGCTGAGCTCTTCATCGGGTTCGATGCGCGCCCGCGATGAGGCGTACGGCTGGGCGATGAAACGCGCCAGCGCACAGGAGTCGGCCGGCGCCAGCACGCCCAGGTAACCTCGGGACTGGTGGGCCGCGGCCTCCCGGTAGAAGTCGTCGAACTTGTTCCACGGCAGCCGGTAGGCGAAGTCCAGGAACAGGAAGGGTTGATCGGTTTCCGAGTCGCGGACCTCACAGCCTTCAGACCGAATCATTGCCTGCTCCCGCTGCAAATGGTCCCAGATGCGCTCGAAGCGCTCGCGCGGATAGAAGTGCCCCTGACAGGAGGGCGTGGTTTGCAGGCCGGCGTCCAGCAGCAGGTGCACCAGCTCGCGCAGGTCGGGGTCAACGAGTCGGTAGAACTGCCGGTTCTCGTTGAGCTCCGGGGTGGTCCCCCGGCGGTGGTAGTACCACAGCGGGCTGGCATAGAACCACTTGCGGAGTGCCCACTCCCGGTGTGGGGCCAGCCCTGCGCTCAAACCTGCAACACGCATCATGTCGGCACCTCCCGGCGGTGTGCTGCGCGTCCCGTTGGAGGCTGCCTGGCGGCGCCTCTGCACCATTATATTCCCGGCAGGGGACACGAAGAGGCTTTCACTGCGTCCATGCTCACTCGTGGGCAGCACTCAACCGCGTAAGCTGCTGCAACGCCCGCTCCATACGCTCGAGTGTATCCAGCATGCGGGGTGACCACGCGCGCTTCTGAGTCTCAGCCAGGAAGGCGCGATGGTGGGCGAGCTGCTCCTCGGTCGGGTGCTGATTGCTGCTGGCCGCCAGAACCATCTTGGAAATCCACCAGTAGGAGTTGCCGCAGTGCCGGGGCGCGTCCGCGTCGAACAGCCGCCGTCCCAGCCGGAGAGTGAAATCCCATTCACTGAGCTTGAGGTTCCAGCATCGCTCGCGATAGTAGTACTGGTGGCCGAAATAAGGGATCGAATAGGGATCCACGTTGCGCGGCTTGCGCACCCCCAGCCGCCCCCATCCATCCCAAGGATCGCCGAAACCCTGCCCCGGGTCATACCCCGTGGCCACGCCGGCCAGGTCCTTCTCCAAGATATCCGGCGGGGCGGTGCTGCCCTGAAAATCGGACATGCGGGCAATGACGTGCCAACGCAAAACGCTGGGAAACAGCTTCATCGCTTCGTCGCGCACAGGATCGCCCCAGCACCACCACCAGAACACCCGCGCGGGGTCCAGCGTTGCCAGCTTGCGGTGGTATTCGGGGTTATTGAACTTGCCGGTGGCCAACGCGAACTCGAACTCGGGGCGCCGCTCGTGGACCTGCGCAATCAGCCGCAGCAGCGCGTTCACCTGGTCGCGCCAGGCCTGGCTTTCGCCACCCTCGCCGGTGGGCTCGATGTAGAAACCATGAAAGTTGCGGAAGACTTCCAGGTAGCGCAGGTAGTAATCGATGCCTTTATCGAGGCTTCCACCTACCGCCTGGGCATGGTGCCAGTTGAACCAGCCGCCGCCGATGAGGATCTTCATGGCCTCGTCGGCGGCCAGGTCCAGCAGTTGCTGCACGTTCTCCTCGCGGGCCAGATCGGTTTCGCCGTACTCGCCGGTATGACCGGCCACCGGAAAGCCATCCAGCCAGAACCAGTTGCGGTTCAGCGTGAGCTCGGAGTTGAAGCGCAGCACGCGGGCCCAGTTCTCGACCGAGTCATAGGCCGCCCAGCAGGGCAGAATGTAGCATCCGCGGTACGGCACCTGCGGCTTCATGACCACGTTCAACGGCCACTCCAGGGCGCCTTCTGAAATGGTTGCGGCCAGCCGATAGAAGACCAGTTCCTGACAGCCGTGCTTCAGGGCCCGGGGCGTGTGGCCATACACCACCACATACTGTTTGCCCCCAGCCTCGTGCGAGACGAGCTGAAAACCTTCATCGCCGAGCTCTTCGTCGGTCAGCTTGAATCCCTCGCGCAGCAGTTGTGCCAGCGCGGTATTGTTTTCCGGGGTTCCCGCGAGGATGTTCAGGTGGGCCTCGCTGGACCGCTCGGCGACCGGGACTTTGACGCCGAACCCACGCTGGAGGTAGCCGTTGACCGTCGATTGCACCAGCCGCGCCGCTGCCGGGTCCCGGGCCGGCAGGATCAGCCTTCCGCGCACGTCCTGGTTCTTCCACAGGCCTGCGGGCTCACCCTGGGCAGGGAGACGGCCGCAGGTACTCACCACGATGAATGTGACCAACACCGGCAGACTGTCGAATCTCTTCATGGCCTCACGTTCCGCTGAGTCAATTGACAGGGAAGGCGACCCCACAAGGCGGCGTCGCATCATGGGAAGGAGTCTACAGCGCCGCGGGGATCTCCGACAGCAGGCGCAGCGTGAGCATCAATGCCCCGATGGACAGGATGCCCAGCAGCAGCGTCGGCCAGAAAGCCAGGCACAACACGGCACGTGCGCGAGTCACGCCATGGATCTCGGCCAGACCCTGAACCAGCAGAAGGGAAAACCAGACGGTAAATACCAGCCCACCGATGAAGGGGATAAGCAGGCAGATCACCGGAGCGTGGGCATACGCCGTAACACGCAGGGTTTCGGCGAAGGAGCGACGTTTCCGCGCGAACAGCAGAGCGCCCCCCTGGAAGGTGACGGCCGCCGAGAGCAGGCTGGCCACCGGCATGAGCAGGGCAAAAACCCAGGACAGCACCGACAGCACCGTGATGAGATGCTTCAGGTCCGGCAGTTCCGGCGGTGCGATCAGACCGACAAGGTTTTCCGGCATGTCCTCGGCGCCGGGGATCTGTCCGCTGGGCAGCAGCTCCTCGAGCGAATAGTTCTGGCCGTCCAGAATCTGCTGGGCCTCGGCCGGCAGCGGAGCCAGGTTCAGCATCCGGCTCGAGAGCCTCTTCTCGACAGCGCCCGTCACGACTGGGGCCACCACACCCGCGACAACGGCACAGACAGCGAAGAAGAGCAGTGCGGGTTTAAGCGTTCGGCCGGGGGCCATTCCGGGCCAGAAGGCCCGCGGGCTCAGCAGGATCAGCCGGCAGGTGTCCCACCAGTGACTGGCGACCACCTCGACCTTTGCCCATAGCGCGACCGCGGGCGCGGAATTTCCGTGAGGATGGCCGATTTGCCCGGAAGCGTCAGGGCCGACCGCCGCGAAGCCATTCCCCCACAACTGCTCCCAGGGAATCTGCGACGAGACGGGGCTCGACGGGTCGGTCGCACCGATGCGTGCCATGGGTGTACTCGGTTCCACATCGCCTCATCGGCCACTTTTCGCGTACAATGCAGCCTTCAACAAGGAGTTGGATCTCATGACGAGCGGAGCGATAAAAGCGGTACGGCTGGCCTACGGCAAGACGGGTCTGGACGTGCGGGTTCCAACCGAGGCCATGGTTATCGAACCTCAGTACGTGGATGGCCTCGTGGACGAGTCAGACGCGCTGATGCGGGCCCTTCGTGATCCGATTGCCAGCATGCCTCTGCGCGAGCTCGTGCGGCCGGGCCAGCGGGCGGTCATCGTCCATACCGACATTACCCGGGCGACGCCCAATGAACGCATCCTGCCTCCGCTGCTGGCGGAGCTCGAGTCGGCCGGCATCCGCCGCGAGGACATCACACTCCTGAATGCCCTCGGCACGCACCGGCCGCAGACGCCGCAGGAGCTGCGCGTGATGCTCGGCGATGAGGTGGTCGCCAACTACCGCTGCCTCCAGCACGACGGCAACGACGACGCCAACCTGGTCCACGTCGGCCGAACCACCTTCGGCCACGACGTGCGCGTCAACCGGCATTTCGTCGAGGCCGACATCAGAATCCTGACCGGCTTCATCGAGCCGCATTTCTTCGCCGGTTTCTCCGGTGGACCTAAAGGCGTGCTGCCATCCATCGCCGGTGCGGAAAGCGTGCTCTCCAACCACGGGGCGGCCATGATTGGTAATCCCCAATCTACCTGGGGTATCACCGTGGGCAATCCCATCTGGGAGGAGATGCTGCAAGCCGCCCGCATGGTTAAGCCGACCTTCCTGCTCAATGTGGCCATGAACCGCGACAAGCAGATCACCGGTGTGTTTGCGGGTGAACTCTTTGAGGCTCATCAGGCCGGTTGCCGGTTCGTGGCCTCATCCGCGATGGTGCCGGTGCCGGACGCCTTCGACGTGGTCATCACCAGCAACTCCGGCTACCCGCTGGATCTCAATCTGTACCAGGCGGTGAAAGGAATGTCGGCCGCGGCCCAGATCGTGCGCCCGGGCGGTGACATCATCATCGCGGCACAGTGCTGGGACGGTATCCCCGATCACGGCCGGTTCGGCGAGTTGCTGCGGGAGTCGAAGAGCCCGGCTGAGCTGCTGGCCCGGGTGGAATCGCCGGGCTTCGCTTCGGCCGATCAATGGCAGGTCCAGACGCAGGCCAGGATCCAGCTCAAGGCCAACGTTCACGTCTACGCCGACGGCCTGACCGACGAACAGATTCGCGCCGCACTACTGACGCCCTGCCGAAATGTCGAGGCCACGCTGGCCAAGCTGCTCTCGCGTCGTCCGGACCGAGCACCCTCCATCTGCGTTCTCCCGGAAGGCCCCATCACCATCCCCTTCATCGCACCGAAATTATCCGGAAACTGAGGCCATACAACTTGAGGATTACCCCAGGGCCGAGGGTCTGAAGATTACGGCTGCCGTCTCACTCCCCGGTACGCGCTTGGGGTCAGGACTCCGAGTCCCTCCCTCGCCCGGTACTTCGGGGGAGGGCTGGGGAGGGGGCTTGGCAGGCACCGGATCATACGTCAGTCGTCAATTGTCAGGTCGTTTGTCCTTTAGTCAGGTACAGGAAGGTGGGTCGTAGGTTGTTGGCCGTGGGTGGTTTACCGCTCCATCTCTCTGTCTCTCCATCCCTCTGTCGCTCTGTCTCCCTGGCCACCTGTGCCCCTTGTCTCCTTGTCGCCCGGTCGCCTTGTCGTCCTCAAAGGGGAGCTTGGCAGGCCACGGGC
>BTUC01000241.1:9166-11157 GCA_045863575.1 Phycisphaerae bacterium
GTCCCGAGCGATTGGCGATCAGCATTCAGTATCAGCCATCGGGCCACACTACAGGCTCTGCCGCAGCAGCCGCACCTGCTCGGCCAGTTGCGTGTCCCCCAACTCCGCCGCTTCGATGGCGGAGAGCACCAGCCGCCAGCCTTCCGGCTTGGACAGGCAGACGTGAATGCGTGACTTTTGAAACGTCGCGCTCAAATGAGCAGCCACAAAATCGCACAGCGTTCGCGCATCATCGATCGCATCCTGGTACTCGGCTTTGGCTGCTGTGCTGGTCTGTCTCAGGAAACGTTCGGCACTGCGGTGTCCGGCGGCCAGATAGGCAGCGTACTTGAGGTGTGCCCGCAACGTCGATTCGACCATGATCTCCTCGCCGGACTGGGTCTCCACCGCCTGCCGCCAGCAGGCCAGGGCCGCGGGACCGGTCACCACCCCGGGCAAGTCCCGGCCGGTCGCGTCGTGCAGTTGCCCGTTGGGGTTGAGGAAGGCATCGGCGTGCCGCACGCCCATGGCCAGCATCTCGGCCGGCGAGGGATCCCGCGGCTCGTACCGCTCCACGACGTAGCACTGCAGTGCTGGATGAACGAGCCGGCGCTTGCGGCTGCCGGCCGGCGGAGCCACCCCCAGGAACTCTTCGCCGTCCAGGCCGGTGATGACTCCCCATAGCCTGGCCGCGGCCCCATCCCAGCCACGCCAGGCCAGAACGGGCTGGCCGTGCTCGACGGCCCGGCGGATGAGCGGCTTGTAGCTCAATTCGAAATGCTGGGGGAATTCGTCGGCCGAGAGCATGTCCACGCCGACGTCCGGCGGGTGCAGATCGCGCAGGTGCATTCCGAATGCTCGGGCCACGGGCTCGATAAAGCGGTCGCGCCCGTAGGTCGGCCAGACGGCGGGCGAAGGCTCGCCTGCGGCGGCTACGGCCGCAAAGGATACGCCCAGAGCACCACTCAGCTCGTCGTATCCCGCGTTTCCGCCACCCGACCAGGACACCGCCCGCAGTGCCAGCACCAGCGACTCATACTCGCCGGGGATCGCCTGGATACGAATGGCATTGAGGTCCATAGCGGCGATTGAATCCGATCGGACCGTCGGAGGCAAGTTTCGGTTGCAGATTGCATGTCCGCTGGCCAAGATGATGGCGGGTTGAATCCTCTTTTCTGGATATGCCCCTGAAGGTGTACACATGCCGCGATTTTTCTGCGGGATCTGTTTCGCCGGCTCATTACTGCTGGCGGGCTGTGATCGAACCAAGGCGCCCTCGGAAGGCGACCCCGGCAGTGATTTGCGCGCGGGCGCGACCACCCACCCCGCTGGGGCCGAGCCTGCCCGGCTCACTCGGGCGGCTTCCAGGCCGCGACCTGAGTTGGCCACGCCGGTTGTGCTGGAGGATGTTACCCGGGCCGTCGGATTGGCTTCCCAAACGGCGCCCCTGGAGCGGCCGGCCGCACTGCTCTGGCTCGACTATGACGCTGATGGAGATGCTGATCTTTACGCGGCGGGTGGGGTGCAGGCCAGGGCGCCCAAGGCTGGCCGGCTGCTCCGCCACGACCGGTTGGCAACCGCCCCGGACCGGGAGATCTCTTTTCGGTTTGTCGAGGTGACCGAGCAGGCAGGGCTCCGGCCCTTCGTGGGTGTGACCGGCGCAGCCTCCGCCGACTGGGATTCTGATGGCGATCAGGATCTGATTCTGTCCGGCCCTTACGGCACCTCTGCCCTGGAGAACACGAGCGGCGGTTTTGCCAACTACCGGGATGAACTGGGGGTCCAGCTTCCCGCTGCCACCGGTCAGCCGTCGTTTGAGGATCTGGACGGCGATGGCGATGCCGACCTGGTTATTCCCGGCGTGATCAAGCCGGCATCGGGGGCTCCGGCAGTGGCCGTCTTCCGTAACCGGTCCAGCCGCAGGGGGGGCGGCGCGGATGCTCCGACGCAGGCTGGGTCCTCCAATACAGCCGGGCGCTTCGAATCCGCGCTGGCTTCCTGGGCCATCGGAG
>BTUC01000242.1:0-11140 GCA_045863575.1 Phycisphaerae bacterium
TGCCCGGCCTCGTGCGTCGATGCTCTGATTTCCCAATCGTTCATGACAGATCCTCACTGAAAAGCTGGGGATGCTCAGCCCGCAGCCGGTCCATCTGGTTGACTGCTTCGCGCAGTTCATGCAGCCGGCGGTTTGCCTTGTTCAGCCGGGTACTTGTGCGGAACCTCTCATTTCCACCTTTTGAACCGCGCCAATACATCTGAAGCTCATTGATTTCTTTGAGCCTCGCTGCGAGCTTGTCGCGCTCGGCACGGGCCTCAGCTTCAACAGCCGGGTCCATCAGGGCGGTCAATTCGTCGGCGCGCTGCAGAACGGCAACCATTTCATCGACCTTGGCGCGGGCGGCAGCCAGAGGCACGCGGGCAGCGTCGGCGTAGTCTGCCACCGTCTGCGCGTCCGATGCGTCGGCCGTGCCAGCGTGAACGCGGCGAGCCACGCCCACCAGTTCATTCTCGAGCGCGGCGAGATGCTCCGCTTTCTCGTGGCCGATGTTTGCCAGGGCTTCGTCAAAACTCACACTCATTTTCAGGCTCCGTCTTAGCAAGTTCCCCCAGCTCGATCAGCAACAAGCCACCGTCGCCGGGGTACCAGAACTCCTCGGGATGCTCTCGCACATGGCCCGCGACCACGTTGGCCATGCGTGAACGGCTGGCAATCAACAGCATGCCGGCGGCAACCTCGCATTGCTCCAACGATCCTTCGCTGCCGCTGGCGAGTGCCATACCCGCCGCTTCAATGAGTCGCTCAAGTAAAATGCGGTAGGGCGAGTTGCTCATGCGTGTACCTTTGCCTCATGGCGACGATGAGCCCGTCCGCGCGACAGGTACGCCCAGAATCGTCCACACGAGGATTCGACACTTTGGTGGTAGTCGGCGCTCGAGCGCTTCAATACAACAGGGCCGCCGCCCGTTGACTCGCTGAACGCAGACCCCAGGGATTCAACCACGGACAACGGCAGGTCGCGACAGCTTGATGGTGCAATGCGAAGCTTGATCGTCGCCGTACCAAATTGTTCGGAGCCAGAGCGGGCCACATGCAAGACTCGCCCCAGCTTGGTACGGGCGATGAGCTCCCGGGCCGCTCGCTCCATGTCGTTGGCGATCCGGCCAAGCTGTTTTGTTGGGAAGTATCGCTTGACGTGCTCGCGCGGCTTCGGGCCAATGACGAGAGTCAAGTACATGTTGTCGATGCCAGCCATTCCGAGCATATTCAATCTCCGTCTGCAAGTGTCGCGCACATGCCCGCACACCGGACACGCTTGCGTTGAATCCGTCGCCTGAAACTTCCCTCTGAAGGGGCGGGCGCGCCAATGTCGCCGATGCTCTCGATATGCACGTCCAGAGCCCGACGGCCGGCAAGCGCGGGAATGGTTACCAGCGCCTGCCGAACCAGCCGGGCCGACGGAGTTCGCCCAAAGCATCCGACGATGGTGATGACGATTGCTCCCGGCCTCTGGTTGCGTTGCTTGCGGGCTCGGGTCACGTGAGTGGATCCTCGAAATTGTTCTGATTCAACCGTCGGCGCCGGCCACCGAACTGGAAGAGACGGTGACAACGCTTGGCCCAGTCCTGAACCACCTCGCGGGTTGCCGTCCAGACGCCACCCGATTCGGTGGCGTGCATGCGGCCGGAACGGATCTCGCGGCGAACCTCGCCAAGCCGCATGTTGTAGGCTGTCGCCAATTCGCTGTCAGTGTAGCTGTCAGCCACGGGTCACTTCCTTTCGTTGCAACAGAGCCTTGATCCGCGCGGGCGTGTCCGGCGGATACAGCGCCATCCGCTGGTTCAGCTTCCGGCCCTTGATGCCGGCCTTCACCAGCAGGGCGCGAAGATTGGGATACTCCACGCCGGTCTGCCGGACGATCTCCTGATAGGTCAGCTCTTGCGCCATCGTCGTCACCATGCCGTTTCCTCCGATGTTGTTGTAATTGTAATACGTTGTCTTACACGAGTCAAGGGGAGGCGGTCGCCAGAGTTTGGGTAACCTAACCGCAGACCGGGAAGCGGGGGCCTCCACCGTCCGCGCGGGCGCAGGACGCGATTACAGCCCCGTGGCGCAATCAGGGGGTGTAGCTGGTGCCACCCGCGCCTGATCGTGCCAGGACGGGGCAGGGCGCAAGAAATAGCCCGCTTGTGGGCGGGCTCGTGGTGGGGCGTGGGGATGGGTGGTCAAGCCGCTTTCGGCGTGCCGCGCTGGATGATGGCCCAGACGGTGCGAGGTTGCCAGGGCCGGCCGCTCCGGGTGGCCACGCCTTCCGCGTTTAGTGTGTTGGCAATCGCCTGCATCGACGGTGCCTTGCCGGTCACCCGGTCACGTGTCCGGCGAATCGCCCAGATCCGTTCAATAGCCCGTTGCTCGGCAGGGGTAGCGCCGAACGGCTTGACGCCTTCACAGCGGCCTTGACGCGAGCGGATGCGCTGACGGGCAGCCCGCAGCTTGAGCACGATAACCGACTTCTCGAATTGAGCCACCGCGCCCAGCACTTGACGGATGAGGGTACGCGTGGGGTCGCCATCGGCCACCGTCAGATCGGTACCGCCCTCGACCTCGACCACCTGAACGCCCAGCTCGCGAAGCTGCCCCAGGATGATCTCGCCCACCATCAGATCACGGGCGAGGCGGTCTGCACGCTCGACCAGCACGAGCCGCACACCGTTGGACTCGATCCTGTCGATGAGGGCAGCCAGCCCGGCCCGGCCCTCCAGGTCCGTTGTGCCGGACACGCCCTCATCACGGTACACCCCGACGATCTCTATGCCGTGGGGCTTGGCGTACCGCTCGATAGCGTCCTGCTGGCGGGGGAAGCCGTCACCGTCGATCTGGCCCTTACCGCTGACTCTCAGATATGCAACCGCTTTCGTGCTCATGATTGGCTCCTGATATCGAGCTAACACCATAAGCTTACAACACGTTGCAACGATTGTCAAGAACGATTCCGTAGAATCATACATGGATGGGATGGCTTCGGGTGGCGACCACGGCAAATTAGGGCGCCGGCGCCCTAATTCAAATTCAAGTATCGCTGGCGTCGATGGGCGTGCTGGCCCGGCGCCGCGTGTGCGCCGGCGCGTGCCGGGCGGGGTCGCGTGGAACCGCTGAAGCGTAGACCACTGGCCGGCAAGGCGGGGCTATGGCGGGGCGGTTTCTACCATCCGAGCCTGTGTTTGTGCACACATTTTTCCCAGCCCCCGCGTGTGTTCACACACGTCGGGGGGGTATGGGGGGGTGCGCGCACACACACACAGACCGTTTTCAACCTGCATCGTCTATCAGCCTTGCTTGAACGGTAGCATACCTTGAGGGCTTGTTCGCCGCCTTAGACGACCACTCAAAAACCAGCCCGTCGGCTACAGCTAGCTTGAGCATCCCCTCGGCAGCCGCGGCCGATAGACCGGTAGACTTGTCCATCTTCGCCCGCTGCATGATCACCTTCTTGGATTGCGGGTCTTTCTTGACGAACCGCTCCACGAACTCGGGTACGCTGATCGGCTCCGGTTTTTCCTTGGGCTCCTTCGGAGCGGCGTTCCGCCGTGGTGGCCGGCGAAGCTGTGTTGGATCGAGGGACTCGTCAATCGACCACGTTGGGTATGTCCACCGCAGGCAGATCGGCGCGAGGGGTGGGAAACTGCGGACCGCTGCATCCATGACGACGCAGCCGTCAACTGCGTGGGGTCTGAGAACTAAGTGCGTGTCTGATGCTCTACTCATCGCTCCGGCACCGCTGCCCACGTCGGTGATTACCTTGTCTGCCTGGCTTCCCTTGCTGGCATGATGGATCAGCACAAAGGCACACTTGAGCCGCTGCGCGTGCCGGTCCAAAAGGTTATAGAGCTGCGTCATTTGCCCGTTGTCGTTTTCATCCGTGCCGGCAGGCAGGAACCTGTAGAACGCGTCCAGTGCGATCAGACGGAACTGGCCGGGCTGGATGCTGTCGAAGTAATCCGCCATTCCCTCTAGGCTGCGAATATCGCCGCGTACCGCCCTTACGTACAGGTCGGCCCCAAAGGCGTCCAGGTCGATGCTCATGGCGTTGGCCGTGGCCTGAAAGCGCTTCGCCAAGGTGTTTTCGTGCAACTCGTTGTCGATCAACAGAACGGGGCCGGCAGTCGTCCGGAACCGTCCGAGCCAGGAGCGCCCGGTGGCGACGGACAGCAGCAGGGACAGGAGCATCCAACTTTTGCCGACCTTGCTGCTTGCGATCATGTTGGCGATTTCCGACTCCCGCAGAATCCCGTCAATGACCGGATCATTGAGCTTGGGGCAGCGGGCAATAAGCTCGCTGACCGTTATCGCCGGCGATGGTTTCTCGGGCTCAGGCTGCGACATGATTTCTGCTACGTCGCTGGCTTTCATGACCGCACCCCCTTTGCCTTCAGTGCTGATCGGTAGGCGGCACGCGCTTCCCTTTCCGGCAGACCGCTGGCGACCGCGCCTTCAACGACCTGTCGCTCTACCTCATGGGGGGCAATGCCGAGCCCTAGGAGATTGCACGCGCTGGCAAACGCGGCATTCGCCCGGTTGCCGGGCTGGACTCGACCGCTCACCAGTGCTTCGGTCGCCGGATGCGGCTTAGGCTCGTACCATGCCCGCTGCCGTGGCCGTTGTGGGCGTGATGGTCTAGGTGGTGGTGTTCGCCGTCGAAGGGACCGCTTTGCATCCCGTACCAGATCGGACCACGCCTCCCTGGACGAAAGCGGTACGCGGTCCAGGAGGAGCGGCTTACCCTCGAACGGGCTGATGATGCTGCTCCCGCCCTGCTGGCGATACGCCCCCGCAGCAGGTAGGGCCATCGACCACCCGACGGCGGGCGCCTCGGTATGGGGTGGGATCAGCTCAACTGCCCCCGGCTGACCGGGCTTGGCGATACCGCCACCGACGGTACGGAAGGCATGAGGAGTACCGTCTTCAACGTCTGCAGCAGCCAGCCGCATTGCCGACGCGATGATCGTACCCAGTGCCAGAACAGCGTCAGTCAGCGGAACCGGATCGGGTGGTACAACGCGAACGTGGATGCCTCGAGCGCTTTTGCTGCGAGCGAACAGGAGCCCGTCAGCGAGCCCGTACCAGTCGCATGCCGATGCGATGCACCGTCCGGCGTGCATCGGATCAGCGAGTCCGCCATCACCATGATTGCCACCGTCCAGATCAACGCCGATGAACCGGCAAAGCTTGTCCGCTCCGGGTGAGTAGCCCCCCAGGATCAACGGATCAACTGCTTTGGGATGTTCGGGCTTGTCCTGCGGTGCGAACAGGACCGTGGCGCCGCTGCCGCTGATATGCCGCTGGATCAGGTCCCGGCGATTCTCTTCACGTATGGGGAGGCGAATAGGACCGGGCTTGCCGTAGGGCATGACCGCGCTGGCGCGTGTGCAGCCGTCCAGGAGGTGGAGCAATGTGTCGATGATGGTACTCATCCCACACCCCCCATCCGGCGGCGCGCTCGCCAGTCGCTTTGCTCTTCCTGCAGCTCGCGGGCGGCGCGTTTGCCGATCATGGCTTCGATGGTGGCCCAGAGCCCGGTTGCGTAACAACTCGTGGTAGGCTCCAGGCCAGCCTCGAGCGCGGCGATAACCGCTCGCATCCAGGATCGATCAGAACCCCAATGGTGGGCGACCAGTAGGGCCAGCCGGCTTATGCTGAACTTCTGCCGGTTACGCCATCGGGTCAAGGGGGATAGTTCAACGTGGGGGCATTGCTTTGCAGGCTTCCTTGCCTTAGAATGTTTCATTGCTGCACCTGTTATGTTGAAGCGGGTCACCCGGTGAAGGTGGCCCGTTTCTATGCGCTCAATGATTCGATCAACACGTCCACAAAGTCGGGGCGATAGAAGTCTTCCTTCCCGATGCGGATGGGCCGCAGGGGCGGAAGCTTCCGGTCGTGGCGCACATCGTTAGCGCGTGCGATCAGGCGCCGGAGCGCAGCCTTTGCGGCGCGGTCCGTGGGCCTGTCGCCTAGCGGTAACTGTTTGGCCACTGCCTCGAAAGGGATGAGTTTAGGGGTAGGGTCAGGCGTCATGTTGCTGACCCTCGGCGATTGCGTTCAGCTCGTGCGCGATGCGCTGCACAGCCGATTCATCCCAAACGCGCAGCGCGCCCACTTTGGCAATGGGGCGAATGTCGCGGGATTGGATGATGTAACGGATTTTGTGCAACGGCGCGTTGAGCCGCGATGCAATGCGGCCGATGGTGGTCAGCGCGTTTATGGTGGTAAGGGGCATGTGTGCCACTCCTCATAAGCGACAGTCGAAAGCAAACGTCCAGGCGATTCGCTCGGCCGCTGATACAGCCGCACGTCTCGACCTTCCGATTGCCCTCGCCATCCGGCTCACGAGGCCATGGCCGCTATCTGGCTCAGGTGCTCTCAGGTGCTGTCCGCCTCAGGTATCCGCAAGTGCTGTCCGACTCGTACCCGCCGGCACTTCGGCTCTGCACCCATCTTGCGGAACCCAACGGTTCTGCGCCCATACTGAGAAACCCACCAGCTCTGCGCCCATGCCAAAGCCTTAATCCGGCTCCAGCAGAGGGTTGCTACGGGTAGCTACTCCCGTAACACCTACACTCTAGACGCTACTGGCTGAGGTGTCAAGTGGTCGGTACACAATTTGTGGGGGGTTGCTGGCTCGCGGCCGCAATGGCTTGCTGGGCCACTGCTACGGCGTCGGCTTCTTCCACGCGTGCATAGAAGCCCAGCGTCGTCTGTATGTCCTCGTGCCCGGCCAATAGCTGCACGTGCTTCGGGGTCAGGCCGGGTGTCTTCAGCCAGCGCGTAATGGCTGACCCGCGCAGGTCGTGAAGGATGCCTTCGGCGATACCGGCCAGCTTGCGAATGCGGACGAACCGCTTAGAGGTTTCTTCGATCAGCTCCCGCCCGGGCGCTGGGGGCTTGACCTTGATCCGCGCGAATCGCTGCTCCGTCAAGAACGCGTAGGGGATGGCCACGCGCTGACGGTGCTGGATGGCTGCCAGGTAGTTCACCACGCGCGGCGTCATGGGAACGGTGCGATGGGCCTTGCCCTTTGGTCGCCAGTCCAGCACGTCTGGCAAATTCACATGAGGCTGGATGCGGATCAGGCCCGCGGCGAAGTCGATATCCTGCCAGATCAGGTGGGTTGCCTCATTCAGCCGGAGGCCGCAGTCGTAGAGTACCGTGATGAACGCCTTCCACCATAGCCCGTCACGATCACACGGCCGGAGCCCGCGGCCGTCCTTGCCGGCTCCGCGTCCCTTGCTGGCCACCTTGGGCTGGCCGTAGATGTCGCAAGCGGCGATGAGTGCATCGTACTCCTCATCGGTGAAGCGATGGGGGCGTGCCCGGCCTCGTTTCTTGTAGGGCTTCCACTGTTCCCTGATCTCCTGGTCGATGGGGCTGAACTCGACGATGCGGGGCTTTTCGCCGCGCTTCGCGTAGCTGGCCCATGCGAAGAATGCGGACAGGGTCCGCACGTGCGCGGCGATGGTGGTATCCGGGTACTCATCCCGCTTCAGCCCGTCCAAGAACTCCTGGACAAGCTCGGGGGTGACCTGTTCGACGTGCTGCACCTTGGCCCTCTTGGCGAACACCGTCAGCGCTGACCTGTATCCGATCTGAGTTTTCGCCCGACGTGCCCCGGTCGCCAGCCAGCGGTCTACCGCCTCGGACCATTGGGTACGCGTACCCAAGTCTTCGGGGTCCGTCGCCGGCGGCAGAGCCAGGTCCGGGTCTGGCCCTTTGCCGTTGAGGAACTTCTCCAGGTCTGCCCGGTAGTCCTCAGCCGTGCCCTTGTCGTGGAAGCTCCGGCCGTACTTGGATTCCCCATTTTGCCAGTAGCGGGCGATCCAGGTCTTACCGCCCTTGCGCTTACGTGACTTGAGACTGACCTTCATCCAGTGCTTGGCCATGATCGTTCCTCCCTTTCTGGGTACGATTTGGGTACGGTCATTGTACCGGACGGATGGGCTTTAATGCAAGGCTTTTATAAGTGGCGTGTTTTCAAGGGGTTGTATGCTGGCCCGCTAGGACTCGAACCTAGAACCTTCTGATCCAGAGTCAGACGTGCTACCAATTGCACCACGGGCCAAATTGTCATTACGGCCGCCGAGCCGTTCGTGCCGGCTCAGCGGCCTGAGCCCATTATTCTCGGGGGGATCCGGCCGTATGTCAAGTCGCAGCCGGCCCTTCGAGACCCAAGCGGACCCCGTGCCCAGCCGGCGGCGGGTGTCGTGCGGCGAGTTGTCGGACCAGCGGGAGCAGGTGCCTCAAGGCTCTGCCCGATCTACGTGTACCTCCGTCTGCAACCCGTGCTCGGTGAAGCGCAAAGCTGCCCGCAGCCGATCGATCGTGCCCAGCAGGTTGGCCAGTGGCGAATCCGCGGGCAGACTCTCAGCCGGGAGCGGGTTCCACAAAGAGCCTGTTTGCGACCCGACCACTTCGTCTCGTGCCGGCTCGTAGCGGTATCTGTTCCCCAAAGCACTCTCGATGCGGTAACCCAGGACCGCTTGCGGCGGTGGGGCTCCCGGCCCATCGAAGCCCACCGTGCGGGCGAGCAGCCAGAGGTTGCGGAGATGGTCTGCTTCCGCCTGCCAGGCGCCGCCGACCAGATAGTACTCCAGAGCGGCTCGGGCCTGCCGGGCGGCGGCCAGGTCGACGGTAATGGCCAGGTGGCCTTGCACGGGCGGGAGGGGTGGCTTTGCTGAGGTTGCCGCGACATTTCCCGTCGACGCGAAAGCTGATGGTGCTGTCCATTCGGGCGGTGCTGTCGATGCGGACGGTCCGGCCGACTCACCTCTTGAGCCCGGTGGGGGGGCATTGGCCGACTCGGAAGGGGCGGGCGCGGTTTGCGTGGTCGCGCGCGATGGCAACTGATCCACCACATTGTGCAGGATTTCCCGCGAGGTGCTCAGATAGAGATAGCCGCCGATGGTACCGTAGTAGAGTGACGCGTCGGAGGCGGCATGATCGTCGGCCATCCATCCGTCCGGTGCGGGGCGCACTTGCGTCAACGTGATTCCCCGGTAAGGCTCCAGTGCCTCGAAGATCACCGTGTTGGGCGCGCTGGTCTGCACCATCGCCTGCATGGCCAGCAGGAAGCCGGCCAACCCCAGCGGGTTCTTCACTTTCAGCGCGGCCGTCATCGGGATCTTGAAGACGGACCCGAACTCATGATCGCGTATGGCTTGCAGCAGCGCACCCGTATCTTCGATCCAGAATTCGAAGCGCTCGCCGATCCAGGGCATGAGCGGTCGCTGGTTCGAAGCGCCCAGCAGGCTGGGCAGGCTCTGAATCTGCCGAACCGGCCCGGCCGGGTTGAGATGCGCCGCCAGATGCAGCACGCGAGAGGGGCTCTCCACCGCGGGGGCCAGGCTGGTCACCTGACCGCCAAGCATCGACTGCAACTCGTCATATCGGCTCTGAGCGATGAGCGGCAGTATGGTCACGGAAACATCGATGTCTTCCCGTGCCGTCACCCGGATGCCGATGGGATCAAAATACCTCCTCCAATAGTTCTGATACTGATCGCGAAACCGCTGGTATTCCTGGCGCTCGGTGGCGCTGGCCCGGTCTACGGCCAGCTCGAGAATGGGCGTGAGATAGCCCAGCCGGCCGTAGCGTTCGCTGGAAGCCGTGAAAGTCGCCGGATCCCAACTGATGCGGTCGCCCGGCTCGCCGGTCACGTGCTTCGGGTCGAGCCACCCCCCCTGGTAGAGCGTCTGCAAATCGGGCACGGCCGCGCCAGGATTCTCCCACAGGTACAGCAGGGCGGCGTTCTTGATCATCTCCAGCGACGTGACCGCTTCCAGCCGCCGCTTCTCGGCGATGCGCACCCTCGGGCCGACCAGTGTGCGGATGAAGACGTCTGATAGGAAGATGAGGCCGTCCTCCTCCGACGCGTCGAGCGGATACACGGTCCGCATGTACGCGAAGTCGAGGCTGGCGGCCATGGACGCGCGGCTTCCGGCCTGCGTATCGATGATCCGGCGGATGCCGGCCGGGCTGTTGGAGTAAACGCAATACTCGCCGAGCCACGCCCGGTAGCAGCGCACAGTGCCATCACCGGTGGCCAGCCGTTCGATGGAGACGTTCCCGTGGAGCTCTCGCGTTTCCTCGAGGTCAGGGTAATGAGCACGGGCCTCGTTGATGTATCTCTGAACGGCCGCTTCGAAGACCGGCCGTGCCTTCAGCCGGAAGATGATACTCAGATCACTGCCTTCCCGGAGGTAAGGATCGCAGCCGGTGAGCACCAGACTCTCGATGACGGCGGGGCCCAGCAGGTCCGACAGCCAGGAGGCTCGCAGGCAGAGCTGCGCCTCGACCTTTGCGCGCACACCGTAGTTGCGCCCTCCGGTCTCCACCTGGGCGAGGACCGAGCCGCCCCAGCGGTCGGCGAACTCGAGAAAATCCCGCATCGACCGCGTCGTGCGGAAGCGGACGTAGTACTGATCGTCCGGGACGAGCGCAGCGATGGGCTCGATGCTCGGCTGCTTGCTGCCCATCATTTCCCGCCAGGGGTGAGACTGGACGGTAACGCCCTCGATCTGGTCGATGGGTACATCGCGCGGGCCGGTGTCCGGGCTCGCGTTAGTCATGCGGTCGAGTTGCAGGGACTCCTGCATGGCCAGCGCGCCGGTGGTCACCTCGTAGAGTTGCTCACGGCCTCGCGGCGGCGGCCGCCAGTCCTCTGGGCGAGCCCGGTCAGGGGGCTCACCATTGGAGCCCTGCAACCGGTTCCACATCCGTTGGTGTGCGTACGCGAAGAACCCGTGACTGTCGCTGCCGGCAAGCCGACGCATGAGACCGGTTTGAGCTCCCAGCCATTGTGTGTCCAGGTTGCGGCTTTCGGACGCCTGGAGAAAATCCACCCGGACCGGCAGGTACCGCGACCTCCCGGCGACTCCCGGACAGCGCAGCAGGAACTCGTGTGTGCCGCGCCGCTTGAGCTTGCCGAGAAAAACCGCCTCCCGCTCTGGAATATCGTAGATCGGCTGAGCAAAGACCAGAAAGGCATCAGGAGTCTGCGGTATCAGTGCGACGGCGTCGGGCGGCTCGATGCCGTCAGGGGGCATGGGGAAAAGCTGTCGGCTGGCCGCCACCGCGTCTTCTTCAGCTTCGTCGGCCGGCGGCCATGTGCAGCTAAATCGTAAGAACATCTGCGAACCTTCCGTGT
>BTUC01000243.1:0-11104 GCA_045863575.1 Phycisphaerae bacterium
GGGGTTGCTCAGCCTTTCGGCACTCAAGCACGCCAGCGACGATGAGTTGATCGTTCACTGCCGGTCGGTGGCCCAGATGATCCCGGTGGTCGGCTTCTATCTTCAGCCGGCCGTCGGCGGCCGCGTGCTGCCCTATTCATTCTGGCGACGCTTCGCGGAAATCGAGAACGTCGTCGCCATCAAGATTGCCCCCTTCAATCGCTATCAGACCCTCGACGTGATCCGTGCGGTTGCCGATGCCGGGCGGACGGACATCGCCTTGTATACGGGTAACGACGACAACATCGTGCTCGATCTGCTGACGCCCTATCGATTCACCCTGCACGGCCGCCCGGTCGAGCACCGTATTGTCGGGGGCCTGCTCGGTCACTGGGCCGTGTGGACGCGCAAGGCGGTGGAGATCCTGGGGATGTGCCGTATGGCCGTGGCTTCAGGTACGGTCACGCCCGATCTCCTGCGCCTGTCTGTGGAGGTGACCGATACAAACGCGGCGTTCTTCGATGCGGCCAACGGGTTCGCCGGCTGCATTGCCGGTCTGCACGAAGTCCTCCGGCGACAGGGGCTCTTGGCCGGCACGTGGTGCCTGGATGCGGTGGAACGGCTTGGGCCTGGGCAGAACGCGGAGATTGATCGCGTGTATGCGGCATATCCTCATCTCAATGATGATGAGTTCGTGGCCGAGCACCGGGATGAGTGGCTGGGGGGGTGATACGCTGACAAGGTGACACGGTGACAAGGTGAGGGGGCGACAAGGTGACTTGGCGAGACAGAGAGATGGAGCGACGGAGAGATGGAGAGACAAGGTGACCGGGAGACAAGGAGACGGGGAGACACGGAACTGGTTCGATCCGCTACAATTTACGTCCCCCCACCTACAACCTACAACCGACAAACCCCCACCCACCTTTCCTGCCACTGACCAAAACAACTGACCCAACAACTGACCACTGACGACTGACAACTCCCACCTGACTGCTGATCGCTACTTATCAAACGTAAACGCCGACGGGCAGAGGGTGTTCAGGATGCAGTCGTCGCATTTGGGTTTGCGGGCCGTGCAGATGCGCCGGCCGTGCCAGATGAGGGCGTGGCCGGTATAGGTCCATTCGTCGCGCGGCAGCACCTGCATCAGATCCTGCTCGATCTTGACCGCATCTTTCTCGTTCTTGCTCGTCCAGGTCAATCCGAGCCGATGCGACAGGCGACCGATGTGCGTGTCCACGACCACGCCCTCATTCTTGCCGAACCAGGTCCCCAGGACGACGTTGGCGGTTTTGCGGGCGACGCCGGGAAGTGTGATCAGGTCTTCCATGGTGTCAGGCACTTGGCCGTTGAACTGCTCGACGATCACCCGACAGGCCCCGATGACGCTCTTGCTCTTCTGCCGGAAGAAACCGGTGGGGTGAATGATGCGTTCAACGTCAGATAAGTCGGCGGCGGCGAGCGCCTCGGCCGTCGAATAACGGTCGAAAAGAACCGGTGTTACTTTGTTGACTGTTTCGTCGGTGGATTGGGCCGAGAGAATTGTCGAGATGAGCAGCTCCAGTGGGCTGCGATGGTGCAGGGCGCAGGTGGCCTCCGGGTACAGGGTCTTCAGTCCAGCGATGATCCGGGCCGCGCGGCGGGTGCGGTCGGGCAGTGATTCGTCTGACTTGCCCGGCAGCCGGGCCGAGCCGGCCTGCTTCGGCGAGCCGGGCTTCGTAGGCGCCGCGGCGGACCTGGCGGGGGCCACGCTGGGCTTTGGCGAGCTTTTGCGGTTGCCCATTTTCCTCGCGGAGGCTGCGGCCTTGCCATCCGATTTCGACGCGTCAACGCTTTTCGGGCGCGCAACGCGCTTAGCGGCTTGAGAGACTGCTGAGCTTCCCTGGCGATCGGCAGTCCGCGTGGGCAGAAGCCCGCGGCTCTTTAGGGTTACGTTTCGGTTGGGCTTGCCTTTTGCGTGGGATCGACCCATGTCGGTTCTCCGCGGGTCCAGATTTCTCGTTTCCAGACGGGTACGTCCAGCTTGACGGCGTCGATGATCCACGTGCAGGCCTCGAAGGCGTCGGATCGGTGCGGCGCCGAGATCACGACGGCCATCGACGTTTCGCCGATGTTTAGGCGGCCCGTGCGGTGAACGATGAGCACTTCGTGAATGGCGTATCGCTGGAGGGCTTCTTCGCGAATGCGCCCCAGGAGCTTGACGGCCATGGCGTGATAGGCCGAGTACTCGAGGGCCACCAGCGGGTTGTCGGCCTCGCCCTCGCGTCGGACCACGCCTTCGAAAACCACCACCGCCCCGCAGGAGGCGTGCGCGGCCTTCTTGCTCAAAGCGGTCACGTCGATCGGGTCGATGGTCACTTCGACCATGGGTGAGGTGCCGCATGCCTCCAGGGCGCCCCCGGCAACCGGCGGTATGACGGCCACTTCGTCTCCCTCCGACAGGGCGGCGTCATCCGTGACATAGCCGCTGTTCACTGCAAAACGGAGTGTCGCCGCCGCGGCCTGTAGTTTCGGATAGCGCGCGAAAAGCAGTTCGCGCAGGTCGGACAGCCTGGCCGGCGAGGCCAGTGCGTACTGGGCCTGGCTCTGGCCAGTGTAATCCGCGGCCGGGCCGAAAAAGTGCACCGTGATGTGAATGAAATTCTCCATGGCCGGGAGAATTGTATCGGCACGGCGGTTCGTCGGCGAGGGGGAGGGGGGAGCCCTGAGCGCGAGTGAGGGGGATGGAGGGTGAGTGGGCTGCATCGAGTGGCGGATGGCCCGGGAGGACGCGAAAATCGAGCCCACGCGGCGATCGGGCGGACAAAGGGATTCGCACGGTCCGTTGCCTGCCCCCACCCTGACCCTCCCTCGGAGTACCGGGGGAGGGAATGAAAACGCCACCGGTGAATCAAAACGCCAGAGGTGCACAACAACGCTGGAGGTGCATCACAACGTGGAGGTGCATCACAACGTGGAGGTGCATCACAACGCCGTCGGTGAATCACAACGCTACCGGCGAATCAGAACGCTACCGGCAACGGCACGCCGGTGCCGTTGCTGCGGCGGGGGGCGTCCTGTTCCCAAACGCCGGGGATGTCGCCGCCGCAATCAGGGCATCGGCCCGCCTGCATGCGGTTTTCCTTCACATAAAAGCCGTAGCGGCGGATGAGCAGCGCATCGCAATGCGGACAGCAAGTGTTCTCGCGGCTTCCCACGCCGCCGGGAAGATTGCCGGCGTAAACGAACTGGAGACCAGCGGCCTTGCCGATCTCGTAGGCCCGCAGAAGCGTGCTGGCCGGCGTCCTCGGAGGACCGCTCATCTTGTAGTCCGGATGAAATGCGGTCACGTGCCAGGGGATCTCCGGCGACACACCCACCAGGAACCGGGCCATCGCGCTCAGCTCCGCGTCCGAGTCGTTGAACGTGGGCACGATGAGCGTGACGATCTCGACCCAGAAGCCCAGCTCCTTGAGCCGAGCGATTGAATCGAGCACGTTTTTCAGTGGGCAGCCGAGCTGACGATAGCTGCGGTCATTGAAGCTCTTCAAGTCCACCTTGTAGAGGTCGACGAATGGCCTGAGGTAGTGCAGCACCTCGGGCGTGGCATTGCCGTTGGAAACGAACCCGCAGGTGATGTCGTGCTCGCGAGCGAGCTCAAACACCCGCACCGCCCAATCGGCGGTAATCAGCGGCTCGTTGTACGTGCTCACAATGACCGGCACCTGCCCTTCGACGGCCATGTCCACCAGTCGCCGGGCGGTAACCTTTCGCGGCGGAGCGATGGCCTCGTCGTCGCGGAGGGCCTGGCTGGTGACCCAGTTCTGGCAATAAGAACAGTGCAGGTCACAGCCCAGCATGCCGAACGAGAGCGCCTCCTGGCCGGGGAAGGCATGGAAAAATGGTTTCTTCTCGATGGGGTCGATTTGCACACCGGCCACATACCCGCCCGGCACGCGCAACTCGCCGCCCCGGTTGAACCGGACGCGGCAGACGCCCCACTTGCCCTCGGCAATTCGGCAGCGATGGCCGCACGCCAGACAACGCAACACGCCGTTGCCTTCGTCGCGCATCAGTTCCGGCGCCCCGGCCATGGTGTTGTCTTCGAGCATTCGTCGCAAAGTCAGGGTAGACATGGGATGAATTCCTGGTTTGAGTCGAGGGGCCTGCACCTTGCTGCACGTCCATTATAGCCGCCCTCAGCCAAAGGGTGATGAGCCCCGCAACGCATTTTGCCCGCTGGAAAAGCCCGGCCCCGGGACTTAACGTGGCGGAATGTCAGCTCTCTCCCCCCAACCGGTTGACCTCAGCCATGCTCCGACTCCGACCGATCGGCGCAGCAGCGCCGACATTCGCCCGGCCCCCGTGGGTGTGTGGAATACGCTTCGTCACCTGGGCCCGGGGCTGATCATCACCGGCTCGATTGTTGGCTCGGGCGAACTCATCCTGACGACCAGCCTGGGGGCTGAGGCCGGCTTCACCTTCCTGTGGCTCATCCTGCTGAGCTGCTTCATCAAGGTGTTCGTGCAGATCGAGCTGGCCCGCTACACCATCCGTTCGGGCCAGACATCGCTGGAAGCGTTCAATGTCATCCCCGGGCCGCGCTGGGGGGTCTCATGGGTGGTCTGGTGGTGGGTGGTCATGGTGTTGGCCTCCTTCCTTCAGGTCGGCGGCATCGTTGGCGGCGTGGGCCAGGCCTTGCAGATCGCCTGGCCGGTCAGCGAGCTACGGCTGGGAACGCGGGCCATCCCTTTCGGGGTAGCCGGCTGGACCATACTGGTCAGCCTGTCCGGAATGCTCATTCTCTATCGCGGGCGATATCGGCTGATCGAGCGGGTCACCACGCTGCTGGTATTCCTGTTTACCTTCACCACGGTGGCCTGTGCGATACTGCTGCAATGGACGCCCTATGCCGCTTCTTCGGAGCAATTCCTCTCGGGGCTGCGGTTTCAGATTCCCGCGCCTGCCGTTGGCACCGCTCTGGCCATGTTCGGCATCACCGGCGTGGGGGCGTCGGAGTTGATTTATTACCCCTATTGGTGCCTCGAGAAAGGATACGCCCGTTTCACCGGCCCGCTGTCTGATTCGCCGGAATGGGCGGAGCGGGCGCGGGCCTGGATCCGCGTATTGAAGATCGACGCCTGGCTCTCCATGGTCGTTTACACCGTCTCCACGGCCGCTTTCTATGTCCTGGGTGCGGCGGTGCTGCATGGCCGGGGCGAAATCCCCAGCGGCAGCGGGATGATTGCTGTCCTGTCGCAGATCTATGTGCAGACGATCGGCCCCTGGGGCATGGTCGTGTTCCTGGTGGGGGCCCTGGCCGTCCTGTACTCGACCTTCTTTGTGGCCACCGCCTCCAATGCCCGGGTGATTGCCGACAGCCTCCATGTCGGCCGACTGGTGTGCCTCGACCGTGCAGAAAAGCGGCAGCGCTACGTCGGGTGTTTCTGCCTGCTGTTCCCGGTGCTGTGCTGCGCTTCGTATCTGTTCACCAGCGCGCCGGTTCAATTGATCAAGGCAGGTGCGACGGTTCAGGCCGTGACCCTGCCGGTAATCGCAGGTTCGACCGTATACCTGCGGTTCCGGCATGCCGATCGGCGTCTTCGCCCGCGTCGCGTGTCGGATGTTTTCCTGGTGCTCGCGGCCGTGGGTATGGCCTTGGTCAGCGGTTATCAGGCCTGGATGCTGCTATCCAGCCTGTTCTAAGCCTCAGGCCAGCGCGGGCTGAAGCCACGGGCATGGATTTCGCTGCTCCCCGCCTTTAGAAGGGGGTTGAGGGGGCTACGGGCGGGCACAATGCAACCGCCGCGACGTACAGGGCTGGGCACGAAGGAAGCAGGGTACGAGAGACGTGTCGACCGAGCCGAACCAGCCTCATCCCGCCGCTCGTGGCCGCAAGACTGTTCTGCTGGGCGTCCTGGTGAACGCCTTGCTGGCCGGCATCAAGGCTGCCGCGGGCGTCATCGGTCATTCCTATGCGCTGGTGGCGGATGCCATCGAGTCAGCGGCGGACATCGCTACGTCGCTGATTGTCTGGGGCGGGTTGCGGATTGCCGCCACGCCACCGGATGCCGAGCACCCTTACGGCCATGGAAAGGCCGAGCCGCTGGCCGCCATGGTAGTGGCGCTGGCTCTGCTGGCGGCGGCCATCACCATCGCTCACCACAGCGTGCTGGAAATCCTCACCCCGCACCATGCCCCTGCTCCGTTCACCTTGGGCGTTCTGATCGGCGTGATTGCAGTGAAGGAGGGGCTCTTTCGATTTGTACTGCACGTGGGCATCGATATTGAGAGCACGGCCGTCAAATCCGACGCCTGGCACCACCGCAGCGATGCCTTCACGTCGGCGGCGGCTTTCGTAGGCATTTCCATCGCTCTGATCGGGGGCGAGGGCTGGGAAGCGGCGGATGACTGGGCGGCGCTCGTGGCGGCAGGTGTGATCGCGTTCAACGCCTACCGCCTGTTCCGACCGGCGCTGGCTGAGGTCATGGACACCGCTCCGCCGGCGCACCTGGAGGCCGAGATTCGCGAGGCGGCCGTCGGTGTCGCTGGCGTCGTCAACCTGGAGAAGTGCTTCGTTCGGAAAATGGGCTTCGACTACTATGTGGATATCCACGTGGAAGTCGATGGCGACCTTTCCGTCCGGCGTGGCCACGAGATTGCCCACCACGTGAAGGAAGCCATTCAACACGCCAATGCGCGGGTATCGGACGTTCTTGTGCACATCGAACCTGCCGGGGAGCCGCGCTGACGGTTCCGTCTCCTGGACTGGATTGCACCGGCGATTCGGTTATCCTCTGTCTGGAGCCCCGTGATTGGCGAGACAGTTGCCAGCGGGTAGTATACCTGTGGTATCTTCGGAAGGGGCGGCGGCCCGCGCGGAGGATGGATGCACTGCCATGATTCCGATGAAAGCGGGCCGGCCCATAACCCTATTCACCCCAGTTAGATAAGGTAGACCGATGAGATTGACTCCTGTGCTTCGGCCGCCCGTGCGTAGGGAGTGCCTGGTTGCTGCGGACTCCGGCGAGTGCCCCGTGCCGCGCCGGCTGGCGGTGGGTCTCGCGGTGCTTCTGGTCGCGATGCTGGCGAACCGCGCGGTGGCCGCCAATCCGACCGCAGGGGGCTTGCTCGGTACGGTGGGAGAAGATCTGTTCACGGTCACGGGCACGAACAACGACGACGACATCCAGATCGTGATCGAGGAATGGGCTGAGGGTTCCGTCTGCCCGGGTGATCCCGAGGCTGATCCGGAAATCCCGGCCGTCCCCGAGGAAGATATCGTCATTATCCAGATCTACGACCGTTCAGTCGCCCCGGCTGAGGCCATGTTCCAGGTAGTGGGTGCGAACTGCGGAACGCTGGCCGGTGTCACTGCGGCTCAAGTCATCGTGGATGGCTTCCCGCTGACGGACAACATAGAGACGATTCGCGTTTTGGCCGGCGGCGGCGTGGACATCATCGACGCTTCCGCCCTGGGTGAAGAGTCACCGGTCACTGAGTTGAACGGAGGGCCGGGTGACGACGTGATTTTCGGCGGCCAGGGTGAGGACTTCATCTCCGGCGACGACGGGAATGACATCCTGAACGGCGGGGCGGGCGACGACGTGATCACCGGCGGCGCCGGCAACGATTTGGTGCGTGGCGACCAGGGCGCCGACCAACTCGGCGGAGGTGGCGGCTTTGACGTGCTGGACTATGCCACCGATGCGGGTGGCGCGGGCGTGTTGGTGGATTTTTCGGTTCTTCCCGGGACTGCGATTGATGGGTGGGGCGACGAGGATACCATCGGAAACGAAGCCAGTACCGGTTTCGCTGCCATTCGTGGCAAGAACAGCGACGATCTGCTGATCGGCCACGCGGGAGACACCGCCACCACGATCGTGGGCAACGGCGGTAACGACACGATCATCGGCGGCGCCGCGGCCGACGTGCTCATCGGCGACGACGGCGATGACCGTATCGTGGGCAATGGTGGCTCGGACATCATCATCGGAGGTCCCGGAAGCGACACCATTTTCGGCGACAACGAGGACGGGGGGGGCGACGGGGCCGATATCATCTCAGGCGATGGGACTCCAGATGGGTTCACGCAGGCCGCTCTGCCGGCGTTTCCATTACCGGTCATACCGACGCTCTCCGATCCGGTGGCGGCTTCTGATGGAATCGAGGACCGGCCCTGGCTCTGGTGGCCGCTGGGTACGGCTCGGGTGCTCCCCCTGATCACAGGGCGGCTCTGGCCACCCGCGCCCGGTTGGCCGGCTGCTCCACTTCCCGCTGGAACGGTGCTCGTGCCCAGCACTGGCGACGATTTGATCCGGGCTGGCGCCGGTGTCGATCGCGTCTACGGCGGGGCCGGCAACGACACGATCTACGGCGAGGGGATCGAATTCAACGACGAGGGGGGGGATTCGGACATCCTGTTCGGCGATTATGACTATGACCTGGACAACGACGGCCTGTTCGAGTTCGGTGATCCGCTGGTGACCCCCGGCAACGACACCATCTGGGGGGAGGGGGGCCAGGACCTCATCACTGGTGGCGCCGGTGGTGACACCCTGATCGGCGGGGCCGGCGACGACGTAATTTCAGGCAACGACGGAAGCGACTACATCGTCGGTGGGCCCACTTATATTAACAACGAGACCGGGTTGCCCACGACGCAAGAACATGCTCAGGACGAAGATTTCGACACCGTTGATTACACGGCCTCGCTGACCGGTATCATTCTGGATCTTGGGAGCTTCGACTCCACCAGTCCCTCCGGAACCGAAGGTTCGGCAACCGGGGACGGCCTGGGGACCGACACCCTCATCGGCATCGAGAATGTGATCGGCTCTCCGTTTGACGATGTGATCCGCGGCAGTGACGTGGACGAGGCGAACAGCCGCCGCTTCAATCTCTTCGTCTGGGACGTCAACCGTCGCACCGTCTTCTCGGGCAGCTTGCTGGTCGGCGTGGATGCCACCTCCTCGGGCTTTGACAACATTCTGATCGGCGGCGCCGGCAACGATCAGATCTTCGGAATGCGTGGCAACGACGCCATTATTGGTGATGACTCCAATGACAACACCATTGACGGCAATGACGTGCTGCGCGGAGACGATGGGCTGGAGTACGAGCACGGCAACGATTTCATCTGGGGCTGCGGGGGTGATGACACCCTCTTCGGTGAAGGCGGCGATGACGTCCTCTTCGGCGGCGTCGGTGCTGATACCATCTCTGGCGGCGCGGGGAACGACATCCTCGACTATACCCAGATCGTGCCCGGCTTCACTGGTGCGGTCACCGCCCTGGAGCCTGTGCGCGTCAACCTTTCCCACATCGCCTTCAACGGCCAGCCGCCCGACAGCGCCAGTGACGGGGGTCGGGCCGCGACTTTCTTGTCCCCGGCCATTCCCGCCAGCATCGACACTATCGTCAACGGCCGGGCCAATCCGCGGGACCGCATCGAGATCGTGCGCGGCAGCAACTTTGACGACGGGACCGCGGCTATCGATGATGTCATCGTCGGGCACGAAGCTCTGCCGACCAGCCTCTACGGCATGGCGGGCGACGATCATATCGTCGGCGGCAGTGACAACGACTACATCGATGGCGGCACGGGCGACGACCTCATCGAAGGCGACGGCGTGCTGGTCGCGGGCCGTGTCGGGGATGACACGCTGGTGGGCGGAAATCGCGCTCCCAACGAGTTGGATACGGTTACCTACGTCAACGCACCCGGTGCCGTCACCGTCTCGCTGCTGGATACCCGTCCGCAGCAGACCAGCGGCGCCGGCCTTGACAAGCTGATCGGCTTCCGGAATCTCACCGGCTCGGCTTTCGATGACACCCTCACTGGCGATGCCCTCTCCAACGTGGTATCAGGCGGCAGCGGTAACGATCTGTTGACCGGCCGCGGCGATCAGGATGAACCCGATCCGCTCAATGGCAACCTGATCGTGCAACTGGATGACACGCTGGACGGCGGCCCCGGCACCGACACGGCCGATTACCGCACGGGCGACCCCTCGCTGGTGACCGTGGATCTGGGGCTGGCCCTGGCCAGCAACGACGGCGAAGGCGGCCGGGACGTGCTCGTCTCGATCGAGTCTGCCCTGCGGCCGGACAATGCCCTCTTTGTCACCGCCGGGCCGGACAAGATTGTCAGCCCTGGTGGACGTGCGCAACTCGAGGGGGCCGCATCCGGCGGAGCGACGCCGTACACCTACGCCTGGACGTCCGAACCTGTGCAGACGCCGGTTCCCGGGCTCGATGACCCAACCAAGGCTCAGCCGATGGCCTCTCCGACCACCACCATGACCTATCGGCTCACGGTCACCGATGCGGCGGGGAAAGTCGGGTCCGACTTCGTGAAGGTCACCGTCACGACGGTGATCACCGTGAAGGCCGGCGCCGACCGCACAATCAGCCTGGGCGATTCGGTGCAGTTGTCCGGGTCAGTGACCGGCGGTCAACCTCCCTACACGGTGCTGTGGACGCCGGCCGAGGGGCTCTCCGCCACCAACATCTTCATTCCCGTCGCTTCGCCGAACGTGACCACGGCCTACACGCTCAAGGTGACCGACGCGCTGGACAAGTACGCCACCGATACGGTCACCGTCACGGTCACGAACCCGTTCAGCATCAGCGCGGGCGCGGATCGAACCATTGATGCCGGCGCCAACACGGTGCTCAATGTGGACATCAACGGAGGGTCTCCCCCGTACCAGATCCTTTGGACGCCGGCCATCGGTCTCTCCTCCACGACGGTGGCCAATCCCGTGGCTTCGCCGGCCGTTTCCACGACCTACACCGTCACGGTGGAAGATGCGAACGGGCGCCGGGTCACCGACTCCGTGCTCGTGACGGTGCTTTCCGCCGCGCCGGCCCAGCCGCCTGCCGGTAATGCCGGAGGAGACACCGGCGGAACGGGAGGCACGGGCGGCACCGGCGAAACGCCGCGCACATCCCCGCCGGAAGGCGAGGGTACGCAGTCCCCGGTCCCCGTGTTCGGATTCTGCGGCATGGGCGTCAGCTCCGGTTTCCTGGCGGTCAACATGCTCCTGCTGTTGAGCCTGAAGCGCCGGCGCTGGACGCGGTAAAGGCGCCCATCCCATCAAACCGCAAGTGTCACCCAAAAAAAAACACAAAAACAACA
>BTUC01000244.1:0-10882 GCA_045863575.1 Phycisphaerae bacterium
GTGGTGTGCATCATGGCCCACCAGGTGCTTGCGGGCCTTGCCGCCGATAGAGGCGGCATGCAGCCCGGGGATCTTATTCTCTCCTTTGACGGCCAGCCGGTCTCGAAGCTCATGAACCTGTCGCCCCCGCCCGAACGACCGGATCCACCCCCCGGCCGGGTGATGATGCTCGAACCGCGGATCGAGTCCTTCACCACGCAGGTGAAGATTCGCGAGCCGGGCAGCCGGACGCCCATCCGCATTCTGCGGACAGGCCCACCCCGGCAGATTCACGTGCCCGTCACCGCTCCCGTGGAGGCCATGGGCTTGAACCTGGCCCTGGCGCCCACGATCATTCCCGGCCCGCGCAGGGCCAACGGGCCGGCGTTTGTCTCTACCACCAACGGCCTGCTGGTCACGCAGGTGGCCCCCGGCTCCTGGCTGGCCAACGCCCAGGTGCGCGCGGGTGACGTCATCTGCGCCATCGACAACAGCGCGGTGCAGTCCGGGATGGGGGCCGATGCGCTCCTGCAGGTGTTTAGAACTGCTGGCCCCGGCAGGCAGGTGCTTCTCGACTTGCGTCCCCTCGAGCAGGTCGACCTGGTGGTGACGCTGGGCGCGCGGCCCCCTGACATGATGAACGTAAACGACTGGATGGCGGCCCAGGCCCGCTTTGCTTCCTGGTGGAAGGAAAAGACGGGAGGGGTGTCAGTGCGCATCCGGCGGACCACCCCCTCGGGGCTCACCTCGGCGCCGCCGCTGCCCGGACCGGAGGCCGGCCTCGTGCCCTGACCTGCGGTGACGGAAGGCGTTGCTTCCCGGCTATTTTTGTGTTTTTCCGCGGGGGGGGGAAAAGGCCACCCGGTTGCGGCCGGCGTGCTTGGCGTCGTACAGGCACTGGTCGGCCCGCTCGACCAGCTGTTTGGGCTGGAGCTCCGGATCGTTGGGTTCCATGTGCGCCGCGCCGATGCTGGCCGTCACCGCGATGCGCTTCTGTCCGAAGGGGATGGAGAGCTGCTGGACCGCCAGGCGCACCTCCTCGGCCAGTTCGCGAAGCTGGCTGGCGGTTACGTTGGCTACCACCAGGGCAAACTCTTCACCACCGTAGCGGGCCGGGAAACGCGTGTCCGAGCCCAACTTCTTCAGGCAACCGCCGACCAGCCGCAGCGCTTCATCGCCCACCTGGTGGCCGAAGGCGTCGTTGAGTTTCTTGAAGCGGTCGAGGTCCAGCAGAAGCAGACCCAGCGCCCGCTGCTCGCGGCTCGCCTCCGAACAGGCGCTTTTGAGCCGCTCCTCCAACGCCGCGCGATTGGCCACCCCGGTCAGCGCGTCGGTGGTGGCTTTCTGGGCGAGCTGTTGGTTCTCCTGGTTGAGTTGTTCTACCTTCTGACGGGCGGCCTGCTCACGCTGGGCGATCTGGGCCCGTTCCAGTTCCGCGGCCATGCTCAGCCGGGCCAGTTGCACCACGGCCTCCGCCTGGATCTCCTGGTAACTGCGCGTCGGACCGATGCTCAGCGAGAACAACGAGGCCGTCTCTTTCACGTGCGTATCGAGCGCCTCCAGGGCTTCGTGCAGGCTCTCTTCGGAAATGCCCAGACCGGTCACGATCGTCTGCTTGGAAGACTCCAGATAGCCGGCCTGAGTATCCGCACAGAACAGGTCGGCGATGGTGGCCGAGGCCTGCAGGATGCGCAGCAGGGCCCGGGTCTGACTGTCATAGTCGCAGGACTCGGTCATCGACTGGTGATGCGCCCGGACGGCCAGACACAGCGCCTCGGGCAGGCCCCAGTGATCCAGCAGGTCGGCCGTAATTTCCTCATGGGTGACGCCGAGGATGCGTTTCTCGATGTCCTGAAGGTGTCCGCCGTTGGCCTCGTGTTCCTCGATCACCGGCACATACAGGTCCCGCGCGCAGTGAAACGCGGCCAGCATGCCCAGGTCACAGAGCAGGCCGCCGACAAATGCCTCGTCCGTGATCGCCCGGTGTTCCCGCTCGGCCAGCAACCGGCCCACGACCGCAGTAGTCAACGAACGCCGCCAGTAAGCACCGTAATCGAAGTCTCCCCCCTTGCGCTCCTTGAGCGTGTCCACCAGCGAAAAGCTCAGGGCCATGACCTTGACCGTGCGCAGGCCCAGCACCACCATGGCCTGCTGTACCGACGAGATCTTCCGCGACATGCCGAACAGAGAAGAGTTGACGATTTTCAGGATTTTGACGGTGAGAGCTGGGTCCTGCTGGATGACCCGGGCGATCTCTGCGATGGAGACATCGTCCGCCTGGGTCATTTTCAGGACCTGAATCGCTACCGTCGGTAGCGACGGCAGATTGTCCGCAGTCCTGATCTTTTCAATGATTGGAGCAGACATCGGCGCGGCTTCTCCACTTCATTCCCCACCGCGCTGCCCCTCACAAGACAGTCGCGATGCGATCTGGCGGCATTTGGCCGTATTCTGTTGGCGTTGAAAGAATCGGTAGTATCCCCCGCCCGCTTCACTTGCTTTCAGGACCGGCTCGAATTTCCCTAAACCAATGGTGCAATTGCATCACCCCTGAGGTGCTCCCTGGTTCGCCGCACACGGTAGGCAAGTGGCTCTTTATGGGACCTGTTTTCATCTTGTGACATTGGACAGAGCCGCCTTCAAAGGCGACAATCAAGACTTCGTGCGGGGGTGCAGGCCGCGAGAGCGGGTCAGAGCGGATGTACCCTGTCGAGCCCCATTGGCGAGACAATTAATCGGAGACGAATTTGAACCCGGAAGAATCGCTCCCTATTCCACCCTCCAAGGTGCTGATTGTGGACGATAATGTCCAGAATCGCGAGCTGCTGGTTGCGTACGTTGAGGACATACCTAACGTCACAACCTCGATCGCCGCTAACGGCATCGACGCACTCGCCCAGGTGGCCAACGATCCGCCGGACCTGGTTCTTCTGGATGTCATGATGCCCCGGATGTCTGGCTTTGAGGTTTGCAGGCGGCTGAAGAGCGATCCTCAGACTCGGGATATCCAGGTGATGATGGTGACCGCCCTGGACGAGGTGGGGGACCACGAACGGGCCCGGGACTGCGGCACGGATGAGTTCGTGGCCAAGCCCGTGAATCGCCAGGACCTGGTTACGCGCATTTCAGGCCTGCTGCGGCTTCGGCACTTGAAGCGCGGCATGGAGGGGCAGGAGCAGGGGACCCCCGCATGAAGATTCGTTTCCCATGGCGGCCGACCCGTGTGGCCGCCGGGCTGACGCTCTCCCTCACGATCGTCTCTCTCTCCATCGCTCAGACCACTGCGCCGGCTGTTCTGACGGAAAGCCGTCGAGCTGTCGACGAACTCGACGAGCGGGTCAGCGTGTTGAGCAATGGCCTGACGGTGATTCTGAAGGCGCATCGGGCCGCCCCGGTAGTCACCGTGCGTATGTACTGCCGGACCGGCAGCATCTACGAGCAGGAGTACCTCGGCAGCGGCATGAGCCACTTGTTCGAGCACCTGCTCCACGGCGGCGAAACGACCACCCGCAGCGCCAAGCAATCCACCGAGATCCTCAATGCCATCGGGGGGAACACCAACGCCTACACCAGCTACGATGTCACCTGCTACTTCATCAACACGACGCGAGAACACCTCGCGACGGCCGTCGGATTGCTCGGTGACTGGCTGACCCATCCGACTTTCCCGCAGGAAGCCTTCGATCGTGAATGGGACGTGGTCCAGCGCGAACTGGAACGCGATCTGGACAGCCCGGAAAGCCAGCTCCACGACCTGACGATGGAAACGCTCTTCCGCGAGCATCCGGCGCGTTATCCGATTATCGGACATCAGCCGATCGTCCAGACCCTCACCAAGGAAGATATCATCGGGTACCACCGCCGGATGTACGTGCCCGACAACCTGGTCGTGTGCATTGCCGGTGATATCGTGCTCGACGACGCCCTGGCGGCGGTCGCTCAGGAGTTCGCGGGATTTCAGCGCCGGCGCGTGCCGACAATCGTGCTCCCGGAGGAGCCGGCGATGTCCTCTCCTCGGACGGCCACGAAGCGCATGAAGGTGGAGACGGCCATCCTTCGGCTGGGCTGGCCGTCGATCCCGCTTATTCATGAGGATCTCTACGCGCTCGACGTGCTCAGCTATGTGCTGACCCAGGGCGACAGCTCGCGCCTGGCCCGCGCCGTTCGCGATCAGGGCCTGACCTACACGATCGACAGCTCCAGTTGGACGCCGGCCTGGGCCCGCGGCATCTTCACCATCACGGCCCGACTGGCCCCCGAACAGATCGAACCCGCCACCAAGGCCATTCTCGAACAGATCGCTCGTCTACAGGGTGAACTGGTCTCGCCTGAGGAGCTGCGGCAGGCCCAGCGCCAGAAAGCGGCCGAGCAGATTTTCGCCACTCAGACGGCCGAGAGTGTCGGCGAAATGATGGCCAATGACTTCCTGGCCAGCGGTGACATCCATTTCGGCCAGCACTACGTGGACCGGATCCAGGAGGTCACTGCGGAACAGATCCGCGAGATGGCCCGCAAGTATCTCGTGCCGCAGCGGCTGGCTACCATGGCTGTTTTGCCGGAAGGTGGCCACCTGGCCACCGGAGAGCCGAAGCCATCGAAGAAACCCAGCGCCATCCGCAAGATCACGCTGGAGAATGGGCTGCGCTGCCTGATCCAGGCGGACTCCACTTCGCCTGTCGTGGCCATCCAGTCGTTCTCGCTGGGCGGCGTGCTGTTCGAAGACGGGAAGACGAATGGTCTGAGCCGGCTCGCCGCGCTGACGGCTCCACGCGGGACCGCCCAGCGGACCGCCGAGGAGATTGCCCGCTTCTTCGACTTGCGCGGGGGGGCCTTCTCGTCGGACTCCGGCAATAACTCGATTTACTTCCAGGCCCAGGTGCTCAAGCCCGATTTCGAGGAGGCTCTCGACGTTTTCGCCGACGTGGTTTGCAACCCCGCGTTCCCCGCCGCGGAACTCGACAACATCCGTCGGCAGGTTCTCGATCAGATCAGGCAGGTGGACGAGTACTGGCGCAGCGAGCTGGTGGCCTACTTCCAGAGCTGTCTCTTCCAGGCGAGTCCCTATCGTTTTCTGGCGGCCGGCTCTCCGGAGGTGGTAAGTGCTGCCACCCCCGAGCAGGTGGCGGCGTTCTACCGGCGACGAGTCACCGGTCCGGATACCGTGCTGGTGATCTTCGGGGATGTGGATCCGGCGGCGGCCGAGTTGCTGGTCCGGCGGTTGTTCCAGAAGCTGCCCCCGCGTGAGGTAGAGCTCCCCACGCCGCCGGCCGACGAGCAGTTCTCCAGGCTCGGGCTCTACGTCAAGCGCAAGCCGCCGCAGCGCGGCGTGGCCGGCATCTGCATTGGTTTCCCCGGCATGCGCGTGGGCGATCGAGCCGACGTGGTGCCCATGGCGGTCCTGGACACGATCATCAGCGGTTATCGTTACCCGACGGGCTGGCTCTTTGAAGAGCTTCGCGGCGCGGCCCTGGGGCTGGTCTATGAGGTCCATGCCCAGAACGTGCCGGGATTGCTGCCGGGGTACTTCGCGGCTTACGCGGCCTGCCAGCCCGATCAGGTGAACCGCGTCTATGGGATCATGACGCAGCAGTTGGACAAGGCGCGCAATGGCGCCTTCTCGACCGATGAGCTGGACCGGGCGAAAACTATCATCGCCACTTCCGAGCTCATGGAACAGCAGACGCCGTCCGAGCGGGCCATGCAGTCGGCTCTGGACGAGCTGTACGGTCTGGGCTACGACTATCGCCCGCGCTTCCTTCAGGCTGTACGCCAGACGACGCGCGAGGACGTTCAGCGGGTGGCCCAAAAGTATCTCGCTTCGCCGGCAGTCGCGGTGGTCACGCCCGCCCCGGAGCATATAGATTTGGGTATGAAACCGCTCCGCGTGGACGAAGAGGCCACGGCCGCCCCGGCCAAAGAGGAGACCCCATGAGCTCAGCCAACGACTACCTGGCTCTGCCGTTCCAAAAGTTCCTGGACGACACCGCCGCGCGCACACCCTCGCCAGGCGGAGGCAGCGTCTCGGCATCGGTGGGGGCCCTGGCCGCCGCCCTGGCCCGCATGGCCATCGAGTACACGGCAGGCAACAAGAAGTACGTGGCCCACGAGGAGCGGCTTCAGCAGCTTCGCGAGGAACTGCGTCGCGCCCAGGAGATGTTCGGCCAGCTCATGCGCGAGGACATGGCCGCCTACGAGCGCTACGCCGCAGCACGGAAGTCCGGCGACGCCCAGGAGCTGGAGCGGGCCATCGCGACGGCCGTGGCCGTGCCCATGGAGATCGTCGTCCTGGCCGGTGCCGTGACCGCCCGGCTGGACGAGATCAAGGCCTTCACCAACCCGCGGTTATACGGCGACCTCCAGGCGGCAGCGGTCCTCGCCCATTCGGCCGCCATGGCCGCCGCAACCAGCGTCCGGTCCAACCTGCACGAATTGGCCAATCCCAAAGAGGCCACGCGCCTGGAAGACAAACTCGACTTGCTCCTCACCCGCTCGGGCCGCCATCGCAACGCCGTCCTGCACCACGAGCCGGCCGCGGTGCCGTAAGGGACAGGTGAGGAAGTACCCAGGTGCGAAAGTGCGAACGTGTGAAAGTGCGAGAGTGTGAAAGTCTGCGCGAAAGTGAGAAAAAACCAGTTTTCTCCCTTCTGGACCTCTTTTCTATTCCCACTTTTTCACTTTCGCACTTTTCCGCCTTCGCACGCTCCGGTGGAGCTTCTGCTGCCGGAAGGTCCGGCAACCTCTCTGGCTGGTCCAAAGCTTCTACCCGGCGATTGCCGATCTAAGCGGCATGTCCGACGAGCCGCCGTATATCCTGGACATTGAAGGGTTGCAGGAGCCGGACGATGCCGCTGCGCCGGCTGAAGCTGCTTCCGGCCGGCGCTGGATCGGCATCCAGTTCGAATGCTGCGGTGTCTACACCCGCATCTACCGCAACCGTGCCGGCACGGCCTACGAAGGCAACTGCCCGCGCTGCGGGCGCGCGGTGCGAGCCCGAATCGGATCAGGGGGAACCAATCAGCGCCTGTTTCGGGCACAATGATTCGTCGGGTGTTGGGGGTTGGGTGTCAGGTGTTGGGAGTTGGGGACTGGGTTTTGGGTGTTAGGTGTTAGGTGTTAGGTGTTGGGGACTGGGTACTGGGTGTTAGGTGTTAGGTGTTAGGTGTTGGGGGTTGGGGACTGGGTACTGGGTGCTGTAGCGTCCGGCCTCCGCGCCGGACGTTGACTTCAGAGCCCCGAGCGCAAGCGAGCGGGCCGTTGTGCTTCACCTGATATTGCTGGGCGTCACCAAGCGATCACCAGCTTTCCCTCCAGTAAAACCAGCCGCCGGACCATCGCGTGTAGATATCTTCCCCTCCCAGATCGGGGGGGGATGCGGACGATGAGTACGCCCACCCGCAACGATCGATGAAGCCGCTGAGGCGCACCAGGAAACGCACACCACCCGGGTAGGTCTGAATCTGGTAAGCGGGATAAACTCCTATCCATCTGTCCGGCAACTGCGTCCCGGGTGGCAGAGCGGCCGCTTGCTGGGCGAGTTGATTCATTGCCGGCCGGCTGAGCTACCAGCTCATCTGCAGGGGAGCGTCCAGCAATGATGCGGTCACCAACAATGAGAAGATGGCAGGTACGACGAGCCACTTTCGCCAGCGCAGGCGACTCTCCCAACGGGCATTCCTCATCCGCAAGATCAGGACGGCGTGCACGATGAGACGCAAGACATAGGCAACGAGCAGAACCTGCCACGCGATCGCCGCAAACATCAGGAGAAGCAGTTGCCCGCCGGGGATCGACAATCCTGCCAGGGCAATTGCAGCAAGAACCCCGGCGAACGCCGTCGTTGGCCAGCCAGGAGTCTTGAGGAGCCAGCGCTTCACAACGTTGGGCACTCGCCCTGTCCCGAACGTGCGCGGGTCCCTGGGATCAAACCCCCGCCCGCATTCGGGGCAACGGTTCTCGGGCAGGCCGTGCAGGTGATAGCCGCAGCGGATGCACCAGGCATGGGCCGATGGGTCGCTGGCTGTTGTTCCAACAGTCGGATTGTGGGCTTCCATGACTTTAGACGGCATTCTACATCACAGTTGCTGCAGGCGACATCGGCTGCGCATCGGCCCTGGCAGCTGCGTGGCAGCTTGGGCGATGAGCGTTCAGAGCCCCGAGCGCCAGCGAGGCGGCGGGGAAGTGATGAGTGATGAGTGATGGGTGATGAGTGGAAGCCGTCCTTCAGAGCCCTGAGCGCCAGCGAGGTGCCGGCAGCCCGCAGCGACCGATCCCCCTCGCTGGCGCTCAGGGCTCCGATGAGCCGCGGATCGTGTCATGGACCGGTTGATGGCAGCGGGCAGCCGTATTGGTTGAAAGATTCCCTGCCGCTGGATAGCTTGAACCGCCCATGGGCGAGACGTTCCAGATTGCACCGGGTGAAGAGGCGTTGCTTGCGCGGCACGGGTTGACCAGCCTTGCCGGCGTTTTCGCCCTCGGTAGGGGGCGGCGGATGGACAAACCCGGCTTGGAGGCTTGGCGTCAGCGCTGGCGCCTGGATCTGCAGGACGGGCAGGGCGGCTCGCGCGTGGTATACCTCAAGCGGTTCATGCGGCCGCCCTGGCGGCGGCAATGGCAGCGCTGGATGGAAGGTCGCGTGTTCAGCAGCACGGCCGGCATCGAGTGGACCAACGCCGGCGATCTGGCCGCCGCGGGCATACCGGCAGTCAGGGCTATCGCGTTCGGGGAAGCCAGGGTTGGCCCTCTGGAGTGGTGCAGTTGTATTCTGCTGGCCGGCGTTGCGGGTGAGTCGCTGGAGCGCTGGCTGCCCGGCCATGTGCCGCCAGTGGCTCTCGAGCAAAACTTGCCTCGCCGGCGCAGACGGCTGGACGGGCTGGCCGGCCTGGTGGCCGCTTTTCACGAAGCGGGTTTTGTACATCGGGATTTGTATTTGTCGCATGTGTTTATTGATGACGAGACACTGGAGAACGCAGAGAACCTCCCCCAGCCCCTCCTTCGTAAGGAGGGGAGACAGAGCGGGGACCCTCCCCAGAACGAGAACCTGACCCGGCCCCTCCCCGGTCAGGAGGGGAGTGTCTTTCGATTGATCGATCTTCAGCGCGTGTTCCGGCCGCGGTGGCGGCGGAGGCGATGGGTGGTCAAGGATCTGGCTGCGTTGGACTACTCGACGCCGCAGGAACGCATCGGCCATTGGGAGCGGCTGCGCTTTCTCTGCCGGTACGCCCGCGCGTGTCATCGCTTCGGATCCGCCCGGACGCTGGCGGAGCTGGTCGGCGCCAAGAGCGCCCGCATGAGGCGCCGCCGTCCACCCGTGCCTGCTCAGCGCTGGCCCGGAACCGCCGGGCCCGATCATCCTGCTGCGAGTATCACCGCCCCATGAAAGTAGCCATCATCATTGAGCGCATCGAAACCTGGCGCGGCGGGGCGGAAACCTCGACCATGCAGTTTGCCGAGTACCTGGCGAAGGATGGCTGCCACGTGAGCATCCTCACCACGTCGTACCCGCCTTCCACGTCTTCCTTGTCCGTCGTGCCCATCGCGGCCAACGGCATGTTCCGGGCGCTGAAGACGCGCCAATTCATTGAGGGAGCCAGCGAATACGTGCGCACGCACGATTTTGACATCGTGCACTGCATCACCCCCTGCCCGGCCGCAGACGTTTACCAGCCGCGGGGCGGCACCATACCCGAGACGCTGGAACGGAATCTGGCCATGCGCAGTTCTCGGATCCGTCGCGGGTTGAAGCGGCTGGCCCAGCGGACGAGCCTCAAGTACCGCATCATGGAAGACCTGGAGCGGCAGTTGTTGCAGCGGCAGCCGCCACCGTGGGTGATTGCCATCTCGCACTACGTCGAGGAGCAACTCAGCCGTCACTACCGCTTCGACCCTTCACGTGTGCGGCACATCTTCAACGGTGTGGATCCGGACACGACTCCGGCAGCCGACCGCCTCGCGGACCGCACGAAGATCCGTCGGCAATACGGGCTCGCCGGACGCGACCTGATGCTGCTGTGCGTGGCCCACAACTTCCGGCTCAAAGGCGTAGGCTCGCTGGTGGAGGCCCTGGCGCGGCAGGAGGCGGATGGGGCGGCACCAGCCGGGCGAAAACAACTGGCCGTCGTGGTCGGGCGCGACGATCCCGCGCCGTTCGTGAAGTTGGCGGATCAACTGGGCGTGCGGGAGCGCATTGTCTTCACCGGTCCGACTCCGCGGGTGCGGGCTTTTTTCCACGCGGCCGATCTGCTGGTGCACGCCACATACTACGATCCGTGCAGCCGCGTGGTGCTGGAAGCCTTGGCGTCGGGCTTGCCGGCGATCACTACCCGTTTCAACGGAGCGGCAGAGCGGATCGAGGATGGCCGTGAAGGCTACGTCATTGATTCGCCGGAAGACACGGCCGGCCTCGCGGACTGCATCGGCCGCTTGCAGGACGACGAACACCGCCGGGCCTGCGCTCAGCGTGCTCCGCAGGCCGTCGAAGGTTGTTCGATGCGGCGGCATGCCGAACGGGTACGAGAGCTTTACGAAGAGATCGTCCGGCAGGGCGAACCCCGCCGGGCCGGGTATCGTTGAATCTGTCGAGGACGTCGCGCGAATGGGTCCTGGTGACTGGCTGCTGGCGGGTGGATGTGTTCTGCTGGGCTACCTGGCCGGCTCGATTCCGTTTGGCCTGCTGGTGGGCCGATTCAAGGGCGTGGACATCCGGACGCAGGGCAGCGGCAACATCGGAGCCACTAATGCCGGCCGTGTGCTCGGCAAGCCCTACGGCGTTCTGGTGTTTCTTCTGGACCTGTTGAAGGGCCTCCTGCCTGTGCTGCTGGCAGGCGCCTTGCTCCGGAGTCGATTGGCCGGATCGGGTCCGGCCGAGGCGCACCTGTTGTGGGTGCTGGTGGCGGCCGCCTGCATC
>BTUC01000245.1:0-10820 GCA_045863575.1 Phycisphaerae bacterium
GAGAGGGGTTCGGCCCGGTCATCGAGCGGGTGGTCAATGATGCTGGCACGCGCGAGAACTTCCTGATCGACCTGGATACCGGTGCGGTTTTCACGCCGCCCGCCGGCACGCACGGGAACGAAGAGGCGTTTCTCAAGTGGGTGGGGAACAATGGCATCGACGCCAGGGGCGAGACGAAAACCGGCGTCCAGGGGCTCATGGGCATCGACTTGGTTGCGATTCCGATCGATCGACTGGAGCTCGGCCGGCCGGACACGGCAGCGTACGTCAGCGGCCGGGGCGAGCTGCCGGCCACCTATCTGTTCACAACGCGCGAGGGCGGAGAGGGCGTGCTTCAGATCACAGGCTTGGTCGATCACCCCCCGGGCGTGAAGATCCGGTACAAACTGCTGGAGGACGTGACGAAGCGTGAACCGGGCACCCAACCGGCCACATCACCCGCGGGAGCAGGTGCGCTCCGTTCAGAGGAGGATTCCCTGTTGCTGCTGGACGGCCATGTTGAAACCGCCAGCGGGCCGGAGAACAATCCGCAGGCCTCGCGGGCATGGCACCTGCTGCGGCACGTGAATGCGGGGCCTCTGCTGCAGGGCCTGGTGCCGCAGATCGTCAAGGTGGTTCAGACTTCACACCCGCGCGAGCCCATCTGGACGGGCGTCGACGACGGCGCCAACCTCGATCTGGACCTTCGCGTCGAGGGCGAAGAGCGCGACGAGATTCTCGTCGGCTTCTTTGAAGACGCGGGCTGGTCGTCCCGGCCGGTCCAGGTTCGCAGGCTGGCCGGCCCGGGCCGGCACCGGATTGAACGGCTGCCCCAGGGCCGTTACTGGATCGGCGCGATGATGCGAACACCGCCGACACCGCCCGTGCCCACGGCCCTGGGCGTACATCGCACCTGGCCAGAACCGATCGAGATCGGCAAGGGCGTGAACAGGGCAGAAGTGCTGGTCTGCAAGGAGTTCCTCAAGCGGGCCACACCCTACGGCGATAACCGGTTGATCCAGTTCCACCGGGGCGGGTGGGAAAGCGTTCAGCCTACCAATCTCCTGCAGGGTCGCGTCTGGGGACCCGATGGGCGTGGCGTTCCTTTCGCTTTCATCGCGATCCGGGAACATGCTCCCGAAGCCCGCTCGATCGCGGCCCCCAACGTCGCCACCGACATGGAGGGGCGCTACTTCTACGACCAGATGCGCTGGCCTTATAAGGTCTCGGCACGGCGGTACGAGTTGATCCCCTCCGTGATGGGGAACCGGTCCCAGTTCTCAGGGAGTCACGAGGTCTTGCGCGGTGCCCAGACGGTGGACTTCCACTTCCCAGCCTGGCCGACCGGGACTGCCACGCTGATCGGGCGCGTCGTCGATCAGGACGGCCAGCCCATACGTGGGTTCTTTATCGATGCGAATACGTGGAGCCCGTTTGAAGCGAACGCCAAGCCCCCGAGCGAGACGTTCGGCTATCACGTGCCGTTTTTTGCCGACGACGGCCGCTTCAAGCTCACCGGGCTTCCAACCGGCGGGTACAGCATTCGAGCTCATCCGTTCGACGACGGAATGTATGAATGGTGTGAGGCAATCACCCGGGAACTGCGGGACGATGCGACGCCCGAGATCACCATCGAATGCGTCGCCAAGCGTGCATTCTACGGGCGCGTCCGGTTCGAGCACGGCGGACGCGTCGCTGCATCTAGCCCGGCGGGTTCGGGAGCCAAATTCACAATCATGATGGACCTGCAGGGACTCCTGATCAGCCCTCCTGGCTGGAAAGTGGATCCGGACGGGCAGGTGCGCATCTATCTGGGCCCGCGCGAAGCCCAAATGATCAAGGATGGCAAAGTCAATCTCGTCCTGCATTATCAGCATTCGCCCGACAGCAGCATTGATTGGGCCGGAGTCTACCCTTTCGAGAAGCTCTCGGGCAACCGAGACGACGTGGTGGCTTTCACCATCCCGATAAAGGAGGAGATCAACTGATTGGAATGCAGGACGGGGGTGCCGGAGGGAGCGGTCAGCAATCAGCGGTCAGCGGTCAGTAATCCGGATTGTGGTGGTTCGACCGATTGAGCGGAAGTGGTGATGACATGCGTGGACAGGAAGCTTCGCCGGGGTGGCGAGTCGTTGCCCGCAGAGTGATGCTGGTCACACTCGTCCTCGCGACCGTGTGCCTGAGTGGGCTGGTGCTGCTCAGCATGGGCGGGATTGTCGGCGGCCCGCGCTCCACGTGGGGTGATGAGCAGATCGTGGAGATCCGCTTCCACTCCGCTCAAATGATCCTGCAGGTTGAGCCGTGGCAGGTCGCCAATGCGCTTTCACGCAGCGGCCCAACCGATGAGTTCTCGGTACCGGGTCTTTTCAGATACTCACGACACAGGTTCTTCCTGGTCGATCCGGCCACCATTCAGCAGCACATGGGCCGGACGGTGCAGGCCCTCAGCTCCACCACCCAGCCGGCGAATCTGCCGCCCGAAATAGCTTCCGGAGGGTGGTATCTGGCCATCCACTTGTGGCCGTTGGTCCTGCTGGCCGGTTTCCATCCCGTGGCCGTGTTTGTCCGCTTTATGCGGTCGCGCCATCCGCGCAACCAGAGAACGAGTCTCCTGGCGGTCTGCACGGCCGGCCTGTTCACCGTCGTGTCGCTGCTCAGTCTGCTGGCCTGCATCGGTGCGGGCGTCGTGTGGATGCTGAGTGCGTGGCCCTACTGCTCGATGTGCGATACCACGTACTCGGGCGCGGGCAATGCCCTGATCGGGCGGACCTGGCTCTTCGGAGCGGCCCATGGACGGGTGGGCCTGGGGCGGCTGACGTCCCGGCACACCTCGGCCAGAGCGCAAGCCTGGGATGAGCACGTGCAGTTGTGCTCGGAGGTTTACCGGAAGCACTGGGGACCGGTCGTGATGATGCCTGCCAGCCGGGTAGGACGCTGGTTCCGCGTGGGCTTCGACTCAGGAGGGGCCACGGTCGGCGGCCCTGTGCAGGCTCACTGGCTGGTCGGGCTGCCGTGCTGGTACCCGCTCGTGGCGACGGCCATCCTGCCGGCCTGCTGGATCCGCTGGTTCCAGCGGCGCCGCCGGTCGATCGCGCGGTTCCGGAAGAGGCAGTGCCTCGAGTGCGGCTACAACCTGACCGGCAACGTGAGCGGCGTGTGCCCGGAGTGCGGGACAGCGATGCCGGAAAGAGCGGTCAGCAATCAGCGGTCAGCGGTCAGCAATCCGCGCTCAACGGTCAGGGACCCGGATCCTGGTCGTTCGATCGATGGAGCGGAAGTGGGGCCCGAGGACCATACGACGGAGCGTAAAAACCTCTATACATAGGTTGTGGCCACTGTTCCTACGGGCGGGAGTCTTTCGCCCCTGGAGGGCTCCTGCACTCCTGCCCGCTCCAATTCCCACGGCTTACGCCCTGGGCTACCTTCGATCGCCCCTCCGGGGCTGGATCCGCCTTAAGCCCCGAGAATATGCTTCTATCGCACTCGACGGCTCGGCATTGATCGACCGTATCTGAGCTGCGACCTCCAGCCAACAACCTGCAACCCACAACCCACAGCAACTGACAAAAGGACGACTGACCCAACCACTGACCACTGACCACTGACGACTGACAACTCCCGAGACTCTTCAGCCTCCAAGCCCCCACCCCGGCCCTCCCCCGGAGTACCGGAGGAGGGAGAAGACAGGCCGCCTCCCCAGGCATACCGGGGAGACGGCGACATTCACACAATGAATCGCTCCTGGCAGAGCGCTTCCAGCAGGTTCTCGAGGAAATCGACCACGGTCACGGAGATGACTACGGCGATCTGGCGGGACTTGTCGCGGGTCACGGCCGGTTTGCTGCGGCCGGCCTGCTCGCCGCTGAGCACTACCTCCAGGCCGATGCGCGAGCGCAGGAACAGCTCCGGCCAGAGCAGTACGCCGACGGCCAGGGCATCGTGGACCAGAAACTTGCCGGGGACGGCCTCGCCGCCGCGCTCGATCGGGTAGCGGACCATGCGGGCCAGCGCCGCCCGGGCCGGCGCGGTGCTGCGGGCCAGGTGCGCCACGTGCGATTCATCCAGGGCCACCTGCGTGGTGATGTCCAGCGGCACGAGTGTTACCGGCAGGCCCGCGGAGAGCACGTCGGCCGCGGCGGCCGGGTCGCGGTAGAAGTTGAACTCGGCTTGCGGCGTGACATTGCCTGGCTTCCAGACCGCGCCGCCCATAATGACGATCCGCCCCGCCTGCTGGAGCAGACCGGGGCGCTCCCGCAGCAGCGCCGCCAGGTTGGTCAGCGGGCCGATGGCAACGATGGTGAGCGCCTGGCCGTGCGCGGCGATGCATGTCTCGTAGAGTTCGATGTAAGAAACGGGCGCGAAACCCTCGGGGATGGGCAGATCGGTCTCACCCAGGCCGTCGGCGCCGAAGACGTGGCTGGCGTCGGGGAGCTGGCCGGACTGGTCCAGGCCGCGGGCGACCGGCGGTGAGGGGTTGACTCCCATCGCGCCCAGGAGACGGCCGATGTTGCCAGTGGCCTGCTCCAGCGAGACGTTGCCGCCGACCGAAACCAAGCCGACCACTTGAAGCTGGTCGGTGGACAAGGCCAGCGCGACCGCCACCGCGTCGTCCACGCCCATATCGGTGTCAATCAGCAACGGCGTCGGCATTGATGCGTCCGGAACGGGGAGCATCCCGCAACCGGCTCCTGCCACTGCGCTACCGGCAAGACACACCGGGGCAGGCCCTGCGGGTACGGTTGACAGGCCCATGGCCGTACCCTACATTCGCGGGAACACTCGGGTCCATTTTCGGTGAGAACGCAGCAGTGGTCAACAAGCAGGATCTGATCAGCCGTTATGAACAGGCCTTCACCGGCGCCCGCCCGGCCTTCGTGGTCCGCGCCCCCGGGAGGGTGAATCTTATCGGTGAGCACACCGACTACAACGACGGGCTGGTGCTGCCGATCGCCATGTCGCAGGCGCTGCACGTGGTCATCGGGGCCAGCGGTGATGACACCGTTGAAGCCCGCTCGACCTCGTTCGCTGAGCCGGCGCGGTTCTCCGCAGAAGACCCCGGCCCTCCGGGCGTCGCGGATATGCCGGCGTGGTCGAACTACGTGCGCGGCGTGGCCGCCCTGCTGGTCAAGCAAGGCGTACGGCTGCGTGGCGCGAAGCTGCTGATTCACAGCGAAGTCCCCATCGGCGGCGGGGTGAGCAGCTCGGCCGCCCTGGAGGTGGGGTCGGCCCTGGCCTTCCTGGCGCTGGCCGGCGAGAAGATGGAACCGGTGCCCATGGCTTTGCTGGCCCGCCAGGCGGAGCACCAGTACGCCGGCTCGCCGTGCGGGATCATGGACCAGTTCATCTGCGCATTGGGCAGGGAGTTTTATGCCCTGCTGCTGGACTGCCGCACGCAGGAATACGAGCACATCCCGCTGCCGTTTGACAATGCGGTGCTGGCGGTCATCGACACGCAGGTCAAGCACAACATCGGCGGCAGCGAGTACCCCGTCCGGCAGAAGCAATGCCGCGAGGGGCTGGCCGTTCTGAAGTCGCGTTACCCGCAGCTCGCCAGTCTGCGCGATGTCAAGCCGAACATGCTCTATGGCCAGCGCAGTGCCATGGACTCGGTGATTTTCCAGCGCTGCCAGCACGTGGTCACGGAGATCGAACGGACCAACGAGGCGGCCGACGCCCTTCGGCATGGGAAGCTCGACGTGTTCGGGTCGCTGATGTTCGACTCACACGCGTCACTGCGCGACGACTACGCAGTCTCGTGCCCCGAACTGGATAGTCTGGTGGAGATCGCGCGAAACGTGCGCGGCGTGTACGGCGCGCGAATGACCGGCGGCGGCTTCGGCGGGTGCGCCATCGCATTGGTGGAACCCTCGGCCGTGGAACCGCTCGAGCAAGCCGTGCGAGCCGATTACGATGGACATTTCGAGAAACCCGCGCTGATGTACACCACCACCGCCTCGGACGGCGCCAGCGTTCAGCCCGCGTGAGCGGGCTGAAGACGGAGAGATGGAGAGATGGAGCGACGGAGAGAAAAGCCCGACGGCACCTCAGTGGCCGCAATAAGCATCAAGTTGGAGTCCGTCCCTTCAGGCCCCACGTGGCACCGGTTTCCAACCGATATACACCGGTTAGAAACCAGTGCCACATGCCGCTGGCTTAGGCTCTTAGCCTCGGGCACGCGCTGGCCCGCCTCTCTGTCTCTGCGTCTCTCCGTCTCTCCATCTCTCTGTCTCGCGCACCCGGGGGCGCTCCATGCCTGACGCTCTCACGATCGACCGGGCCATCGCCCGGGTCAAATCCGCCCAGCCGCTGTCGCGCGAGCAGATGCGGGCGGTGTTCACGCTGATCATGACCGGGCAGGTCGCAGCCGAGCCCATGGGGGCGTTCCTGAAGGCTCTGGCGGCGAAGGGTGAGACCGTCGAGGAGATCGCCGGCGCGGCCGACGTGATGAACGAGCACGTGACGCGTGTTCGCTGCCAGGCGGATTGCATCGACACCTGTGGCACCGGCGGAGATGGCATCAGCACGTTCAACGTTTCGACGGCCGCGGCGATTCTGGCCGCCGCCGCCGGAGCCACGGTGGCCAAGCACGGCAACCGCACCAACACGCGGGTGAGCGGCTCGGCCGAGGCCGTGGCCGCCTTGGGGGTCAACCTGGATGCAGCCGTTTCAATCCTGGAGCGGTGCCTGAGTGAATGCCGCATCGCCTTTCTGTTCGCGCCCCATCTGCACCCGGCCATGCGGCACGCGGCGCCGGTCCGCCGGGAGCTTGGCATCCGCACCATTTTTAACCTGCTGGGGCCGTTGACCAACCCCGCAGGTGCTAAGAGGCAACTGCTGGGTGTGCCCCGGCCGGAGCTCACTGAGACGATCGCGCAGGTGCTGGCCGCCCGGGGGGCGACGTTCGCCTGGGTGGTGCACGGGCACAACGGGCTGTGCGACCTGACCATTACCGGCCCTACCCGTGTCGCCGAGGTACGCGCGGGGCAGATCCGTACGTTCACGCTCTCGCCGGATGAATTTGGCTTGAAACCGTCCAAGCTGGATGCTCTGCTGGTAAATTCCGCAGCCGAGAGTGCCGCGGCGATCCAGGCCATTCTCGAGGGCCGGGAAACGAGCGTGCGGCGGGACCACGCCCTGCTGAATGCAGCGGCCGCACTGGTCGTGGCCGGCCTGGCCGCTGACCCGCCGCAGGGGCTGCGTCTGGCCGAGGATACGATCCGCTCGGGCGCCGCGGCGGATACATTGGCAGCACTGGTTCGGATCTCCGCCGGCTCCTGACGGCCAGTCCGCAGTTTGCACGGCTTGCCCACGGGCCCTTGATCCTCTAGTATTCTCCAACCTTGCGCGGTCTAGTCTGATCCTGGCCCCCTCACGGGTGCGTGGGAGCCAGCCAGCCTGCAAGCGAAACGGGCCGAGATAGACAACCTACAGACTCTTGCAGGAGAACATATGTCTTCATTGCCCCAGCCGGTCGGGCTGTCCCCTCTGAGTGCGCCTGAGTTGAGCGCGCCCGAGACGGCCACTGCGGCGCGTCACAAAAGCGGACGCATCCACTGGGTCCCGGCGATCGCCATCTGTCTTGTTCATCTGGGGGCGCTGCTGGCCTTTTTCCCCGTGTTCTTTTCATGGCGCGCCCTGGTGACGGCCGTGGTGCTACAGGCCATCTGCGGTGTCGGTATTACGCTGGGGTATCACCGGCTGCTCACACATCGCAGTTTCAAGACGCCCAAGTGGCTGGAGTACTTCCTGGCCTGGGTGGGCAGCCTGAGCTGGCAGGGCGGGCCGATCCAATGGGTGGCCACCCACCGCCTGCACCATCAACACTCCGATGAGGATGCCGATCCCCACAGTCCACGCCACGGATTCTTCTGGGCGCATACGCTGTGGTGCATGACCTACGATCCGAATTTCGATGAGTACGAGCGCTACAGCCGCTACGCCCAGGATCTGGCCCGAGATCGCGGCCATGTTTTCCTCGAGCGGGCCACCCCGATCTGGCAGTTCGTCCTGGCCGGCCTGCTTTACCTGTGGGCCGGTTGGCCGGGCGTGATCTGGGGCGTATTCGTACGACTGGTGTATGTCTACCACATTACCTGGCTGGTGAATTCCGCCACCCACACGTGGGGCTATCGCAATTTCGAAACCACCGATCATTCCCGCAACCTGTGGTGGGTCGGTCTTCTGAGCTACGGCGAGGGCTGGCACAACAACCACCACGCTTACCCCCGTTCGGCCCGCCACGGGCTGAAACCGTGGGAAGTTGACGTCACCTGGATGCTGATCCGACTGTTGTCAGTCCTGGGTCTGGCCCGCGATATTCGCCTGCCCGAACAAGGCGCCAGCCGCGAATCACGGTAAACCTCGTCCCAGCAGACCCGCTGGGTGTCACTGCTGTGCATGCCACGCCGACGCTGCTCGCGGAGGCGGGTCAGCAGTGCTGGATGCTGCGGACGTTCCTTCTGCCCACCGCACTGCTCACAGAGCAGTGGCACACCCCTGCTGGGGATGGCTTACGTCTGTCCACCTGCGGATTGACAGCTCGGCTGGATGCGAGCGACAATGGAGCCGTATCGGCCGCGGCCGTTGCGGCTGATCCTGTCTCCAGGTCGCCGTCCGCATCCAGGAGGGCTACGCCCGTGGCCGATCATTCCAGCACCCGTCGTGATTTTCTGAAGGTTTCCTCGGCTGCGGTGGCCGGAGCCGCGCTGACGGGGTCCACGGCTGCTGCCGGCGACAAGCCCCCGGCCCGGAAGATCCTGAACCACAACCCGAAGATGGGCTATCGTCGCCTGGGCAAGACCGAGTTGTGGATCTCCGAGATCAGCTTGGGCGGCCACGGCGGCAAAGAAGTCTCCGATCGCGTGCCGGTACTGGAACGGGCCGTCGAACTGGGCATGAACTACGTCGACAACAATATCGCCGAGGAGTGTACTCTCTACGGCAAAGCCATCGGCAGAAACCGCGACAAGTGGCATATCGGTTTCGCTTCCTGGCCGGAGAAGCTGACCTCAGAATACGAGCAGGAGCTCACGAAAGAGGGCATGTTCCGCGAGATCGACGCGCGGCTCAAGAACTACGGCACTGACATGCTGGACCTGTGGCGGCCGGTCGGGGCCACGTGGGGGGAAGGCCAGAAGGATCAGAAGACCATGTGGGAGGTCACGCCACGCGTGCTGGACATGGTCGTGGACGTGTTCGAAACCGTAAAGAAGCAGGGCAAGGTGCGGTTCCTGGGTATTTCGGCCCACAACCCGATTGTGTTCCGCCGCGTGCTGAACGACTACCCGCAGTTCTCGGTGATCCTGTTCCCGTACATGTTCCTGACGCAGTCCTTCGGGGGCGACAGTCTGCTGGCATTGGCCAGGGAAAAGGACGTCGGCGTCATCGGCATCAAGCCCTTCGCGGCCGGGGCCACTTTCGTCGGCGGCAAACCCACGCCCCTGGAAGGGCGCGTCGACCCTCGGGCTTCATCGCTTCTCAAGGGCATGCTGCGCGAGCAGCGCATTTCGGCCGTGATCCCCGGCGTGACCCACCACGCGCAGCTCGATGAGAACGTGAAAGCCTCTTACGAACGCGACAAGCCGCTGACGGACAAGGATCGCCAGGCCGTGCGCGAGTGCACAGAAAGCTTCCACGCCCACCTGCCGGAACAATACCAATGGCTGCATGACTGGAAAACCGTGTAGCCGTCGATCCACAAATACGCTGAAAGAATCGCTTCATAGCTGGAAAAACCGTCGGGTTGCGTGCGCCAGCATGGGGAGCACCCGGTTGCCCTGGCCAGGCGGGTGGACCCACTTCCATAACTGCATTCGGAATGGATTCGGCGCCGTTCCGTGGCGGCCGGTGAATCTGCGCGGGTCCAACTGTTCCCCTGCCGGCCGCAGAAGTGATATACTACACTTGCTCCTTTTCGGGCCAGTCCGGACGTCAGCGGGCCATGACGTCAGCCCTGCCTGGAAACACTGAGGGGACACGAAGATGGACGATTGCCACGTCCCGATGGCGGCGCGCGAATCGGCAGGCATCGCAGACTTCTTCTCGCGCCTGCTGGAAACCGACTTCGTACCGCGCAGCCAGTGCATGCTGCAACGTCCAGAGGTGATCTGGCTTCACGTCTTCTCCGACGGCCTGATCACGCTGGCTTATTATTCGATCCCCCTGGCACTGATCTATTTCTGGTACCGGAGACGGGATCTGGCCTTCAACTGGATTTTCGTTCTGTTCAGCGCATTCATTCTGGCCTGCGGCACAACGCACCTGATGAGCGTAGTCGCGATCTGGCAGCCCTTCTACCGGCTGGACGGCTTGATCAAGCTGGCCACCGGGCTGGTTTCGATCGGGACGGCCATCATTCTCTGGCCGCTGGTCCCCAAGGCATTGGCCCTGCCCAGCCCCGGCCAGCTCCAGAGGGCCAATCTGGAGCTGGAAAGCGAAATCCAGCAGCGACGGACCGCGCAAGCCGACCTGCGTCAAGCCCACGATGAGCTGGAGATCCGAGTCCAACAACGAACGGCCGAGCTGGCCGAGACCAACCGGCGCCTGGAGGCCGAGATTACCCAGCGCCGTGATGCGGAGACAGAGCTCGCCCGGCATCGCGACCGTCTGGAGGAGCTAGTCACGCAGCGCACGGAGGCCCTGGGTCAGTCGCTGGAGCAGCTTCGACGCTCCGAGCGGCTGGCGTCGCTGGGCACGTTGGCGGCCGGCATCGCTCACGAAATCAACAATCCCCTCAATGCCATGCTGGTGGCCGCCCAGTACGCGCGACAGGCCAGTGAGCCGGAGGAGGTCCGGGAGGCCTTAGACAGCATTATCGAAGAAGGCCAGCGCGGCGGGCAGAT
>BTUC01000246.1:0-10817 GCA_045863575.1 Phycisphaerae bacterium
TGAAAACCGCCGAACTGCTCATCGCCCGCTATGCACCCCCACGGACATAGCGGGACAGCTCGGCCCGTCAGAGCCCCGAGCGCCAGCGAGCGGGCCGGACGCGGAGAGAGTGATGAGCGATGAGTGATGATCGATAAGTGCGGAGTGCTGAGTAAGACAGCACTCCACCCCTGGGCGAGTTGGCGCGGTCATGCGTTCAGTGATTGATGCAGCGTCCGTTGCCTGGCAAGCCCCCACCCTGGCCCTCCCCCGGAGTACCAGGGGAGGGAAACAGCAGGCGGCAACACACTGAAAACGCCCCGGGGAGCAGGGCCCTGAAAGGGCCAGAGTCAATAGCCGGGGGTGTAAACCCCCGGAAGAAGTACAAGTATGCGAGAAGCCAGCCCTGAAAGGGCGACAGATGGCACTGAACCCAAACCTGCACGTCTTACCGAAATCTCCCCGCGAAAGCCGGGGAAGGTCCGGGACATAGCTTACTACCGGCCATCCGTATACACTGGACATGCACCGGGCTATGCCGCTCATCGCGTCGAGCAGGGATACGAAGGCATGAACAAGAAGACTCCGGCATCGACACTTGAAGAAGTCTTCCTGGAGGAAGTATACCCCGAAGGCCGCGTGGCCGCTCGCGTCGCCATGCGACGCGATCCGCGTACGGGCGAGCTTCACTACACACCCAGTGCCGTCCGAACGCTGGACCGCTTGCGGGCTGTCCTGCAGTCGATCCGTCCCACCAGCACGCCAGGACACATCAAAGCGCTTCGCGAAGCGCTCGGGCTGACGCAAGTGGAATTCGCCCGGCGGGTTCGAGTCAACGCCCAGACGGTCAGTCGGTGGGAAAGGGGTGAGGTTCGTCCGAATCCTGCCGCCACCTCGCGCATTCAGCGATTGCAGGCGGCTGCAAAGACCAAAGGAATCGCCGTGCCCGCATGAGCACACAGGCGCCCACGCTCTATTGCCCCCACTGCCGCTATAACCTCACTGGTCTGCCGGAAAACCGTTGCCCCGAGTGCGGTACAGGTTTCGACCCCGAGCGGCTGGCCGCCCGGCATGCTATGGGTCCCCAACCCATTTCCCTTGAAAAGGCTCTCCTGTACTCCGCTTTGTTGCCGGGCGGACTCTGGCTCGTGACGTTTTGCGCGCCCCTCCTGAACGGCACGATCAGCCTCATCTTATTCCTGTTGCTCTTGCCGTGGCTGATGTTTGGACCCGTATGGGCCATTCTCATCTTTCAACGCTTATTTGCAGCGCATGCGGCCCAATCAGGCGTCAGACCCTGGGATGTGGACCATCCTGTAGTTACGGCGATTCTCGGATTGGCCCTTTTCGCCGTGCAGATACTTGTCGGTCTGATTCCATTGGGATTCTTCCTGATGTTCGTCGCGATCCGCTCATAGTTGTCGTCCTGAGGATCCCCTTTTCACTTTCGCACCTTTCCACGTTCCCACCTTCGCACCTTCCCGCCCCCCTCGCCTCTCTTGACGCCCTCCCGCCGCCCCGCTACCGTGTGCCAAAGCGTTGATGAGTCATGGGCGTGTCGGGTGAATGCCGCATGAGCCTGCCGGGTCTGCGGTCATGGCTTGTTCTCCGGACGCCGAACCGGGTCCCGCACCGCACCGACGCCCGCCGGACCCTCGTCCTTCTCAGATGGATCGACTGATGGACTTCTCCAAGCTCGGACACACCTGCGTCATCGGCCTGCACTGGGGCGATGAGGGCAAGGGCAAAATCGTGGACCTGCTCACCGAGCAGTTCGACATCGTGGTGCGCTACAACGGCGGCGGCAATGCCGGCCACACCGTGCAGATCGACGGCCAGAAGTTCGCCCTGCACCTGCTGCCGGTCGGGGTGCTCAGCCCAGGCAAGACGGCCGTCATCGGGCCGGGCATCGCCCTGGACCTCGGCCGGATGCTCGAGGAGCTCGACGCGCTGGCCGCTCGCGGCATCACCGTGGGCGAGCGGCTCAAGATCAGCGACCGGGCCCACCTGGTCATGCCCTACCACAAAAAGCAGGACGCACTCTCCGAATCAGCTCTGGGCGCCAGCAAGATCGGCACGACTGCCCGCGGCATCGGCCCCTGCTACGCCGACAAGATGCTCCGCGCCTCAGCCATCCGCGTGGTGGATCTTTTCAATGATGACGTGCTCAGCGAAAAAATCACCCGGATCGTCCGCGATAAGAACACCGTGTTCGCGGCCCTCTACGGCGACACGGAACCGCTCCAGGCCGACGAAATCCTGGCCGAGTATCACGGCTTCGCGGAAAAGATCCGCCCGAACGTCTGCGATACCACGCAGGTCCTCGGCGACGCGATTGAGTCCGGACGGCGAGTTCTCTTTGAGGGCGCCAACGGCACGCTGCTGGACATCGACCACGGCACGTTCCCGTACGTGACCAGCAGCACAACCGGCCCGATCGGGATCCCGGCCGGCGCGGGCGTGCCGGCCAGCACGGTCCGCACGTGCATCGGCGTCACCAAGGGCTACACCACGCGCGTCGGCGCCGGGCCGTTCCCCAGCGAGCTCAAGGACGACACCGGCCAGTACATCCGCGACCGCGGCCACGAATACGGGACGACCACGGGCCGGCCGCGACGCTGCGGCTGGTTCGACGCCGTAGCCGCAAAGTACAGCATCCGCCTCGGCGGCATCAACCAGGTTGCGGTCATGCACCTGGATACGCTGACCGGCCTGGACCGCATCGGCATCTGCATCGGTTATCAGACCCCCGCCGGCCCGCTGCTGCCGGGATTCATTTCCGACGCCAACCTGCTGGCCCGGGCCGAACCGGTCATCGAGTATCTGCCCGGCTGGAGCGAAGACCTTCGCGAAGTGCGCTCGCTCGACCGCCTGCCGACGGCCGCCCGCGCATACCTCGATCGGCTCGAGTCGCTGCTGGGCGTGCCCATCCGGATCGTCAGCGTAGGACCCGACCGAACCCAGACGCTCTTCCGGACGTGATAGGAATAGCGGTCAACGATCAGCTCTCAGCATTCAGCAACAGCGTCAAGCTGAACGCTCTTCGCTGAGTGCTGACCGCTGATAGCTGAAAGCTTGAGCACCTGATGCCCCAGCCACCACTGGATCCACGCGAAGAACTGGGCCTGCAACGCGAGCAGATGCCGCGCCACGTGGCCATCATCATGGATGGCAACGGACGGTGGGCCAATGCCCGGGGGTTGCCGCGGATCAACGGGCACATCGAAGGGGCCGCCGGCGTGCGCGAGATCATCACCCACTGCGCACGGCTGCACCTGGAAGCGCTCACGCTCTACAGCTTCAGCGCCGAAAACTGGAAACGGCCACGCGCCGAAGTGGATGCGCTCATGGAACTCTATGTCGAGTACCTGATGAAGGAGCGCGAGGAGATCATGGAAAACAACGTCCGGCTGATCCAGATCGGCCGGCGGCAGGGACTACCCGATGCGGTACTCCGCGAGCTCGACAAGACGCAGTCACTCAGTGCCGCCAATACGGGGCTGGCGCTGTGCCTGGCCATCAACTACGGCTCGCGGCTGGAGATCGTGGATGCGGTGCGCTCGATCGCGGCGCGCGTCAAGGCCGGCGAGCTCGAGCCGGACGACGTCGATGAAGCCACTATCGGCGAGCACCTGTACACGGCCGGCGTACCCGATCCGGATCTGCTCATCCGCACAGCAGGCGAGATGCGGATCAGCAACTTCCTGCTCTGGCAGATCAGCTATTCGGAACTCTACGTAACCGACGTGTTGTGGCCCGATTTCCGCAAGGAGCACCTCAACGAAGCCATCCGCGGCTACGCCGCCCGCGATCGCCGCTTCGGGGCCGTCAAGAGCGACATCCCCAGACGCGGCCACTGAACCGAACCACAGCAGACACCATCGACCCGACTTGGCCCGGAAAACCACTTATCGGAATCACCGAGCGTGTGCCACTGCTTTGTGAGCAGTAGCGTGTGCCACTGCTCTGTGAGTAGTAGCGTGTGCCACTGCTCTGTGAGCAGTGCGGAAGCAAAAGGCGCGTCCGTGGCAAACAACACTGCTGACACAGCAGTGGCACACCTCTTTTGCTCCTTCGGCATTCCAGAGCGAGTTGAGGCTGCTTCCCTCCCGCGGTACCCCAGAGCGACTGGAAGCTGATTCCCTCCCCCGGTACTCCAGAGCGACTGGAAGCTGATTCCCTCCCCCGGTACTCCGGGGGAGGGCCAGGGTGGGGGCTTGGAGCGAGCAGGCCTCGCGCGGTTCAGAATCTACCGCAGCGCCTTCAGCAACTCGGGTGCCAGGTCATCCTTCGTCTCCCGCGCCCACTTCGCAAGTTGCTCCCGCAGCCGCCTCACCACAGGCGAATCCTTCATCGATGGATATCGATTGTCCTTCTCCGCCGGATCCTGCTTCACATTCATCAGCTCAGGGGCGCGCTTCGTGCTGAGGATCAGCTTCCATTCCCCGTCGAACACGCATCGCTCGTTGCCCTGCTCCGGCTTGAAGGGATAGGGAATGTTCTCGATGAAGACGTACCGGCGCCCCTGCTGTGTTTTCCCCCGCGCCAGGTCGCTCAGATTCTGCCCCTCCAGTCCGTCCGGCACTGGCTGGCCCGCGAGGCTCAGGATGGTGGGCGTCAGGTCCACGGAACTGATCAACCCATCGGTCCTGCGACCGGCCGGGATCGCGCCGGGCATGCGCATGATCAGCGGGAGCAGCGCGGACGTGTCGTAACAGAGCCGCTTATGATGATCGTTCCACCGCCGTTTGAAGTTGTGGCCATGGTCCGATGTGAACACCACCAGCGTGTTCTCCGCCAGCTTCTCTTCATCGAGTGCGGCCATCAGCGCGCCCACCGCCTCATCCACCTTCGTGCACATCGCAAAGTAGATACGTTGCTCCTGATCTTCCACGTCTTTGTACCGCTCCAGGTACTCCTCCGGAACGGAGAACGGCGGATGAGGCGGGTAGTAGGAAACGTATGTGTAAAACGGCTCACTGCGCTGCTTTCGAATGAAGGCGATGGCGTCCTCGGTGATGACGTCCACTCCGTATCGCTTCGACTCGCCCTTTCCGTAGTAGTGATTGTTGCCCCGGCCGTCGTTGGGATACTCGGGGAAAGTCTCAAAGGCGTCACGCCGGACCAGGTGCCACTTGCCGAAGTAACCACAATCGTAACCGCGTGGGGCGAGCATCTCGCTCATCGCTTTCGAGGTCTTTGGCAACGGGACATTGTTCTCAAAGACACCATGGCTGTGCGGGTAGAGACCGGTCAGGATGGACCCGCGATTCGGCGAGCACACCGGCTGGGCGGCATACGCCCGGTCAAAGCGCATGCCCTCCTTCGCCAGCCGGTCCAAGTTGGGCGTGTGAATCCCACGGTTTCCGAAAGTCCCGACGCAATCCTGCCGGTACTGATCGGCCAGGATGAAAAGAATGTTGGGGCGCGCCCGGTCCGGCTCGGCAGCCAGTGCGGCCGGCGAGCTCGCGAGCGAAGCAAGCCCCACGCTCGCGATGATCCATCCCGTCAACAGGTTGCGAAGCACATGGTTGCGAGCCGTCCTCATGTTCGATCCCCTTGACTATACGAGAGTTCGAATCAGGTCACCGACGAGCGGCAGGATAACCTCACTGACGGCCGGGGTCGACTAGCTGCGTGAGCGCCGCCGCCAGGAGTTCCGCCATGTGCAACGGCCGGACCCCCGCCAGATCCTCGATCTGGTGCCGGCAGCTTGTGCCACAGGCAACCACCTGGCTGCCCGGCGGCAATGCCCTGATTTTCTCGATCAACGGCCGGGCTACCGCCAGCGAGAGTTCGTACTTGTCTCGCACCATGCCGTACGCCCCCGCCATGCCGCAACAGCCGGTATCCAGCAGCTCCACCCGCACCCCCGGCACCCGCCCGGCCAGCCGCGGCAACACGGAAACATCGGTCAACGCCCGCGCATGACAGTGAGCATGAATCGCCACCGTAAGAGGGCAAGATCCAGGTGGCATTCTCCCCCCCTCAGGTGGGATGGACCGCGCGGCACTCCCCCCCCTACCAAGGGGGGGCTGGGGGGGGTTCTCCCCGGACGCCAAAGCCTCCCGGTCCCCCAAAACCTCCTCGTCCATCCACCGCAGCGCCCAAGGTTCTCTATCCAGCAGCGCGCACAAAAAACCCTCCAACCCGAAACACCGTCTCGCCAGCTCCTCCGCCCCCGGCAGGCCGAGCTGGCGGTACTCGTCGATGAACATGGCGTGACAGGACGGCTCCAGAAACAACACCGGGACGTCGGGATAATGCTGGGTGAGCAGCGCCAGATTGTGCCGGCCGAGCCGGGCCGCCTCGTCGAGAAGTCCGCGACTGAACGCCGGTCGTCCGCAGCACTCCCGCCCGCGCGGCAACACTACCTCAAAGCCCGCCGCCTCCAGCACGCGCACGGCCGCACGGCCGATGTGCGACTCGTGATAACGAACCCAGGTATCGTCCCACAACACCACGCGGCCGCGCCGCCCTCCCTCTGCCCGTGGCCGTTTCTCAAACCACCGATCGAAGCGCTGTTGGGCATACGCTGGCAGGGGCCGCTCGGCCGCAATCCCCAGCAATCGCTCCATCAGCGCCCGCACCACTGGCCAGCGCATCACCCGATTGGTGATCGGAGCCGTCGCGCACCCGATCCGCCCGAGCCGATCGGCCGAAGCGATCACCCGATCCAGCAGCGGCACGCCCGCGCGGCGGTGCCGGGCATGCAGCAGTTCCGCCTTCAGCAAGGCCAGATCCACATTCGACGGACACTCCGTCTTGCAGGCTTTACACGAGAGGCATGGCCCCAAAGCCGCATCGAGCTCGGTCGACAAGAGCGGGTCATCCCCTGAGCGGCCCTGGACCGGCCCGGGGGACCCGTCGTCCACAACCCGCCCGTCCCCGGTTCCCAGCCGTCCTTCCAGCACCGCGCGAATCGTATTCGCACGCCCGCGCGTCGACATGATCTCTTCGCCGGTGGCGATGTACGTCGGACACATGGACGGCACGTGCTTCAGGCAGACGCCCGAACCGTCACACTGCTCAAGGTTGCCCACAAACGAGTGATCCTTCTCCACGAACCCCAACACCGGCAGGAACGGCAGCCGGATCCCGTGGCCGGCTCCCTGGCGCAAGTTCGTGTCCATCCGAAACGGTTCGGCCGTACCCTGCACTGAAGCCAGCAGCTTACCCGGGTTCATCACCTCGCGCGGATCGAACAAGCGCTTGAGCTCGCGCGACGCGGAGGTCAGCTCCGGCCCGAGGTGCTCCGGAAGGTACTCTGTCCGCGCGATGCCCACGCCGTGCTCGCCGGCGATCGAGCCTCCGAACTGCCGGACCAATGCGGAGACTTCGTCGGCGATGTGGCGCAGCTTACGAACGCCTTCCGCCGTATGCAGATCGAGCACCGGGCGGACGTGCAGAAGACCCGCCGCCGCGTGGCCATAAAAGCACGCCTCGACCGCCAAGGGGTCGAGAATGGAGCGCAAGCCGGCCACGTACGCGGGAAGCTGCTCCGGCCGGACGGCCACATCCTCGATGCCGGTCACCGGTTTAGCCGGGCCGGGACGGCCCGTGAGCAGCGTGAGCCCCGCTTTACGCAAGGCCCAGACCAGAGCCTGTTCACGCTCGCTCGTACAGATCAGGCGGCGCATCCCCAGCGACCGGGCCGCCAGCGCGTGCAGGCGGTCTCCCACCTCCTCGTCCATAAACTCCACGATGAGAATGGCCTCGGCCGGCTGATCATCCAGGCGCAACAGTGCCCGGGCAGCCGCGAACGCAAGCTGGCCGCGGGTTTGATCAAACAGCAGTCGGTCGATGTGCTCGATGGCGGCCGGCCGCAGGTCGAGTATTTCGACGGTGGCCTGCATGGCGTCCGCCACAGACGCGAAGAACAGCAGCCCCAACCCGCGGCGTCGAGGCAGCGGCACGAGTCGAATTTCCGCCGAAAAAACGCCGGCCAGCGTGCCCTCGCTGCCCGCGACAAGACAGGTCAAGTCGCCGCGCCGCCGCAGATAGCGATCGAAGCCATACCCCGGCCTTCGCTTCAGTAGACCGGGGGGCAAGCGCTCGATAATGGCAGCAGCATGCCGCTCGACCAGTGCGTCGGCCGCCGCCCGATGCGAGGAAAGGCCCTCGCATTCCAAACCCACGTTCTCGATCCGGCCGTCAGCGGTAATCACCTCCAGGCTGACGAGGTGTTCGGCCGTCGTGCCGTAGACCGGTGTGCGCGCGCCGGACGAATCGTTGCCGATCATTCCCCCCAGGGTAGCGCGCGAGCTGGTGGCGACGTCCGGCCCGAAACACAACCCATGCGGGCGCAGGAAGGCATTCAAGTTATCGAGCACCACGCCCGCGCCGACGCGAACGGTGCGCGCCTCCACATTCAACTCGCGGATGGCCTGGTTGTAGCGGGCGAATTCGACGATCAACCCCGAGCCGATCGCTCCGCCCACCAGGCCGGTGCCCGCGCCGCGCGGGATGATCCCCCAGCCCGCATCGGCGGCCCTTCGAATAACCTCGGCCGCCTCCTGGGCAGTCCGGGGAAAGGCCACCGCCCGAGGGGTGATCTGGTAAATGGAAGCGTCGGTGGCGTAGAGCTGACGCGTGAGCGAGTCGTCGCGTACTTCGCAGTCCATCCCACCAGCCAGCCCAGACGTACCCATGGACGTTATTGTATCCACACGCGTGACATTGGCAGTAGCAGCGACCGGCCTGGAGCGCTGGCCGCTACGAAACTGACGAGCGGGAAGGTACACTCATGATCCGAGGGATTTCGCACGCCGCTGAACCTGCCATGGACCAGCGGCGTATTCATCGATGAGGTTACAACGTACGGACGCGAGAACGCCTGGATCGCATTATGAAGCAGCCCTGGTTTCCGCGCGAAATGCGCATTGCCCCCCGTCTGGATACCGAGTTTAAGCCCGAACGGGTTGAACCACACGATGCCCTGTTGATCAATCCGTTTTATCCCAAGGATCCCTTCGCCAGCTTCGGCAAGCACGTGCTCACGCCGACGCTGGCCCTGACCAGTGTCGCGGCCGCGACACCGGCGAACTGGCAGGTCCGACTATGGGACGAGAACCTCCTCCAGGGCCCACCACCGCGGGCACCCTTCCCGCGGGTGGTGGGCATTACTGTCCATCTCACTTTCGCCCGCCGCGCGTATGAGCTGGCCGCCTGGTATCGACAACGCGGGGCGAAGGTCGTGCTCGGCGGCCTGCACGTGCAGTCCTGCCCGCACGAAGCGGCGGTTCATGCCGATGCGTTGGCCATCGGCAACGGCGTGCCCGTCTGGCCGCGCATCCTGCGCGACGCCGAGGCCGGTACACTGCAGCGCGTCTATGAGGGCCGCTATGACCGCCCCTACAGCGACGAGCCGCCTCCGCGCCGCGACCTTCTGCCTCGCGAGAACTTCCTGACCACCACCAGCCTGATCGCCACGCGCGGCTGCCACAACCGCTGCGGCTTCTGCTACCTGGCCACCGCCGGACTGCACATGCCCTTTCGCTGCCGCGACGTCGAACAGATCGTCTCCGAGTTCCGCAACGACGACCAGCCGTACGGCGTCTTCGTGGACAACAATCTCGGGTCGCGTCCGGAGTACCTTCGGGAGCTCTGCCGGGCGCTGCGGCCGCTGCAGAGAATCTGGAGCGCTGCGGTCACGATCGACGTGACCGACGATCCTTCACTGGTGCGCGACATGGCCCTCGCGGGATGCACCGGCGTGTTCATCGGCTTCGAATCGATGACCGACCAGAATCTCGCCGACGCGCGCAAGAAGACGCCGTCTGTGCGTGATTACGCCCGTCGTGTGCGCATATTGCACGATCACGGCATTCAGGTGAACGGCAGTTTTGTGCTCGGATTCGACCACGACCGGCCGGATGTTTTCGAGCGGACAGTCGGCTGGATCGAAGAGAACCGGCTCGAATGCGCTACCTTCCACATTCTGACGCCTTACCCGGCCACACCCCTGTTCCGGCAGATGGAATCCGATGGCCGGTTGCTCCACCGCAACTGGGATCTTTACGACACCGCGCACGCGGTCTTCCGCCCGCGGCACATGAGCCCGGAGCAGCTCGAGGAGGGCTACGTCTGGTGTTATCGCAGACTGTTCTCACACGCGTCGATTTGGCGGCGGCGCCCGGCTGATATCCGAGCCGTGCCCGCTTATCTCGCCATGTGCTATCTGTACAAGCGATCCAACTGGCTCTGGCACCTGCTCATCCAGCACCGGCTGACGGCCCGCGTCTGGCGTCCCCTGGTCGAATGCACCCGCCGGCGACACCTGCGATTCCGAAAAACGCTGGAGCGATCAAGTGCTCAGGAAGCTCCCTTGACGCCGGTGTTGATACCCGCCGGGGTCTGAAGCGAAAACATCCGACAAAACACTCCATAATCACTGGCCTCGACGGATCGGTCATCGAAGATGTCCTGTTATTCTCTGCCTTTGTCCTGCTCGCGCGCGGGCCCAGCCCCGGCAGGGGCGTCAGACGGTAGCCCAGGGCGGAGGCGGGCGCCAGCCCACCGCAGCCCTGGGATGCCGGCGAGTCACCTCGAATCAGAGCCCCGTAGGGGCGAGAGAATCAATCCGCCCCGGTGTGCGGCTCTTTGCGTTCCGCAGAGTGTAGAATGAAAGGTTTCGCCGACAAGGCGAGCCGTTAAACGGGGAGGTCTGTCTAAGTAGGAACGCAGAGTCTTTTACAGTGTGGGACGGGCTTCCAGCCCGTCGCTGACCGGCAAGATGCCGGTCCCACACTATGATTTTTTCTGCGTTCCTACTTAGGCTCAAGCGGCTTTGGGTGGATTCCTTTCGCTTCCGGACCCCTCCTCAGAACGTACACGTC
>BTUC01000247.1:0-10809 GCA_045863575.1 Phycisphaerae bacterium
GGCGCTGGTTCAGTCCACTTGATCTGCATTGTGCTGCCATCCGGCGGAACGGTATTAACATGTGCCTCAAAATGTGCGAGATCAGGCCCGCGACCGGGCGGTAGGTTGTACCAAGCTTCACGACTGTCCAGTACCTCCCCGGCCGGTGAGAGGAGCGTAATGGTCACCTGGCCCCGGCCGGCCACTTCTGAATCGTCATCCCGGCGAACATGCCCCGTCACGACCAGCTCGTTGGGATGGGCACAGGTTTCCACGTTGGACAGAGAAGTTGCTGGGGCTGGAATGGATTCCAGCAACAGTGATCCATTCTCAAGCAGATCGCCCGGGTACAGGACGGATCGAATGATGAGGATAAAGATGACTCCTGCCACATTGAATCCGAGGATTGCGATGACAACCATATTCATCTTGCGTTCGGTGGACTTCTTCATGTGAGGCCTCCTGCGGATCGCTGCCGAAACACCTTCATCCGCAATCGTGCCCCGGATGCCCGGCCGAGACATACCGGCTTACCCGGTGCCGCCGCATTTCTCTGCAATTGCCGCTGCTGTGCTGCCGTCGTTGTCAAGCTCGTGCAACCACACTTCCTTTACAGTGAAGTCGCGTAACGGCCTGGGATAGCACCAATCGCACCTTTTCAGCCAACCCAGCCTAACCGCGCGTCCTCAGCGACTAATGAAGGTGGCCAGGGTGCGCGTTGGAGGACTGGGACACCGTCCGGAGTCGCCCCGTGCTCCCATTCGGGCCACTGCTTGAGGTGTAGTAATCGGTAGCGTTACCTCTGTGCCGAACCGCCGAAACCCTTGTTCGTCCCCCGCTGAAACTCTCGGTGGTCTCCCACTCAGGTGGGGCCGGTTCGGAATAATGCGCCTCACGCCGAATTGGGGAGCTGATCGTGCTGCCATCCGTGTTGAACAGTAGAGACGTATCGTCTATAGCCGTTAACGGGCGCTGATGGACTAGTTGAGACGGCCGAAGCTCTCGCGGCTCGCTTACGGCGCATCCCATCAACGTCATGCACAGCAGGAAGCTGGAGATCAGTCTTGACAGTGACATGATACACCTCCTTTCGAAGATCTAAGCTTCCTCGTGAGCTTGCAGCAGCCGTAAGCCGTTCAAGATCACGAGCAATGACGCACCCATGTCCGCCGCGATGGCCATCCACAGCGTAGCCAACCCGGGTATGGCGAGAGCCAGAAACACCGCCTTGATGCCCAGAGACAGTGAAATGTTCTGAACAATCACAGACCTTGCCCGGCGACTGTGTTCAAGCAGCCACGGCAGCTTTTTCAGATCATCGGTCATCAGGGCAATGTCCGCGGTTTCCAGAGCGGTATCTGTCCCCTCTGCCCCCATGGCGACGCCGACGGTGGCCGCGGCTAATGCGGGCGCGTCATTGATTCCGTCGCCCACCATGATGATTCCGCCTTCGGATTTCCCGAGCATCTCGACTGCATCAACCTTGTCTTGTGGAAGCAGCTCGGCCTGATAGTCAATCCCTCCACATTCTTCTGCGATGGCCTTCGCCGTGCCTTCATTGTCGCCCGTAAGCATCACGATACGCTTGATGCCACTCTCGCGCAGCCTGGACACGGCCGTTTCGGTCTCTTCGCGCAGCGCATCGGCAAGAAGTATCAGGCCCACCGGCGCTGCGCTCGAGGTCACGGCAACAATCGTGTGATGGCAATCCTCATGCTCGAGCATCCTGCGGTGGAGCGGTTCGGGGCAGAGATCCTTCTCCTCCAACAGCCGATGGTTGCCCAGGTAGTAGGTTGTGCCATTGAGCGATGCCTGGGCTCCCTTGCCTCGAATCGCCTGATAGTCCTCGCACGGCGCCGGCGATATCCCCTGTTGTTCAGCATACCGCACGATCGCCTCGGCGATAGGGTGTTCACTGCGTTTCTCGATGGCAGCGGCAACCTCCAGCAGCCGTGATTCGCTCGTATTCCCCATCGGGATGACTTCCTGAACGACGGGCTTTCCCAGGGTCAGCGTTCCCGTCTTGTCGATCGCCAATGCATGGACGCGTCCAACCGCTTCCAGGTACTCGCCCCCCTTGACGAGAACGCCATTCCGGGCCGCGGCTGCCAGCGCACTGACGATCGTGACGGGCGTTGAGATGACCAGCGCGCAGGGACAGGCAATCACCAGCAGAACCAAAGAACGATAAAGCCAGGTTCCCCAGGCCGCGTTCAGAAGAAGAGGCGGCAAAGTGGCGAGGAGAATCGCGCCCACGACGACGGCCGGTGTGTAGTAGCGGGCGAACGTCTCGACAAACTGCTCAGACCGCGAGCGACGGGATTGTGCCTGCTCCACCAATCGGATAATCCCGGCCAGGACGGTATCTCCGACCGGCTTGGTGACTTCAACAGTGACGGCACCGTCCTGGTTGACGGTTCCGGCGTAAACCTCCTCATCGGGTGTTTTGGGTACCGGTGAAGATTCGCCGGTGATCGGGGCCTGGTTGACCGAGGTTTCTCCTTCGAGAACCCGCCCATCCAGCGGAAACTTCTCTCCGGGCCGCACGATAACGTGATTTCCGACCTCCACCTCCTCCACATTGACCTCTTCTTCACTGCCGTCCGGCCGGCGCAGTCGGGCGGTCGGAGGCGCCATCTGCATGAGGGACTCGATGGCTCTTCGCGCCCGGTTCACGCTCCAGGTCTCAAGCATGTGAGACACCATGAACAGAAAGGCGACGGTCGCCCCTTCGAGCCACTCACCCAGCACTACGGCGCCGATCACGGCGATGGTCATCAGCACATTCATGTCGAGCTTGAGTTGAACCACGGCCTTGATTGCTTTGGGAACGATGTACCGCCAGGCCGCCAGAATCGCGATCGTGTAGGCGAGCGCTGAAAGCCAGGTCGTGTGATGGATCGGCGCTGCAGGAACATACGACAGAACAAAACCCAGTCCCGTACCCAGCGCGGACACGATGGCCATCGAGACGGGCCCTGAAGGCCGGCCTGTCTCGGTCGTGTCCGACCTTTGTTCGCCCTCTTCGATGGAGGCCTCCATGCCCGTGTCTCGTTTCACCCGCTCGATGATGGCGTCCGCAGCGATGATCTTCGGATCGTGCTTCACGGTCATCGTTGCGCGCATCAGGTTAAACGACAGATCCTCCACACCCTCCATGTCCTGCAGGCAGTCGCGCAGCTCGGCGATCTCGTCAGGACAGTCCATGCCTCGGACACGAAACCGGGTGGATGTCGCCTTGGAGTGTGAATCATCGGGTGCTTGGTTGATCTTATCCATCTCTGTGTTCATGATGCAGTGTCTCTCTCGTCGAGCCGTGCGTATCTGCGACGAGCTTATGGGGCGGCGGGTCAGTCCACTCGGACCCCGCGCCGACCGGTTCTGATCTGAATCGTCTCGCGGACATCGTACACCGCAATCTTGCCATCGCCCGGCTGCCCGGTGTGGGCAGCCTGCTGGATAAGTGCGATCACGCTGTCTAACTGCTCGTCGTTAACGATGCACTCCACCTTCGCCATTTGAACGGTGCCGAACTGGGCTGGACCGTCGTCCGTTTCATCCAGCCTTCCCACCGTGCGTCCGAATCCCTCGACCACAGATACAGTCACACCCGGAAGGTCCGGATGGGTATGCAGCGCTGACAACACGGCATCCAAACGATGATCTCGAATGATCGCTTTGATTTCCTTCATCACATGATCTCCATGTGTGTCAAATCAGATTTCCACTTCGGCCTTGCCTCGATCGAACCACTGATACACGCCAGGCAGGACGAACAGTGTCAAGAACGTCGAAGTCACCAGGCCGCCGATGACGACGGTTGCCAATGGACGTTGAACCTCCGCACCCGCACTGGTCGAAATAGCCATGGGCAGAAAGCCCAGTGCATCAGTCACCACGGTCATGAGCACGGCGCGGAGCCGGATGCGGGCGCTTTCCCGGGCGGCATCCGCCGGGGACAGTCCGGCCTTTCGTCGCTCCTGGATGTAGGATACGAGCACCACACCATTCAGAACTGCGATCCCACACAGGGCGATGAAACCCACGCCCGCTGATATGGAGAACGGATAACCTCGCAGCAACAAGGCAAAAATACCCCCGGTCACCGCGAGGGGGACGTTCAGATAGATCAGCGCAGCCAGCTTGGTCGAATTGAATGTGCTGTACAACAGGACGAAGATAAGCAGCAGGGCCAGGGGGACGAGCAAGGCCAGCCGACGAGACGCGGATTCGAGATTCTCGAACTGCCCGCCCCAGTCGAGGTACCAGCCGGGCGGCAGGTCCAATTCCTGATTGAGCAGTTCCTGTGCCTCGGCCACGAACGAACCGAGATCCCGGCCGCGAACATTGGATTCGACCGTGATACGGCGGCTGATGTTCTCGCGGCTGATCTGGGCCGGCCCCTCCTCGATCTCGATGGAGGCAAGCTGGGACAGCGGCAGGAGAGTCGGCGAGCCGTTGCCCCGAGGCGGTCCCGCAATCTTCAGATTGCGAACGCTCTCCAGGTCATCACGGATCGACTCGTCGAAGCGGATCTGCTGCACGAACCGTTTCTGACCTTCCAGCACCGTTCCTACGGGTTTGCCGCCGATGGCCTCAATGACCTCCAGTATGTCCCGGGCGTTGATGCCGTGACGGGCGATGGCCTCCCGATCGATCCGGATGCGCATGGTGGGCAGTCCGATGACCTGCTCCGCTTTGACATCCGCGGCACCTGGAACCTGGTTGATCAGTTTCACCACCTCGTCCGCCTTCTGCTTCATCAGCTCCAGTTCATCCCCGTAGATCTTGATGGCCACGTCACTGCGCACACCGGACAGCAGTTCGGCGAATCTCAGTTCGATGGGCTGGGTAAAGCTGAAGATGACTCCCGGCACCTTCCGATTCAGTTCCTCGGACATCGCTGCGACCAGAGCCTCCTTCGACTCGAATCGCCATGTGTCCGGCGGCTTGAGGATGACGAAGGAATCGGTGATATCGACGCCATGAGGGTCCGTGGCCAACTCCGCCCGTCCCGTACGAGAGACAACGGTCTCGACTTCGGGAAACTCATCGAGAATCACCTGTTCCATCTTGATGCTGAATTCGTTAGAGGTCTCCAGCGAGATGCTGGGAAGCTTCCAGGCCTGAATGGAAATGGCGCCCTCATCCAGCTTGGGGATGAATTCGGTTCCCATGAAGGGAACAAAGGCCATGCTGGCGAGAAACACAAGAATCGCGCCGCCGAACACCATGCCGCGCTGGCCGACAGCTCGGTCCAGCAGCGGGTAGTAGATTCGCTTGGCCAGACGGTAAAGGATCGGTTCTTTCTCTTTGATGTTTTTGAGGAAAAGTGAGGCCAGAACCGGCATGAGGGTCAAAGCACAGACGAGTGAACCAGCCAGGGCAAAGACGATGGTCAAGGCCATGGGAAGGAACATCTTGCCCTCAACTCCACGCAAGGCCATGATCGGCAGATAGACAATCATGATCGTCGCTACGCCAAAGGCGACCGGCCGGGCCACTTCGCGAGCGGCTGACCGGACTTTCTCCAGGTGCGACCCACCCTTGTCGCCTCGGCCCTGCAGCACTCGAACGATGTTCTCGATCATCACCACGGAGCCGTCCACGATGATGCCGAAATCGATCGCCCCCAGGCTCATCAGATTGCCACTGATGCCCGTATAGCGCATGAAGATGAATGCCAAGGTCATGGAGATCGGTATCGAGGAAGCGACCAGGAGCCCGCCCCGCAGGTTTCCCAGCAGCAGCAGCAAGACAATGATTACGAGGATCGCCCCTTCACCCAGGTTCTTGGCGACTGTGCGGATGGTCCGATCTACGAGCTCCGTCCGATCGTAGAATGTCTCGATGGTCACGCCTTCCGGAAGGCTTTTCTTGATCTGTTCGATCTTGTCTGTCACCCGATTGGCAACGGCGCGCGAATTCTCTCCCATCAGCATCATCACAATGCCGACCACCGCCTCCCCGTCACCGTCGCGGGTCACCGCGCCCTGGCGGATCATCGGCGCGAATTCGGTCTTCCCGAGGTCCTTCACATAGATCGGCGTCCCTGAATCGGGGTCGTGCTTGACAATGATGTTCCCCAGATCGCGAAGCGTTTCGACGAGACCCTCGCCACGTATGAGATACTGCTCACCCTGATGAGCAATATAGCCGCCGCCAACGTTCCGGTTGTTGGCCTCGAGTGCCGCAAGCACATCGCTGACGGGTATGTCGTAAGCGGTCAGCCGCTCGGAATCCAGGGTGACCTGATACGTCTTGAGTTCCCCACCAAAGGCGTTCACCTCGACGATGCCCGGAACGCTGCGAAGCTGATAGTTGACATTCCAGTCGAGGATGGAGCGGAGTTCCATCGGCGTGTATCCCTTGCCACGCACCTCGAACTGGTAGATTTCCCCCAGGCCGGTGGAGATCGGGCCCATGGCGGGCTCGCCGTAGCCTTCCGGGATCTGCTCGCGGGCTTCCACCAGGCGCTCGCTGACAAGCTGCCGGGCCCAGTAGATGTCCGTGCCTTCTTCGAAGACCACGGTTACAACGGACAGCCCGAACTTCGAGACGCTGCGGATTTCTTCGATGGCCGGCAACCCGCTCATCGACGTCTCCACCGGAAAGGTGATGAAACGTTCCACTTCCTCCGGCGGCAGGCCGGGCGAATTGGTGAGGATCTGTACCTGGATATTGGTGATGTCCGGCACCGCATCGATCGGCAGTTGCAGCATCGAGCGGATACCCACCACGACGACCAGCAGCCAGAGGACAATGATCAGGAACCGGTTATTCAGCGAAAAGTCTATAATCTTTGACATCATTTACCTTCCATCAGTGGCCGTGTCCGGCATGGCCGCCGCTGCTCAGGGCTTCCCGCCCCATCTCCGACTTCAGGATGAACGTCTCACCAACAACCACCGAGTCGTCCGGTTGAAGATCCCCCTCGACCTCGGCGAATTCCTGAGATCTGGCCGCTATCTGAACGGGCACGGCTTGGAAGACTCCCTCTTCCATGACACGGTACACCACGTGGCCGTCTTCGACGCGCTGCAGGGCACTGATGGGAACAAGCAGCGAACCCGGCGCGGTGGCCGTTGCGTCGGCTGTACGATCCATGAAGACGGTGACGACGCCGAACATACCCGGCCGGAAGCGCCGTTCCGGATTCGGCAGGACGACCCTGGCCTGTACCGTCCGGGTATCGGGGTCGAGTTGACTGCCAATGTAGTCCACGACACCTTCGAACAGCTCGCCGGGGAACGCATCCAGTCGGACCGTTGCCTTCTGGCCGATCTTCATGAAGCGCATCTCGCGTTCATAGACGCGTCCGATCACCCACACGTTCGACATGTCGGCGATGGTGTAGAGCGGTGAATCCGTTCCCACCATCTCACCTTGCGTGAGATGGCGATCCGTGATGACACCGGCGATCGGCGAGTACAACGGCGTACGGGAGATGTTTTCGTCAATCTCGTCTGCCTGCTCCTTGAGCTGTACCGTCTCCTGGCTGGTCATTCCCAGAATGTGAAGGGCACGCTCCGAGTTTCTCAGTTCCGTGTGTGCAACCTCGAAGTCCTTCTGGGCGCGCAGGAAGTCGAGCTCCAGATTGAAGACGATTTCTTCGCGGGTCGAAGAATAGTCCGCCCGCGAGACCTCATAATCCCCCTTGGCTTCCAGCCAATCCGCCTCGCTCGCGATTTTCTCCTCCAGAAGCTTGTCCAACCGCTGAAAGTTCTGCTGGTTGACCCGCATTCGGGTGTAGGTGGTCAGCAGCCGGTTCTTGTTCTCGCCGACGGCCAGATCGTGCGCTTGCTCCAGCGCTTCCTCCGGGGTTGGCTCGGCGTCCAGGATAATCAGGAGCTTCTTCGTGTTCTCATAGACCGTCTTCGCCCGCTCGAAATCCGCCCTGGCTACGCCGAAGCGACGCATGTCGGCGAGGTACTCCATCTTCGCGTTACCCATCTCCCGAGAATCGAGTACACAGAGCAGTTCGCCTTGCTTGACGACATCACCGAGCGTCTTCTCCACTGCCAGGACGATGCCCGGCGTCCGCGGAGTAATGTGCACGAGACGGTCCGTGTTCCATTGGACCTCGCTCGGAAGCTCGATCGTGGTGGTGAGATCACCTCGCCGCACCGGCTGCGTCTCCAGCTGCAGGGCCGCACGCTTCTCGGGGCTCAAGCGAACCACACCCTCTTCATGTTCGTCGTAGCCTTCCTGTTCGCCATGCTCTTCATGCTCACCTTGCTCGTCGCTGTGTGCGTCCGCATCTTCATGCTCGGCGTGTTCATCAGCTCCATGATCGTGGCCCTCATGTTCGTCAGATTCCGCTTCCGAGTGGAGAAAGGGCAAGTGTTCGGCGTGGCCAAGATAGTACATCGCCGCCGCACCTCCGCCCGCTCCAACGACCACTGCAATCAGTGCAATCAGTATGTATTTACGCATCGCTCGCATGTCTCCTGTAAACAGGTTCGGCCGTCACGCGCATGTCTAAAAGAGAAGCGCTGAGACCCAACCCAATATGAAATCCTGTGTGAACTGCTGAACCGGAAACAGTTCGTCCAGCGAACATCCTTCCATTGCGGTCATCATGACATTCAAGCCCATGAGCGCCGTCAGTTTTGTGCCGTGTATCCATGCATTCATGATTCGTCTCCTGGTTGGGTGGCGGTTGCATCCGTCGAGGCGGGCTGTGTGGTGCTCTTCGAGATCAGGGTCTCGTATGGTAAGCCAATAGTTCGTTCCAGTTCCGGAATGGCGACAGCCGCCGCTTGCAGGGCCTGGATATACTGGGCACGGCTGTCAAGAAAGAATCGCTGCGCCTCGAGAACGGCAAGAAAAGACGCCTGACCGGCCTGGTAAGCCTGCCGTGAGAGTTCCAGATTGCTCTGAGCCAGCGGCACGGATCGCTCGCGATAGGTGGCCGCGATATCCCAGGCCGTGAGCACCTGATCGACGGCCGTGCGGGTATCCTGGACAGCCATCCGTTCCAGGGCGTCCAGCGTCTTAGCCGCCTGGCGGTAGGCGAACTCGGCCTTGGCGATCTGCGCCTGGTTCTGGTCGAAAACCGGCAACTCCATGCTCAGGCTCGGGCCGATGATGAAATCCGTATCCTGGTCGCGCTCCGAACGGGGCTGAATCTCGGGAGCAGTGAGCTGACCGTTGGCGATTGAGGCTCGGGCCGTGTCCGCCAGGATGTCTCGCCCCCCTTGCGCTTTGCGGGCATCACGTTCAAGTGCCACGCCCAGCTCAACATTCGGAAAAACGCGGGCGTACTCCAGTTTGAGTCGGGCCGCGCTGGCTTTCACGGCTTGTTCAGCCGCTTGAATGTCCAGCCGTGAGGCCAGTGCGAACCCTACCAGCTCCGCTGCCGTGGGTGGCGTAAGCGGTGGATCATTGATTTCCGTTCGCAGAACCATCTGATCGGCCACATCAGTCACCCCCAGTGTCTTGGCCAACTGTCTCATCGCATTGGATTTCGCCAGGCGAGCGGTATCCGCCGCAAGTTCGGCGTCCAATGCCATGCTTCGTGAAAGGTTGACATCAAGCTGCCCGGCTGCCCCCGCTCGCTGTCGTGAAAGCGCCATGTCCAGCAACTCCCGTGCGACCTTGAGATTCTCCTGCCGGATGGCGAGCAGTTGGACAGCGCCCACCGCCTCGAAATAGGCCGTCTTGGCATCAGTAGCGAGAAGCGTCGCCCGCCGGGCCAGATCGAGAATCGTCCGGTCGAGCGCCCTGGAGGCCGCCTGTTTGCGCGGCGGAATCTGCCAGAGTTCGGCGATATTCTGAGCGAGACCCGCTTCGAGATTGGCCAGACCGCCGCCGGACGGAAACCGCAACGAGACACCGAGCGTCGGGTTGGAAAGCAGACCCGCCTGGACCAGGTCCGCCTTGGCCATGCCGATATCCATCCATGCTGCCTGCAATTCGGGATTGTTCAGCAGGGCCAGTTCCACCGCTTCCTCAATCGTCAGCCCGTCTTCGAGCAGCACGCTGACGCGCTGCTGAAGCGATTCCCCATCCGACGGCGGTTGAGCGTCCGCTTGTCCGGTCGATTGGTGAATGAATCCCTCAGCGCGCTCAAAATCAGGCTGAGAATCCACCGTAGCGCAGCCGATCATCAGCACCGGCACCAAGCTCGTCACGGTAAGTATCCATCTGAAATCCGGCATAGACGACCTCCTTGCTCATTTCCCTCACGAGTTGTTCTGAAGGCATGTCCCAGCCAGCTTATCAGCCGCATCGCGTTGGGCAACAACCCCCACATGCAGATGATCCACGTTGGGCATGGTTGGCAATTCGATACTAAACGTTCCGGTCCGGCTGCGACGTCTTACCGTTCCACGATCGCGTTTCATCTTGCCGTTTCCGGACCAGAGCAGTTGATGAGCGTCATCGACGGCTTCGACACGAACCACACGCGACGGTCGGAACGCAGTGAATGACTGTGCCTGGAGTCTCCCCTTCAGCAAGAGCCCATCTGGGGTGGGGTAGAAGGAGGCACCCAAGACACGAGGGCCGCCTTTCCAGACGTACTCAGCAAGAATGGGGTTCAGCGTGATGGAATCGTCCTGGCTCCCCTTAATCGTCTGGTTGCCGGAGACATAGTGGATTGTGCCATGTCGAACACTGGCACCACATCCTGAGGCAGCAACGATTGCGACCACGATCAGCATGGCTTTTGGCAAATGTGCGAGCATTTGGAAGTCCTCCGATTCCAAACATGATCATTCTCTGTATGAGCCCTCGTGCTTCACACACAGGGGAGCGTCCCGCGGTCAGAAAGCGGGCTCATCAGGCAAGGCAGTCCTGCGAACGCGCAGGCTTACCAGGCTCTTG
>BTUC01000248.1:0-10659 GCA_045863575.1 Phycisphaerae bacterium
GAAGCAGCTCGTCCCACCTCCCGGCCCGGCCATCGGCCTGTCGACCGCCGCTATCGAGGTGGAGAGTGCCCCCGGTGTGAATCCAGCCGAGGTGACGTTCACCATCCGGAACGCCGGCGCGGATGCGCTGACCTACATCATCAGCGATGACTCGGCCTGGCTTTCAGTCGCCCCTGACAGCGGCAGCAGCGCCGGCGAGGAGGATTCCGTCACGGTTTCCATCGATGTGACCGGCCTGCCCGCGGGGACGCACAACGCCACGATCACCGTCGAGTCTGCGGAGGCGACCAATTCACCCCAGACGATCGCCGTCTCGCTGACGTTGGCGGTCCCCGTCATCCCCGCGGACTTCGATCACGATGGAGACGTGGACCAGTCCGATTTCGGTGTCTTCCAGGGGTGTCTCACGGGACCCGGTATTGGGCAATCGGACCCCGCCTGCGCCGGCGCCCGGCTGGATGCAGACGAGGATGTGGATCAGAGCGATGTGGCCATTTTCCTGGAGTGCATGAGCGGCCCGAACCAGGCGGGCGATCCGTCCTGCGCAGAGTGAAGAGACGGCATTCACATCCTGAACCAACGAGTTGAGAGAGCGTGTAGTCGAAGCGGCACGAAGGCCACTCTCGTCACTGGGCTTGGGTTCTTCCGGGATCCTCACTGCTGATCAGATCTTCCGGAATTTGCCTCCGCCTTCGTTGACCAGCTTGGTGAAGCCCTTGGCCTTGAGGTTCTTGTCGCTGAGCATGGAGCGGGTGGACTGGGCGGTGGAGACCGCGCACAACGAGATCTGCCTCTGGACGGGGGCTGTGCATCGCGGGCATTGGGTCAGTGGCTCGTCGCGCATGGACTGCTGTACCTCGAACCGATCACGGCAGTAGTCACAGCTCGCATCCGGATCAACGGCCGCATACTCATAAGTAGGCATCGGCTGCTCCTCCTGAGCCGGGAACTCATTTTCCGATTCCATTATAGGGGAAAAGGCGGGGGGCCGCAGGCCAGGGGAGCACATCGCAGCGGGCGTGTGGCAGCGAGCAGGGTGTGGCACCAAGCGGCGCGTGGCACACTTCCGACCGGTGTAGATAGATTGGAAAGCAGTGTCCCATCGGGCCTGTTATACCCGTTGATGGCCAGGGCGGTTGCCGGGCCGGGGCCAGTTGCGGTATGCTATCCAACATGGTGGCTCAACTTTCGTTAGACCAGAGAATCGAATCGACGCCGGGTATCTGCGGCGGAAAGCCGCGCATTGCCGGCCGGCGAATCCGCGTCCAGGACATCGTCGCCTGGTACGAGTTTCACGGGATGACGCCGGACGAAATCGTCTCGGGCTATCCGCAGATCACATTGGCCGACATCCACGCAGCCTTGGCCTATTACCATGCCCATCGTGACGACATCCAGCGGGACATGAGAGAACACGAGGCCTTCGTCGAGAACCTGCGGCGCAGGGACTCGCGTTCGTCGCTCAAGCCCGCCGCCAGAAACGACCATGGCGATCCAATTTCATCTTGACGAGAACGTGCACGGGGCCGTGGCCGATGCACTGCGGCGCCGAGGGATCGAAGTGACCACTCCCGCAGAGGCCGGCCTCGTCGGTGCGACGGATGAACGGCATCTCGCCTTCGCCCGGCAGCACGGCCGGATCGTGGTGACCCACGATGCGGATTTCCTGCGACTTCATGCGCAAGGCGTTGAGCATGCCGGGATTGCGTTTTCACACGCGCGTAGCCGTTCGCTTGGAGAACTGGTTGCCGCCTTGGTCCCTTCTCGCACTCACCGCCAGACCTGAGACGTTCGCCAACAGGGTCGAGTACCTGTAAGGACTTGCGCGACCGGAGCTGGTGGTTAGCCCTGGCGGCATGCTGTTGTTGAGCCAAGGCGACAGGCCCGGTCTAAACAGGTTAAAAACCTGTGCCACAGGGGGGCCTGACGGTACAGGTGTCTAAGTCAGGGCTGAGCGTCGCGTCCTGCGCGAGGATCCTCAATCGCGACCCGCGGGGGCGGGTGTGCAACCAGCACGGGCTGAGCCGTGCCTGGCACCGGGTCGGGAACTTGCCGCAGTTCAAGAACCGTCTCCATCATGCCCGACGAGAACAGCCCAAACCGCTCATTGCCCACGACCGCCACTTCATTCTCGGTGTCGATCCCGCCCAGCAGACAGCACAACTGCACGATGAAGCTGAAGCGGGGCAGATCCTTGATGCGGATTCGATCCGCCAGCGGCCGCCCCGCGGTGCGGAAGCAGTGGTCCACCAACTCCGTGCAGTAGTAGCGATCATCGTCAGGTATGAATTTCGGATCGTAGAGCACGTCCTGGGCGATGAGCCGGTCCAGCTCCGCGAGCACTCGGGGAATCAGGTGCGCGTGCTCGGGTTTGAGTCGCCGCACGACGACGTCGTTTGAGCCATCCACGATCCAATCGACCAGGTAGCGGCGCGCGATGCCCTCGGGAGTCATATCCACAACCACCACGCCGTCGGGCGCGACGCGATACACCAGGGTCGCGTGGGAGAAGCGGCTTTCGGTCGCGTCGGCCACTTCTTTACTGAAATCGACCAGCCCGCCGGCCAGTTGCGTGCGACTGAGTCGGAAGAGGATGTCGCCTTGTTTCAGCACAGGCTCGAGGACCGGCACGTCTTGGCGGGCCTGAGCGTGCAACTGCTGAATGGAGCGCGGAATGGGGCTCATCTGACAACCGGCCGCCAGAATGAGCAGGGAAAGCGAGAAGCATGATCGCATGAAAAAGTCCGCTACCTGACCTTGGCCGGGTCGGTGTGCTGAACCTGGCGGTAGATGGCCAGGCTATCGGCCCCACCGTCCTCACCGCGCTCGGGACGGCCGAGACGCCGACCGCTGAAACCTGAGATCTTCGGGCCCGCCTGAGCTGGAAGCGGCAGGCGGGCGTGGTTTAGGCAGCATCATAACGGAAGACGATCACTTTTCCAATCCACGCAGCAGTCCGAATCTGTCGGACGTTGCGCTCGAGTGCGGCCTCGGGTCGCCCGTTCCGCGTTCCGGGTCACGCGCTGCACGATGCAGACGCAGCGGGAAGGCCTGCGGCGCGCGGAATCGGATCAGATGAGAGGAGTTTAATGCCGAGACCTGCGCCCCGGTGGACAGAGCAAGGCAGGACGTTAAACTCCCTACCAGCGCGGTATCGCGTTCAGGACCGATCAGCCTTGGAGTACCGGGATGCGTGGCTCAGCAACCGGAAGAATACCATTCCTGAACCCCGTATCGAGCATCGTGGCCGGCTTCCTGCGACGCGCGCCTTCGACGCCTGAGCAGTTGGAGAGCGGGCTCGTCGTCATGTTGCCGGGCATCGAGTGCTCCACCTGGCAATTCGCCGGCACGGTGCTGGCGCTCCGCGAAGGGGGCATGGGCCGCGCCGTGAAAATTGTGCAGTGGGGGGGATATCCGCTCCGCTCCATGGGTAATCTCATGAACCTGCGCGTAAACCGGGAGCGGGCCCGCAGCGTGGCCGGCCAGATCGCCGGTTACGCCGGGGATTACCCCGGGCGGCCCATCACGCTGATCGGCTACAGCGGGGGCGGAGGGATGGCCATTCTGACGGCCGAAGCACTGCCGGAGGAGGTTGAGCTCCAGCGGATCATTCTCATCGCGGCGGCGATATCCCCATGCTACGACCTGTCGGCTGCTCTGGCCCACAGCCGTCTGGGCCTGGTCAACTTCCATAGTCCTCGTGACTGGTTTTTCCTGGGTATGGGGACGAATGTATTCGGGACCATTGACCGGTGCCGCACCGTTTCAGCGGGACGGGTGGGTTTCCGGGATGCGCAGGGGCTCGCGGTGCAGTCCGACCGGATCGTCCAGATAGCGTGGACGCCGCGATGGCGAGACGATTACGGCCATGACGGCGGCCACATCGGCTGGCTCTCACGGGGATGGGCCCGCGAACTGCTGGTTCCCTGGATTGAGTCGGCGGATGCCCGGGTGGAGGTTCCGCATTGCTGATGTACTCGCGGTGGCGCCCTTTTCTGCTGATCCTGCTGATCTCCTCGGTCGGATGCTTCCAGCCTGAGATTCCCTCCGTCGAGCAACTCGCCCGGGGCTACGTGCTGTTGCTGCCGGGTGTGGAGTCCTACGGCTTTCATCATCTGGCGCTGGTTCGAGGTCTGCGCGAGGGCGGCCTGGATCGCGCGGCCCAGATCAACGAGTGGGGCTATAAGCCGTTCGGCACCTTTCCCAATCTGATGAGCCTGGAACTCAACCGCCAGCGGGCGGCCCGGCTGGCGGGTGCTCTCGCCGACTACCGTAAACAGTATCCCAAGGCGCCGATCTCGATCGTCGGCTACAGCGGTGGGGGGGCAATTGCGCTGTTCATTGCCGAGGCCCTCCCCGGTGAAGTTGTTCTGGACCGCATCATTCTGCTGGGGGCGGCGATCTCGCCGCAGTACGACCTGGGCCCGGCTCTGGCCCGCACGCGATGCGGCATCGTGAATTTCTACAGCGAGTCGGACTGGTTCATGGCGGGTTGGGCCACCGAGACGTTTGGCACCATGGACCGCAAGAAGACGAGTACCGCCGGCCGCACCGGCTTCCGGGATGTTCAGGGTGCTCTGCTGGAGCACGATCAGCTCGTTCAGGTAGCCTGGCGGCGGGAGTGGCGCTCTCTCGGGCATTCAGGCGACCACTCGGGATGGCGGTCGCAGGAGTGGGCGCGCGCCGTGCTGGCCCCTTACCTCCTGAAACCCTGCACACAGCCGGCCGGCAACTGACCGGGGAGCTCATGGACAACGCAACTGAATTTCGGGAGAGACGGAACGCGGCAGGTTGTCGGACCGGTTGCAGCCGGCGGTGTGGCTCGAGGACTGCTGTCCTGTTACTGTGCCTGATGAACGCGATGACCGCAGGCTGCACGATCGGTCTCCAGATGCAGCCGGAGCGGCTGGATCGCGGCTACGTGGTCATGCTGCCGGGCGTGGAGAATTCGCCCTGGCAGTTCCACGGGACCATCCGGGGCCTGCGGGAGGCAGGAATCGATCTCGCCTTCGATGTCGTGGAGTGGGGTGACGGCTCGGATTCCCTGGAGAACCTGAGCGATCTAGCCAGAAACCAGGAACGGGCGCGACGCATTGCCTTTCAGCTCGCGGGGTACCAGGTGAGCTACCCGGATCGCCCGGTGACGCTGATCGGCTACAGCGGGGGCGCGGGAATCGCGGCACTGGCCGCGGAGTCGCTGCCCGAAAGCGTCTGCCTCGAGCGGCTCATCCTCATCGGAGCGGCCCTGTCGCCGGACTACGATCTGAACAAGGCCAGAAGCCAATGCCGCCGCGGCGTGGTCAACTTCTACAGCGAGCGCGACCGCTGGATCCTGGGCCTGGGAACGCTCTGGTTTGGCACCATTGACCGGCGCAAAACTCTGTCGGCCGGCTGCCAGGGCTTCCGGGATACCTCCGGAGAACTCCTTGATCTTCCGGATCTCCTTCAGGCTGCCTGGCGGCCCGATTGGGCTCGTCTGGGCCACGGCGGCAATCACGTCGGATGGCTCTCCAGCAGGTGGGCGCGGGAGGTGCTGGCCGATTACCTGCGGACCGACTCACTGGGACCGGAGCCGCCATGAGCCGGTACTGGGAGTTGCCGCAGGTCCTCTCTGACCAGACGCCGGACGGTCCGGACAATCGCTCGCCCTCTACGCCGGCGCGGGGGCGGCTGCGCCGCCTGCTCCCGTGGCTGCTGCTGGGTTCGCTGATCGTGGCCGCCGTGACGCTTGTGCTCGCCGTCCGGGAACCCATGGCCGAGTTGACCCCCGAGGCGTTGACGGCCGCACGCCATCGATGGCGACAAGCAGGCATCCGCGATTACGACACGACTATCGAGACGACCGCGTCAACCCTTGGCGGCGGTAGCGTGCTTCGCGTGCGCGTACGTAACGGCAGGCCGGAGCAGATCGCCGATCTGACCGCTTCACACCGCCAGATCACCGTGGCCGAGCCGGAGAGTTATACCATCGAGGGTCTGTTCGCCATGTTGGAGCGCGAATTGCAGCTCAGCCGCGATCCCTCCGGTCCACTCTCCTCCGGCAGTGGGAAAACCTTCCTCCGCGTCCATTTCGATGAGCAATACGGCTATCCACGACGCTACCTGAGGGTGATCGGTGGCACCAATGCCAGCAGTGAGGTCCGCGTCCGCGACTTTAAGCCCCGGACTCCGGGCGATGGATTGCCGCAAGGAGCGAAGTAAGGTTTTTTCTCAATGTGGCGGCGGGCCTGGAGTGCCGGCCGTGGTTGCACCGCTTTGTTGATGGCAGCGATGTTAACGGCCGGCAGAGACGCCGGCCCCTACAGTTGTGGTGATTGGCGGGGCGCGTGGTTGGGGTTTCGGGCAGCGGCAAGCATTTCCGCTACGATGTCGGCTGCCCCTTCGGAGGCACTCGCTGCGCCCAGCGACGCGATCACGGCTCGCAGGTCGCTGCGGACCTGCTCGCGTCGCGCGTCATTCTCCAGCAGGTCGAGGGCCTCCGCAGCGATCGGCTCAGTCGAGGTGTAGTAGGGCATGAACTCCGGCACGATGCGGCGTCCCGCGAGGATGTTCACCAGCGACAGGTGGGGCGTCTGGATGAGAAACCGACCCACCATCCGGTAGCCCCACTTGGAGCCGTTGTACATGACCACCATGGGCACGCCGTGCCAGGCCACCTCGAGCGTGGCCGTTCCGGAGGCACACAAGGCCAGATCGGCCGCGGCCAGTATCTCGGCGTTGTGCCCGACCGCGATCTGGCAGGGGAATGACTCGGCCTTGATTCTACCTGCCGCCGTACGGGCCGCCGCTTCGCTGGCCGCAGCGAACAGAAAGGTCGCCTGGGGGTGTCGAGCGGCGATGGCTCGGCAGACTTGAATCTGGCCGGGGAGCACCTCGGAAACCACGTGTCGCCGCGAACCAGGCAGGCAGGCGATGACCGGTTTTCCGGCAGCACGAAAGGCCTCTACACGGCTGGGGGCCGGCGAGCGCTCCCGTAACTGCTCGACCAGGGGGTGTCCCACGAATCGCGCATCCACACCACGAGTTCGGAAGTACTCCTCCTCAAAAGGCAGGATCACCGCCATGCGATCCACCCGTCGCCGGACCCGTCGGATCCGGCCGGGGGCCCAAGCCCACAATTGCGGAGCAATGTAGTACAACACAGGGCATCCGGCGGACTTAACTTTCTTTGCCATAGGAAGATGCAGCGTCGGTGAGTCGACCAGGATAGCCAGGTCGGCCCCTTCCCTCTGGAGCCGCCGCTTCACATGCCCCAGTAGCCGCAAAGCGTGCCCGGCCAGTCCCACGGCCCCCAGCAGCATGGCAGATCGGTCAGTGAGATCATCAATGGCCTCGCAGCCGGCCGCCCGCATCCGCGTGCCGGCCACACCCCAGAGAGCTGCACGGGGGTATCGACCCCGGATGGCCCGGATCAGCTCGGCCGCATGCAGATCGCCACTGGGCTCAGCCGCCGAGATGAAGATCCGCGGCTGATCAGTGGAAGACGGTTTTCCGTCTGTGTCGGGTTCCGGTGACGAGGCGAGCACGGACTGAAATCTAAACCGTGCCCCCACCCCGGTCAAACCCCCGGCAGCACGCCAGATCCGTAGCGGCCGCGGCCTCCGTGCCGGCCGTTCACTCAGCAGAACGGGCCGGCGCGGAGGCAGGGCGTCACAGAGGCGGAACCCCTGAAGGGAAGCGGCACTAGCTTTATTAGCGGCCAGCCATTATGATACGGGGTTCCTGTATCGCCCAATCCGGGTGCTGGAGCCCCCGAGGGCGGGTGAGCCTGAACCGAGGAACGGCTCAGGTGTGGGTTTCTATCGCGCTTGCGAGCGCACCGACCGGGTCTGGCGATGCCTGGCCGGAGCTTTCCAGTCGCCTGTGGAGGTGTCGTTTGGCGTCCGAGCTTGTGCGTAATCTGATCGAATCGGGAGTCCACTTCGGCCACCGTACCAGCCGGTGGAATCCCAAGATGCAGCCCTACATCTTCGGCAAGAGAAACCTGATCCACATCGTTGACATTCGCGAAACGGTGAAGGGCATTCTGCGGGCCAAGAAATTCCTGACCGGCGTGGTGGCCAAGAATGAGGATATCCTCTTCGTGGGCACCAAGCGTCAGGCGCGCAACTCCATTATCCGCGTTTCCCAGCGGACGGGGATGCACTATGTCTCCGAGCGGTGGCTGGGAGGCACGCTGACCAACTTCCGGACGGTGCGTTCGCGGCTGGCCCGGCTGGAGGAACTGGAGGCCATCGAGGCGGCCGGGATGGAGGAGAAGTACAGCAAGAAGATGATCGCCTCCATCACGCGCGAGCACCGCAAGATCAAGCGTAACCTGGAAGGCGTCCGCCGGATGAACAAGCTGCCCGGCGCGTTGGTGCTGGTGGACATCCGCCGCGAGCACATCGCCGCCAAGGAAGCGCGCAAGCTGCACATTCCTGTCATCGGCGTGGTCGATACCGATTCCGATCCGGACAATGTGGACATCATCATTCCGGCAAACGACGACGCGATGCGGGCGATCGAACTGATTTTGAATGCCCTCGGCGATGGGGTCGAGGAGGGCAAGCGGTCACGCCCGGAGGAACCGCCTCCGGGAGAAGGCGGCCAGTCGCGCGGTCCGCGCGGGGGACGCCGTTCGGCCCGGACCACGGCCCGCGCGGACGAGGGCGCTGCTCCGGAGGAAGCCCCACCGCCGGGCGGCCAAGAGCCGGGGCCGGAGGCCGGTGAGTCCAGCAACGCGCCGGTGGATTCGGCGGCTGTCACGACCTGACGGCCGGCGCTGCCGCGTCGCTTCCCAGCAGTGGATTTTATTAAGAGATGATCCGCGGTCCGTGACCGCCGGCACGATCCGGTGGCGTGAACGGGCGGCGGGCGCATGTTGACCAGACAGGAGCCAGCAAGACCCATGGCAGCAATCACAGCTCAGATGGTGAAGGACCTGCGCGAACGCAGCGGCCTGCCCATGATGGACTGCAAGCAGGCCCTCAGCGAAACCGGCGGCGATGCTGAGAAGGCCTTGGAACTACTGCGCAAACGCGGCGCCGCCGCAGCGGAGAAGAAGGCCGGCCGGGCGACGTCCGAAGGCCGCATCGGCGCTTTCATCGATCGCGCCAAGGGCATTGCCGCCATCGTGGAGATGCTCTGCGAGTCGGCGCCGGTCGGCAACAGCCCGGCATTCAAGGAACTGGCCAACAACGTCGCCCGCGAGGCGGCCCTGTCAGGCCAGACCAACGCCGAGGCGCTGCGTAACCAGAAGCTCGCGGACAACCCGGCCGCTACGGTCAACGACCTGGTCTGCGACGTGGTCAACGTGATTCGCGAGAACATGCAGGTCGGGCGGGTCGTACGCATGGAAGGTCACCCGGCGGTCTATGCCCACTTCACCGGCAAGGTCGGCGTGATCCTGAACGCCGAAGGCACCGGCAGCGACGAGGTGCTCAACGACGTCTGCATGCACATCGCGGCCATGCGTCCCCAGGCGGTCAGCCGCGAACAGATCCCCGCCGGCGAGGTCGAGAAGGAACGCGAGATCGCATCCGAGCAGGTCCGCGCCGCGGGCAAGCCGGCCAACATCGTCGATAAGATCGTCTCCGGGAAGCTGGACCGCTGGTTCAGCGAGCGCGTGCTGCTTGAGCAGCCGTTCGTGAAGGACGACAAGCGCACCGTGGGCGACGTCCTCAAGCAGGCCGGCGTCAAGGTGACGCAGTTCGCCCGGCTTGAAGTCGGGGTAGCGTAAGTAAGCAAAAAAGGCCGCGAAAGCGGCCTTTTTTGTTTGTTGGGCGCGGGTCACGCCGACGGGATGATTCCCGGCCGGCCTGCACATATGGAGAGGGCAGCCATGGGCGAACAGCAGCCGATCTACCGTCGCGTATTGCTCAAGATCAGCGGCGAGGGCCTCGCCGGCCCGGAGGGCTTCGGCATCGGCGGTGAAGCCCTGAACCGCATCGCCAGCGAGATCCGGGACGTTGCCGCTCTGGGCATCCAGGTGGGGGTGGTGGTCGGCGGAGGCAACATCCTTCGGGGCGAGCGGTTTGCGCGCGAAACCCGGATCACCGAGGCCACTGCCCACTACATGGGCATGCTGGGCACGGTGATCAACGCGCTGGCCCTCCAGGAGACGCTCGAGGCCCTGGGGCTCCAGACGCGCGTGCTCTCGGCGATCGAGATCGCGTCCGTCTGCGAGCCCTACATTCGTCGGCGGGCCATCCACCATCTCGATAAGGGCCGGGTGATCATCCTGGCCGCCGGCACGGGCCGTCCGTACGTGACCACGGATACGGCCGCCGCCCTGGCGTCGGTGGAAATCCAGGCCGGGGCGCTGCTCAAGGCCACCCAGGTCGAGGGCGTCTACAGCGCCGACCCCAAAAAGGACCCCAACGCCGAGTTCTATGAGCGGCTCAGCTACGACCGCGTCATTGACGAGCGGCTGAAGGTCATGGATGTCAGCGCCATCGACTTGTGCCAGCGCAACAACGTTCCCATCATCGTCTTCAATCTGCACACGCCGGGGAACATGAAGCGCATCCTCACCGGCAGCGGCGGCGGGACGATGATAGCAAATAGTGATGAGTGATGAGTGGGGAGAGGGGAGAGGGGAGACACGGTGACCAGGAGACCAGACGTGGATAGCGCTGCAAGCACCTCGCTGGCTGCTGACCGCTGAAGTCTACTGGG
>BTUC01000249.1:0-1421 GCA_045863575.1 Phycisphaerae bacterium
TGACGGTCACGGGCCGGGTGTCGTCAAAATTGAGGCCCCAAATCATGATCGTGTCGGGGACGCTGCTGCTTCGGGTCACGTAGATTCGGAAGTCGGCGTCGGCCGGAGGAAAGCCCAATTCCTCACCCGTCGTGATCAGGGTGTCACCCATGTAATTGACCAGGCCGGCAAACGTGTCTCTGACCCCGAGGATCCGGTTGGGCTTGGCCCAGTATCCACCGGCCAGCACGCCGTCCTCGGCGAAGGTGAAGCAGGTTTCCGCGGTGCCCAGCGCGCTGGCCATCGAGGCCTGCATGTACTCGGGCGCGTCCCAGTTCACGGCGTTCCATTCCGAGGCGATGAAATCGCAGCTTCTGCCGTACGGCTCCAGGATCGACCGCATGTCGGCCGTTTTCTGGTTGAGGAAGGCCCTGTAATCCCGGAGTGCGCCCGTCATGCCGTCGAGGTGTCCCCAGTACAGCTTGACGTTGTTGTAGTAGGGGTGATACGCCACGAAATCGAGTGGGACCGCCGCGTCCGCCGCCAGCGCGGATAACCACTGCCCGCTGCCAGCCGGGTCCGCAGGGTTGATCAGGCAAGGACCCAGCTTCAGCGTCGGGTCGACGGCCAGCATCGCTGCGCTGATCAGTTTGTACTGGTCTCGATAGGCTGGAGGCCCTAGATAGTGAGCCTTCAGAAAACTGCCATAGCCCCCGAGTTCAGGTTCGTTGCCGATCTCCCAGTACTGGACCCTGGGCACAACACCTTCGCCCCTGGACAAAAGCCTGGGCCTGGCTCCCCAATTGCTGATGGAGTTGAAAACGCGCAGATCCTCGCCCGAAAGGCTGCTCTCGTCCCCCTGTCGGTAGTTCTGCAGGATCTGATTGGTGTATCGCACCCAGTCAGCAGCGAGACCGCCCGGGTCGACGGTCTGACAGACAAAGACGCCCGGGTTATTGGGGTCAGCCCAGTCCCGGTAGCCGCCGCCAAACACGTTGGCGGTGATGAGTGGCGCAGCATCGTGATCGCGCGACTGCTGGAGGAACTCCAGAGTGGTATAGCGGCCGCTCCAGGCCGGGGTTCCCCAGCCCGATCCGCTGTCGATGTCCCGCCAGTCGTAGCAGTCGGCATCGAGGCCGCCGGCGACGCCCCGGGCCATGGATCCGACGGTTCGATCCCAGATGACGGGCCATTCATCTCCTCCCACCGAACGGAAAGGACACTGGCCGCGGACAAAGGGGCTGAACGGCACCCCCTGGTAGGGATGGATGATTGAAGTCACGGCAGACGTGGCCATCTGGGCGCTGTTCCATGGAGAGGGACAGGCCCCGGGCGCATCGTCCGACGCCCTCACGGAGAAGGTGTAAGTCGTCGCGGGGAGCAGCCCCCTCACCGTCTTCGTGCCCCAATTCGTCCGGCTTTGCCACTGAGGAGCAGCATTC
>BTUC01000249.1:1431-10621 GCA_045863575.1 Phycisphaerae bacterium
CCAGTTGACCGAACTTCCGACCGCCCACGCTGGGCGAAATCATGAGCGCGAACAGGTCCGATGCCAAGTCGTAAAAGTGGATAGCCACGTCGATCGACGTGGCCGTGGGATCAGAAAGCACCGGCGGCCGAGGCGTCGCGCAATACGTCGTGCAGGCTGTGGAAACCACATCGAAGAACTGCTGACCATCCAGCCAGCCGATGGTGTAGGTCGTCCCCCCGATGGCACCGTCCGCGACCCACGTGTCGATATCGTTCATCACCGGGCTAAAGGCCCAGGCCGGCTTGACCGTGAAGGACCAGCTCACGGTTCGCCAACCGTTGCCGGAGGACGAGCTGCCGCCGTTAGCCACCTCGCACGAGAGTGGATGAATATAGTCCACCCCTCCCCAGACATCTGTACGATACCCCCAACGGCCGCCGCCGACAGCGTCCGCCAGGACCCACAGCCCCCCGAATTGGGCCACGTCCGCATCCGTTTTGCCCCACGCCATCAGGCCCCGCCCCTGGGTCTGGTCGCCGTTGGCTTGCGTGTAGTTGAACAGGACGCGCACGCAACGAATATCGTTGTACCCATCGACGTCGGAAAAGGTAACCGTCGCCGTATATGGAGTGGTGTCGTCGGCGATCACCGGTGACGTATTGACCTGAGGGGGGCTGGTGAGCACCGGGGGAGTCGCGGCCAGGATCGTTGCCGAGAACGATGCGACCACCACCGCGGTGGCCGAGAGAGTGACCGGATAAGTTCCCATAATCCCTCCGCAAGGGTGACTGCCGCATGCGAGCACGCCTCAATTGTACCATCGGACTCCTTATCCCGGATATCGTCTTTGAATCGGAAGAAGCGTCAGACGGTAGCCCCGGCGTTCAGCCCGGGGAATGTGTTCACCCTACACCGGTCACACTCGGCTTCGGGGTTTACGATTCGATTGGAGAGCGGTAGGATATCGCCATGTTTACACCCGAATCCAAGAACAGCAGCAGCCAGACAGACGCTCAACCTCTTTTGGCGGCGCGACCCGCTCCGCCTGCGCTCACACGCCGGCAGTTGCTGAAACGCACGGCCCTGGCCGGTGGCGCGGTGGCGGCGCCTTACATCGTCCCGGCATCGGTGCTTGGCCTGAACGGAGCGGTTCCGCCAAGTGAAAGGATCGTGCTGGGCGGGATCGGCGTTGGCCGCCGCGGCACCTTCGACCTCAAGTGGATGCTGCCGGAGAAGGACGTCCAGTTCGTGGCCGTCTGCGATGCGCAGAAGACCCGCCGCGAGGGCGTCAAGGAATTGGTGGACAAGCACTACGGCAACACCGACTGCAAGGTCTACCGCGACATGCGCGAGTTCCTGGCCACCCGCGACGACATCGACGCACTGCTGATCACCACCGGCGATCGGTGGCATGCGCCGGCCACCGTGATGGCCATGCGGGCGGGCAAGGACGTCTACAGCGAGAAGCCGTCGAGCATGACCATCGAGGAGGGCCAGGCGGTGGTCGATGCAGCCAAGCGCTACGGCCGGATCTACCAGACGGGTACACAGCGGCTTAGCGAGGAGAACTTCGTCTTCTGCATCGAAATGGCCCGTAGCGGCCGGCTCGGCAAGGTGCACACGGTCTGGGCCCACATTGCCAAGGGATCGGCCGAACTGAGTCACGAGAAGCTGCCGGCCGAACCTGAGCCCCCCAAGGAGGAGGTCGACTGGGATGAGTGGCTGGGTCCCTGCCCGTTGCGGCCTTACAACTCGAAGTACACCAACGGCTCCTGGCGCGGCTACTACGACTTCCACACGAGTTGCATCGGCGAATGGGGCGCCCACACCTTCGCCCAGTGTCAGGCCGGCATCGATGTGCTGGATACCTCGGCGGTTGACTACGGCTACGTCAAAAACCGCTCGGGCGACGGCATGATCGCACGGTTCGCCAATGGCGTGAAGATGATCCTGGTTCAGGATCCCAAGGGGATGTGGAAGGGTTCGTGCGGGATGCGCTTTGACGGCTCCGAGGGAACGGCCGCGGCCTCCGACTGGGACCCCAAACCGGTGGTCTCCAACCCGGCCATGCTGGACGATCTCAAGAAAATCGTCGGCGAGTACACCGAGCGTACCGGCCGACCGATGAATCATGTGCGCAACTTCTTCGACTGCGTGAAATCGCGCCGGCCCACGGTGGCCAACGCCGAGGTCATGCACCGCTCCATGTCCACGGTCCACGCCGCGAATATCTGCATGTGGCTCAAACGCGACATGAAGTACGACCCGGTTAAGCAGGAGTTCGTGGACGACGACGAGGCCAACCGGCTACGCTCGCGGGTGCAGCGCGAGCCCTGGTCGATCTGAGGCGAAGCCGCCGGCGGTGCAGGGCGAGATGGTTGACAGGGAGACCAGGAGCGGGCAACAAGGCGACCGAGAGAGGGGATCGCTCACAGCCGGCAAGTGGCATCAAGTTTGGCTATCCTCTCAGTCAGTTCCGGCAAGCCTTGACAGTACGGGGCTTTAAAGCTTGCCGGCGCGCTCAACAGCCGGGGAGCATAAGCGGTCCGGGCACGGCCTGCTCGGCAGAGAAGGCACACGCCTGCTCCTCCGGTTCGAAGGCGTGCGACGTCGCCTCGCGCACGAGCGGCTGGTCGGTCACCCCACCCCGGTGTGAATCCAGCCACAGAATGGAACATGTCGTACCGCTCAACACGATGAACATCAGCGCCCGGCATCATGCGTCGCACGGCTGCCACTGCCGGTGGCTGTTGAGATGGTGAAGCGAACGGACGGCTCGCCGTCAGGCCGCGTGAGCCTGCCGGAATACCGACCTGGTAGCCTGCACCAGGTAACCGATGAGGTTGGACCGGCGGCTTCTACCGTCGGAGTCCGCGAGGTATACTGTTCCCATGAGTCAGCGGAGGCAGAAAGGCAGCTCTCGATCCGTGAAGCCCCGTTCCGCCGCGCCAGAAGAGCAGGCCCGGTCCTCGGGTCACGGGTGGGGGCGGGGAATTCTCCTGGCCCTCGCGGCCATTGCGGTCGGCGTCGGGCCGGCCTGGTGGATGAACTCCGCCTACACCCGCTCGGCCGCGCAACGGCTGCCCGCTGTCCCGGCGCTCGCTGACAAGACGGAATCACTCCGGCGTGCGGTCCAGGAGGCGGATCGTCTGGCCCGAGCGGAACCTGCTTCCGCCCGACGAGTCGGCGAGCTGGGCCTGCTTTATCATGCCAATCACATTTATGAGCCCGCTGGCCAGTGCTACCTGCTGGCCGTGGACCTCGAGCCGGACAACCACCAGTGGCCTTACTACCTGGCCTGCCTGCGCGAAACCTGCGGCATCAGTGACCGCGTGGAACAGCTTCTGCGAAGGGTCGTCGAACTCTCTCCGGAGTTCACCCCGGCCAGGCTGCGTCTGGCCGATGGACTGCTGAAGCGTGGCGACCTGGCGGCTGCCCAAGTCGAATACGAGCGGTATCTGCAACTCTCTCGGGAAAGCCCGTATGGTCTGCTCGGGCTTGCCCGGGTGGCCATGGCCCGCACTGATTGGCCGGGGGCACGGAAATGGCTCGAGCAGGCCGTGGCCGCCGACCGGACGTTTGGCCCCGCCCATCGGCTGCTCAGCACGATTTACGAGCGGCTGGGCATGAAAGAACCGGCCCAGGAAGCACAAGCGCGCGGCAGTGCCTGCTCGCGGTTCCGGCCGGCCCCCGAGCCGCTGCTCGACCGCCTCGACGACCTCTGCCATGACCCGCTGTACCTCCTCGTCCGGGCAAACGCCGTTAAGCAGGCGTTCGACGTGAATCGCGGCATGGCTCTGCTCAAGCGAGCCGTGGAGGTGGCTCCCGAGAGCTCGCGGGCTCACGCTGAACTCGGCCAGGCCCTGCGTGAACGAGGCGAACTCGCCGAGGCGCGCCGCCACCTCGACCGGGCACTCCAGCTCGATCCCGCCAACGCCGAAGCGCACACGGGTCTGGGTTTCCTGCTCGGCTTGCAGAACGACCTCGCGGGCGCTGAGCGCTGCATCCAGGAAGCGTTGCGGCATAAGCCCGCCGACGTGAACATCCTGTACGGTTTGGGCAAGATCCTTTATGAGCGAGGAGCCCGCGAGCAGGCGACCGCGAAGTTTCTGCAGGCCGCGGAGCTGTCGGACTGCCGCTTTGATGATGCGGTGGAGAGCTATGTCACGTGCCTGGTGCAGGCCGACAGGCATGAACTCGCCATCAGCTTCCTGCAACGTGTGCTCACGCCGCGCCCGACGGCAGACCGGCCGCGCCTGCTGCTGGCCCGGGTCCACGTGCACCGCGGTGATCCCCTGCGCGCGGTGACCGTCCTGCGCGAAGGACTCACCGTCGCCCCATACAATGCACCCGTCGCTCACGGCGTGGCCACGCTCCTGGCCGCCTTGCCCGACGCCAGCTCTGACCAGCTTCAGGAGGCGCTGGTGAACGCCCGCCGTGCCGTAGACTTCGCCAAACCCGTGGATCTGCCGGAGCACCTGGATACGCTGGCCATCGCTCAGGCGCGGATCGGAGACTTCACGGCCGCCATGCATTCAGAAATGGAGGCCATCCAGCGCGCCGAGCACATGCGCCAGGATGCCCGTCTGCCCGAGTTGCGGGCCCACCTGGCCGAGTTCCAGGCGGGCAGAGCTGTTGTCCGCCCGATCAGGATCGGAAGCTCCGGTGGCACGTCGTACGATAGTCCCACGGAAGGACAGGCCGGGACATGACTCAACGTACTCTCGTCAGTCTCCTGATCGTGGCCGTCTGCGTCGGCACGGCCATCCTCATCGAAGGACTGATCGCGCCTGCGCCCGGCGAGCGGCGGATTCACGTGGAGGCCTTCCGTTACGGCGTCGAGCCGTCGGTCATTCGCGTCAACCGGGGCGACCGACTGAGGCTGACGTTCTCCTCGCGCGATACAGCTCACAGCTTCTTTCTGCAAGATTACGGGATCGACGCCAAAATCACGCCTGGCAGTCCATCCGTCGAGGTGTTCGATCCTTACCGCGCCGAGGAAGTGGGTCGCAAGACGCAGGAAGTCGATCTGACCGCCGGCCATTCCGGACTGCTGGGAAGCCTGGCGACGGTATCGCGGCACCGCTGCCACGTCTACTGCGGGCCGATGCACGGCTTCGAGCAGGGGGACATCATTGTCCGGCCGAACTGGCTGCTGGCGGCGGCCCTGGGAGTGCTGGTGGCGCTGCCGCTCGTCGGACTGTACCGCGTGCGATTGCCGACTCCTGCACGACTCACCACCATTGAGTCCGTCGACCTGAGAGCTACCGTGCCCGGCCTGCGGCGCTTGCTGCACTGGCGCGGGCTGCAATTCTATGCCACCCTGCCGGTACTTGGCCTCTTCATGCTCGCCATCCTCGCCGGGCTGGTGGGCACCAAGATGGGGGGCCGGAACCTGGCCGTCATGGCCACCTGGGTTGTGTGGATGTTCATCATGGCCGTCATGCTCCTGCCCTTGAACAGCCGCATCTGGTGCACCATTTGTCCGTTGCCGGTACTGGGGGAGTACCTGCAACGATGGTCGCTGACCGGCGTGCGCGCCGCTAAGGACAAGCGGGTGGGCAACTGGTACCTGGGCTTGGGACTGAAATGGCCGAGCTTCCTGCGCGGGGCATGGCTGCGGCAGCTCGTCTTCCTCTGCATTGGTACGCTGGCCGCCTCTTTCGCGGGCATGCCGCGTTGGACGGCCATCATGCTCCTGGGCTTGTTTGGCGCCGCCACGCTCATGGGGATCATCTGGGAAAGACGGGCTTTCTGCCGCTTTCTGTGCCCGGTGACCTCATTCCTTACCGTTTACAGTTCGGCGGGCCGGGCCATGATCCGCGTCTCGGACTTGGGCGTATGCAGAACGTGCAAGGGAAAGGATTGCTATCAGGGTAACGACCGGGGATGGGGTTGTCCCTTCAACCTGTACGTGCCGGCGTTGAAGGATAACGCCGACTGCGGCATGTGCACGGAGTGCATTAAAAGCTGCCCCGAGGACAACGTGACACTCGCTTGGCGCCGCGGCCCCGCCGAGGATCGCTTCAAGCGCGTGGGGCAGGCGTGGCAGGCCTTGGCCATGCTCACGCTGGGCATGGCTTACTCGGTCATTATCCTGTCCCCTTGGCCTGAGTTGCGCGACGTGGTCAACGTGGTCGACAAAGGCAGTTGGCCGCGCTTTCTGGCCTACGTGGCCGTCCTCTGGACGGTAACGCTCTTGCTGATTCCGGGGCTGTACTGGGTGGCGAACCGGCTGGGGCTGCGCTGGGCCGGGCATTCACTGCCCTCCAGCGATGCGTTCAAGCGCTTCGCTCCCGCGTTCGTGCCGTTGGGCCTGGGGATGTGGGTCTCGTTCTTCGCTACCATGCTCATGGTCAACTGGAGCTTCGTGATCCTGACGGCCGCAGACCCGTTCAACTGGGGATGGAACCTGCTGGGACTGGCGGGGCTGCCGTGGTTGCAGCTCTGGCCTGCGGCCATACCCTGGATGCAGGTCACTCTGGTGCTGACCGGGCTGGCGGTGAGCCTTCGCCGCGGATACGGCCTGTGGCTGGACGAGGTCGGCGGCAAGGCTCGTGCGCTGCGTGGCTTTGCACCGACCGGCGCCATGCTATCCATCATCGCCGGGGGCATGGTGGTGTACTTCGCCCATTTCTAGGGGAACTCAGGATGGCCAAACGCCCATCGTCGTTCATTGCTCCGCTGATTCTGCTGGCCGTGCTGGTGGGTATTCCGCTAGGTGTCATTGCTTACCAGGCGCACCGCACCGGGGTATCCATGGGGCAGTTTGTCCAGCGCATCATCAGCCGCTCCGGCCATGGCGAGGGCCGCCTTGGAGTTGAGCAAGCCACCGCACCGCGGGGAGCGCCGGCAGATTTCCTCGAGCCATCGCCGATCGGCTTGCCGGTTCAGGGCGAAGACCGTCCGCGCATTGCCGCGCTGACCACGGTCGATCTGGACCGCGACGGGCGACTCGACGTGCTGGTCTGTGATGCAGCCGCCGACCAGGTGACCTGGATTCGACGCAACGAAGCGGGTGAATTCGTCGAGGCTGCCCTGGGAGAGTCCGTCGTGTCCCCGGCCCATGCCGAGGCCTGCGACATTGATCAGGACGGCGATCTGGACGTTCTGGTGGCCGTCATGGGCATGCTCTTCCCCAACAACGATCGGATCGGCTCGGTGGTCATCCTGGAGAACGACGGCCGGCAGCATTTCACCAACCGGGTGTTGATCGATCACGTGGCTCGCGTCACTGACGTGCAAGCCGGGGATCTGGATGGCGACGGAGACCTGGATCTGGCGGTGGGCCAGTTCGGCTACGACGACGGAGAGATCCGGTGGATGGAGAACCAGGGCAACTGGCAGTTCGAGAGCCACATGCTGCTGAGTCTCTCCGGTACGATCCATACCCCCATCGTGGACGTCGATGGCGACCAGGACCTGGACATCGTGGCCCTGGTGTCGCAGGAGTGGGAAGAGATCTACGTCTTCGAGAACGATGGCAAGGCCGGTTTCTCGACGCGGCTCATCTATGGCTCCAACAACGAGGACTTCGGCAGCAGCGGGATCGCCATCGTGGACCTCGACCGCGACGGGGACCCGGACATCCTGCACACCAACGGCGATGCCTTCGACTACCTTCCGCCCCGGCCCCGGCCGTGGCATGGCGTGCAGTGGCATGAGAACAAGGGGGGTCTAAAGTTCGAATTTCACCGCATCGCCAACTGCCCGGGGGCCTACAGCGCCTGCGCCGTGGATATCGATCACGACCAGGACCTGGATGTGTTCGTGGTCAGCGCATTCAATGAGTGGGAGCAGAAGGACGCACTGTCGCTCATCTGGTACGAGAACGACGGGCGGATGCAGTTCACCGAGCGCCCCGTGGGGACCAGTCCCACGCACCTGCTGGCCCTGGCGGCCGGCGACCTGGATGGCGATGACCGCACGGACTTCGTGACCGGCGGCATGCACATTTGCCCGCCGTATGACCGACTCGGCCGGGTGACGTTGTGGCGGAACCGCGGGCCCTGAAAAAAACGTGAGCCTCAGCACCTCAGGCGTGAATCCCCCTTATAATCAGGCGCTCGTGGAGGGTCAAGCAGTAGAATGCTTCTGTTCTGCTGCTGGCGCGGGCGGCATCTGTTTTCATGCTGGAACGGAGGTCTGACGTGCGCGAGTATGCAAACCGGCGCGAAATCCGCCTCGTGGGCATGCCCCGCAGCGGCAATCATGCGATTATTCAGTGGATCCTGGCCCAGAGCGCCGGCCGGTACTGTTTCCTCCATGCCGTACAGGTGAACAGCAATCGCTTTCTGACGTCGCAGCCGCTGCACGATCCTGCGGGATCGGGGGCCATCGTGAACTATGCCGGCTTCAATCTGTGGCGGGAGCAGGCCGGCCGGTTCACGCCCAAGGACCTGCTGCTGTACAGCCACGAAGACGAGTTCCTCGGCCGGGTGGGCACCGAGAACTTCGAGCGCTATCACGACGGCTTCGAGCCTGTCAGAGGAGATCTTCGGCGGCGTACCGGGCACGCAGATGCTGGTACCCGGCGGTGACGGCACGTCGATGGCGGCTCATGCCGGGGGCTCCGTGCAGGCAAAGACCGCTTGAGTTGAATGGCGTCCAGGGGTGGGAGCGTGGAAAGGTGCGAATGTGTGAGCGTGAGCAGGCGTTGGCGGAGATGTGAGATGAGATAGCGTTGAGTCTCAATCCTCATCCTCATCTTAATCTTAATCTTAATCCTGGTCTCTTCCCTGCTACATTCTGAAACCTCCGAGCCCTACCGCCGGCCAAGCCCCCACCTCAGCCCTCCCCCGGAGTACCGAGGGAGGGAGTTCGGTGTGCCTGATGCTGTCACTGAACGGCCGGTTCAATGGCAATTTTGTCCAGGAGCTCAGAAGTCGGGGTTGGTGCAGTCGCCTTCCGGCCTTCCTGCCGCATTCGCTCCTCGAAGGTGCGCGGCTCGTAGGTCCAGCCGTTCTGGAGGCGGCCTTGCTCTCGCTGCATCGATGCGTAGATGTAGCGACCAATCAGCGGAGCGGCCAGTCTCGAGCGCCAGCCGAACTCCTGGTGCAGATCGGCCAGGACTTCGGAGATCCGCTCGCGGACGGCCGGGTTGTCCTGGTACCAGCGGCGGGCGGCCCACAGGGCCCCGGCGTGGGCGGTCGGCAGCTCACGGCCTTCGTGCCGGAAGCGGGCCCGGACGCGCGGATCGGAATGGTTG
>BTUC01000250.1:0-10611 GCA_045863575.1 Phycisphaerae bacterium
GACTACCGCAAGCCCCTCGACCCGCCGCTGCAACCCGAGGACGCCACCTGGGCGGACGAACTGCTCAAGGCGGCGGGTAATCGGTAGGTGCGGCACACTTGCCTTCTGTTCAGTCCCGTGCAGAGAGGGCGCTTATGGATGAATTCGATCCCTACTGGCAGGTGTGGCTCCGGCAGCGGCACGACCTGGTCAATCCCGCCGGGTCCGACTGGGCCGACGAATTTGACACCGCGGGCATGATTAACGACCTGTGGAACGTCCGCGGACGCCTTGCGGACTGCCTCGCGCCGCTGCCACGGGCCGCGGCCTTAGTGGCCAAGGTTAACGAGATCATTGATACCACTCTTGCGTGCTGATGGGGGCAGACAGAGCCTGGTGAATGCAGGGTAGCGAGATGTTTCTCTCTCCTTCGCTCCGTCTCTCCGCCTCTCGCCATCTACCGCTTGTGCTTCTTCCGCCGGGCGCGCTTATCCTTCCGGGTTTCCTTGCGTTTCTTGACCGTGCTGCCGCCCTTGATGCGGGGCATGATGCCGCCGGCGGCCATCTTGGCGAACTGCGTGGCGCTGCGCAGCCGATCCATCATGGACATGCTGCTCATGACCTTCATCATGTCGCGGACCTGGGCGAAGCTCTTGATCAGGCCGGAGACGTCCTTGGGGTCGGTGCCTGAGCCGCGGGCAATCCGGCGACGGCGGGAGGCCTCGATCAGCTCCGGGTTGCGGCGCTCCTTGATGGTCATCGACTGAATGATGGCCTCGAACTTGTCCAACTCGCCGTCGTCCATCTCCATGCCGTCCATCTGCGTGGACATGCCCGGGATCATCTTCATGATGTCCTTCATGGAGCCCATGGACTTCATCTTGCGCATCTGACCGAGGAAGTCCTCGAGGGTCAGCCCCTTGGACATCTTCTGCTGGAGCTTCTCAGCCTCGTCGGCGTCGAACTGCTGCTGGGCCTTCTCGACGAGCGTGACCACGTCGCCCATGCCCAGGATCCGGCCGGCCATGCGGTCGGCGTGAAACTCCTCCAGTGCGTCGAGCTTTTCACCGACGCCGATGTACTTGATCGGCTTGCCGGTGATCATCTTGGCCGAGAGGGCGGCGCCCCCGCGGGTGTCGGAGTCGAACTTGGTGAGGATCAGGCCGTCGAGCTCCAGGCGCTCATTGAAGTGTCGGGCGGTGGTGACGGCGTCCTGGCCGGTCATGGCGTCGATAACCAGGAACACCTGGTGCGGCTGGGCGGCCTGCTCGACCTGGGCGATCTCGGCCATGAGCTCATCGTCGATGGCCAGACGCCCGGCCGTGTCCAGGATGACCACGTCGCGGTCGGTCTTGCGGGCCTGGATGACTCCGTTGCGGCAGACCTTCACCGGGTTGGTTTCACCCCGCTCGGCATGCACGGGCACGCCGACCTGGCCGCCGATCACCTCGAGCTGATCGATGGCCGCCGGCCGCTTGAGGTCGGCCGCCACCAGCAACGGCCGATGCCCGCGGGCCATGATGTACCTGGCCAGCTTGCCGCAGGTGGTGGTTTTTCCTGAACCCTGGAGCCCCGCCATCAGGATGACGGTCGGGCCGGGAGTGACGAAGGGAATCCGCGGGTCCACCGGGCCCATCAGCCGGACGAGTTCGTCGTGGACGATCTTGACCAGCAACTGGTCCGGGTGCAGCGTCTTGATCACCTCGGCGCCGAGGGCCTTCTTGAGCACCTCATCCGCGAACTGCTTGACCACCTGGATGTGAACGTCGGCCTCCAGCAGCGCAGTGCGAACCTCGCGCAGGGCCTCGGCCACGTTCTCTTCAGTGATCTTGCCGCGCCCGCGAAGGCTGCGGAACACATCGCTGAACCGTTCTGTGAGTGCTTCAAACATGGATGTACCAGGTATTTAGGTTATGGTGCGGGGGACAGCAGCCGCCCGCGACAGACCCCCTATTGTAGCGTCTCGGCCACCGGTGTCTGTAGCGGCGGTCCGTCGGAGCCCTGGGCGCCAGCGAGGGGGGCACGCGAGGGGGAACGGGTTCGTGAGCGGCTTGGCGGTGAGGCTCTTCGGAGCTCTGAGGGCACGCGGGGGGCCCAATTGCCGTGGGTTCCCATCAGCCCAGGCCCACTCGCCTGCGCTCAGGGCTCCGATCGCCGCCCATCGCGTCACGGACCCGGGGGGATCATCGCCTGGCGGGGCGGCGAACCAGGAACGCCGCGCCGCCGGGTTCCAGGAACGCATCCAGGCCGACTGCTTCGGGCTCTCCAGTCCTGAATAGCTCATAAACCACGGCCGCGGGTGAATGGCGGACACTGATCTTCAGCCGGGTCTGCTCGCGCCGGCAGCGGATCTGAACGGCTGGTCGCGTCCCACCTGCAGGGCGTACGTGGGTCTCGTCGGCCGTCGCCAGCTCAAGAATGCGCAGGCGGTACGTGCCGGGCGGATGCCACTGCTCCGAGGTGAGCCAGGCCCACTGACCCTCCTCCAGGTGACTGTACCAGGTGCGGCCAACCTCATCGGCGTCGGGTCCCGTGACCGCCTCCAGGGCCAGCGCGAGCCTGGTAGGGGACTCGGCTGGCGCGGAGTGGTCGATGAGAATGCCTGCACCGTTGAACTGCTGGGGAATTGTGAACTCAGCGACGTCTGGCCCCACCCAGGTGAGAGTCTCGACCGCCACCTCTTCGCGGACGGCTTTCACCCGGAAGTCAAATACGCCCTCCTGATAGCCGATGCCCTTGAATTCGAACGCATCCAGCGACGAAGGTACTCTCGGCCGCAGACGCAGCCCTGTGGCCGTGTGCTCCATGCCCAGGTACGCCATCACCTGGTGCGTGGCCAGATCGCCGCTCTGAGGGAAGATCTCTCGAAAACCTTCGATATCCGCACGATCGACGTGTGGCTCGCCGAAGTGCCAGCGTCCTCGTCCGCCGGGATCGTCAAACGTCCTCCCCCCGGTGAGCCGATCCGGCCGTGCGAAGCGCGCCAAGATGCGCACATTCCGCTCGTGCATGTTGTCCGCGCCCAGGTGTCGAGCGCGGGCCAGGAGGTCACGGGCGGCGATGTTCGTGCGCGTACCGCCGTTGGCCAGCACCTCGCGGTAGGGCAGTGTGCCGGTCACATTCAGCCAGGTGTGGTTGGCGATGGTGTTGAACGGCGGGGCCAGGCCCCAGATCGAGTAGATGTCGTCTTTCCAAGTCTTGCCCTCGTCAGGGCTCCACTGCCCGCGATCCAGCCACCAGAGGATCGCCAGCGCCTGTTCGGGCGAAGCGATCCCGCGGCAGATGGCCTCCAGGTTGTAATAGCTGTAGCCGTAGTCCCAGGTGTTTCCATCCCAGTCTTCACATGCGTGGTAACGCTGGAAGGCACGGCCATTGTCGATGGCCGTGTGCCAGTACTTCGCGTTGTAAGCCCGGTCCGCCTTTACCGCCAGTTCGCGATAGCGGCGAGCGTCTGCCTCGTTTCCCAGCCGAGTGGCCAGTTCGACCATCGCGCGGCAGGCTGCGTTGTACCAGAGCCCCTCGAATGCGTCATATCCTCCCCCGGCCGCCTCCCAGTACGAGTTCTCGGTGCAGACCTTCGGCCGGCCGGATTTGTGGTTCGCGATGTTGTACTCGGGATCATTGATGTAGCGGAACAGGCCGTCCGTGCCGGCGCCGGTATGTTGAAGCAGGTAATCGAGCAGCAGCACCAGCCGGTCATACAGCGTACCGCCCAGCGGACCGCTGCCGCCGGGTGGGACTGACTCGTTGGAATCCGGATCGGTCATCCAGAAGATGCCCGGCCCGAAGTAGCGATTCCCGCTGTCTGTGTCGCCGATCTGGACACGGTAGGTTCCTGCGGGCGCCTTCTCCGGCAGGGGGATGATCGTGGGGCGGGCCACGCTTGGGGCGTCAAGCTCGAAGGCGACCTGATCCAGGATTCTCCTGTCGTCCTCGTCCAGAAGGCTTACCCAGCCGCGGGCCCTTTCACTGCGGCTCTCCGTGCCCAGCAGGACGCGCAACTGGCTGAACGGTCTGCCGGCCGTAAAGGTCTGACTCAGCGTGTGCACTACGGCAGGTTTCCTGCCGTCCAGCCGGACGTCGCCCGCGGCCAGCACATAGTCGCCCAGCGCAGGGTTTCGGCCGCACAATGGCTGCGGCTCGTCGCCGTCCGTCCCGACCCAGCGCACGCGCTTCGAGCGGAGTAGGCCGATATCGCCGCTGGCCAGCACGTATCGGGCGATGGTCTCGATCCATTGGCCGTTGAGATGCAGCATGCGCATGTCATAGGGCGCATTACCCGGCGGCAGATTGAGCAGCCCGCCCGCGCCATAGTCGGGGAAGCGGCCCCAGGCGAACATCATACCGAAGCGCTCGAATCGGTCGTACCCGATCCAGCCCATCATCCGAAGCAACTCCGCGCGAAGCTGCCGCATGTACCATGAGCGCGGGTCATCGAGCATGTGCGTCTCGACCGCTCCCAGGCCCCAGTCGCCGACCACCGTCATCGACGGATGCCAGTAGACGGCCATGCGCAGCAGATCGGTCATGAGCTCAGAGGCGCCTATAGTCTTGCCGGTCGAGTTATCTCGGATGCTGAAATCGGGTTCGAAGCGCACGGCCGGAAACGCCATTTCGTACCCGGGAAGATTCTGATCATTGCGAGGTCGCACCTCGATGCTCGCCGTCCCGGTTAGCCGCGCCTTGAGCCGCAGATGCTGTTCGTCCGCTTCGCAGTGAGCGGTGCTCACGCCAGGAAGCGTCAGCAGTAAATCCTGATTCCGCCCATCGTCCAGCACCAGCAGCAGCCTGCCGCTCTCGCCGAGGTTCAGCGTCTGCACCGATCCTGCCGGCAGGCGCTTGAAATGCTCGATGTTCACATACTGTCCGGCACTGGTGAGGAATCGGCGGACGGGAAGAACCAGCGGCCTGGCCCCCTGCGTGGTGGCAGGGGAGGGGTAATTCCGATGGGCATCCGCGTCGTAATACCCTTCCCGAACGAACGGCAGGTCCCAGATGAACTCGCCGCTGATCCCACTGAGCAACAGCCTGTTCGTCTCGAGAGCCTGCAATGTGAAGCCGGCGAGCCGGCCCGGGGAAGCCACGGTTTCGACGCCATAACGGCCATCCCCCGAAGCGTCACAGCGCAGCGAGGTGATGCCGTTCGCGTCCTGGCGAATGCTCATGAACGGATTGCCGGAGGCGCCATCGACGCGCGTCCGCCGATCCATAGAGTCCGCGGGAGTAGTCGCCGGCGGTTGCGCTCTGACGGGTGCGCAGGTTGCGATGGCCCTCCACGAGCTCGGCAGTACGAGAGCAAGGATCGTGAGCTGTATGGTTCTGCGCACGAGACAGCCGGGTCGATAAAGCGGCGGCGGGAGCATTGAGGGCTACTATAAGGCCAATGACTGTGCGCGGCACGGCTTCGAATTCATGAGGCGCAATGGGCATCGGCCGGGTCGGTTCCGCTCCAGCATCGCTGGAAGACGCCGAAGTCGGACTGGTCCACGTCAGAGTCCTGATCGAAGTCGGCGGGTTCGCAACCGTCGCCCGGCGGGCCCAGATGCGGCCCGGTGGCACATTGCTGGAACAGGTCGAAATCGTCCTGATCCACCTGCCCGCTGCAATTGAAGTCGGCTGGACCACAGCCGATCGCGTCGGGCAGCGTCCGGGAGTAAAACGCATCGGCCGTCTGGCTCGACCAGTAGGCCATGTTGAACTCGCTGACCTCCAGGAACAGGTACCAGAGACCGAAGTTGTGTTCGACACGAAGGATGATCACCGCGGTGGAAAGGCCCAGGTAGTGCTGGATCGGTCCGGAGGAGAATGGGTTGCGCGGCATATGGATGTAGCCGTCGGAGTCCGCGGTGAAGTACAGGTCGGGCGTGTCATCAAAGGTCTTGCCGTACCAGCCCGGGCCGCCGGTTGCCTGGTAGATTCTGACATCGGCGCCGCCCAACGGCCGCCCCTCGGCGTCTATGAAACGCAAGTGGTTGTTTTCTGGCAGGTCGTTGAGAAAAACGCCCAGGTTGCAGGGGGCGTTGTAGTTGCCGCAGACCGCCCGCTGGCCGGCGATGAGATTGAGTGCCGCCGCCTCGTACGGGCTCCAGGCAAAGCCGTAGGGGCCAGACATGACGCCGCCGCTGATGTTGTAGTACAACACCGAGTCCCACGCGATGAACGGCATCAGGTCCGACCCGGCGACGGGCGATCCCTCTTCGTAGATCTGCACCGAGTCGTGACCTTCTCCCGTGGACGGGTTGTAGGTGTTGTGCACGTCGAAGCCGTAGCAGTCGATCAGGTAGCGCGCATGACCGAGCTCGTGGATCATGCCCTGGTCGACATGGAAGGGGTTGGTGAGCTCGGCGGAGGTGGTGTTCTTGAAGAAGTCCCCGTCCAGCAGATAGGAGGGCATGCCCCACATCAAATCCACCGTCTTGTCGCTCATATCGGGGTGGTTCGTGGCGATTCCGCCGTTGAGCGGCAGGGCCCCGTCTGGCACGATGATCAGCTTGTCGATTCGCACACGGTCGAGGACCCCGCCGGGGCTGCTGGAATATATCGCCGAGGCGTAGAGGGCGTTCTGCGTAGCCATCTGCCGTTGAATCCAGTCCTCCCATGAATTCGATCCGATGTTCAGGTCCCGCTGGTGCGTATGAAAGTAGTGATACAGCGACTCCTCCACCCAGAACCCGGCGATAATTCCATTTACCCGGTCCGTCAGCGCGTTGTTCGACTCACTCGCTTCCGCGATCAGATTATCGGGATCGATCTGGAATCCGATGGTGTGATCGCCCGCTTGCCATGTCCACGGAAGATCCACTGTCCGTTCGGCTCCGCCGGGCGATATGTTGCTGAGCGTCCCGGAAGCAACCGGGCTACCGTCAAGCTTCCAGAGGTACGCGACCGAGGCGAGTGCTGTGCCTCCCCAGTTTCGCACGTGGGCCGTGAACACGACCGGGTCGCCCGGCTCGGGGTTGTTCTTAGCCGCGTCGTAATCGTAGCGCGGCGTACGTTCGATGAAGGTGACGTCGAGGTCCGTCGGGTCGGCCGCGACTTCCAGCGTCACCTGGCTCTCAAGCGAGTCCAATTCGGCTCGAATCCAGGTCAGCCCTTCGTGGATTGCAGTGGCCTGTCCGCTGCTGTCGATACTGGCTACGGACGGGTCCAAGCTCGACCAGGTGACCAGCTCCGAGATATCCACTGAGCCGGAGGAAGCTGTCTCCCCCCAGGCCGTGAACTGCTGCGACTGACCCGGCAGCAGCAGGGCGTCCCAGGGCGAGATCCAGATCCACTCGATGGCCGTTTCGCCGTACAGGCTCCACTCCGCGATGTGCACGTAGTTGTCGCCGGTCAGCCGGTGTACGGTCAGGCGGACAACGGCCGCCGTCACCGGGTACGGCAGCGTCACCGTGGACCATTCGTCTCCAGCCGTCATAGTCCAGTCCACCACCACGGAATACGAGCCGCTCTCGGCGTAGAGATCCTCCTCAGTGTCGGCGGTTTCGACCATCCAGTCGTTTGCTCCCGCCAGGCAGTACACGCTGAACTCATGAAACGCCTGCGCCTCGGCGAACACGATGGAAACCTGTGCCGGGTTGATGTCGGCGGATCGGTACAGGGTGGCTGCCTGATCGTCGAAGAGGTCGTGAACCGATCCGATGTCTCCCGGGGTTGCCAGAATAGTCGCTTGCCCAGTAGCTTCCAGCGTGTTCACGTCGAGCCGGCCGACGATGCTCACCTGGGCGAGCGCGGTAATGGGTAGCGCGAGGTGACAGGCTATGGCGAATCTTTGTGTTCGGCTCATTTGTGTCTCCCGGTTCCGGACGCGCGATCGAGATTCTCGTGCAGGACCAACGTCCCCCTCCAGAGGCGCGAATAGAGGAGCCTTTACGTTACTACACACGTGCGCTTCGGCGCAGTCGGACGATCATCCGTCAGTCGTCGAAGGGACAGCGACCGGCACTTCGATGAGCGCAGATTGGGGACAGGGTACTTGCAGAATCGGCGGTCAGCCTGAGGAACTCGTCCACAATGCGAACCACGAGCTCCACGCGGCTTCGCACGTGCAGCTTTCGATAAAGCCGCTCCGTGTGCGTGCGGACCGTGTGCGCTGAAATGCTGAGGGCCAGCGCGATTGCCGCTTCAGTCTGGTCGCTGAAGATGTGGCGAGCGATGTCCAGCTCGCGCGGAGAAAGCCCCAGCGTTCCTGCGATCTGGCCCCAGGCCTGTGGGGACAAGAGAGCGATCTTTCTGGCATCGAGACCCTGAGCGGGTTGGTCGGTTGCCCTCGTGGAAGCGGGTTGGCCCGCAGGTTCTCGTCTGGCCCGTCCCATTACGGTTTCTCCGAGCAGACCAGCTCTGCGTTTTGCCGCCAAGACATGATGCCATCGTACCGCGCGCCCGGCATGGACGGCCATTCCCGTTTCTGAGGTTTCTGCCGCTTCGGATCTGAAGCGGACTGCTCCTCATTGACCGGCCAGTGGATTCTGCTACTGTAACGGTCGCCCTGAGACGGCTGGCCGTTCTGGGCCGGTGGGTGCTCAGCCAACTGATGGCCGCTGGCGGCAATGGCCGGCGGCAATGGTCTGTGGCGACGGCCGCCGCAATGGTCTGTGAGGACCGCCGGTGGCGACGGCCGGCCCGACTGCGGCCTTGGGGCCTGAAGGCTGATCAGCTGGAGAGGTCCTACAATAGCGCTCTGGAGGCGTGCCCGAGCGGCTGAAGGGACCGGTTTTGAAAACCGGCGTGCGGGAAACTGCACCGGGGGTTCGAATCCCTCCGCCTCCGTTTAACATCCGGTACCAAGCCCGGACGCTGGTGCTCGGTTTACTTCCCCAGTTCGTTGGTGGCCGGCCTCTGTGCCCGGCATTCGGTAGCACAACGGCCGGCACAGAGGCCGGCCGCTACGGATCTGGAAGTCATCAACTGCGAGCGGCACTACCTCATCAGAGTCGCATTACCTCATAAGGGGCGCATTATTTCATGAGGGGCGCATTACCTCATAAGAGGCATGAAGTCATAATAAGAGGCACCACCTCATAAGCGGAGCCGGACGCTCGCTGCTCCGCCTCAGCGAGCGTCGGCTCCTTGCTCCACTGCTCCCTCCGATTGATCGCACCCCACGGCAACCCTGTGGCGAAACACGGGCGATTCCCCAGCCGGAAAGCACGTTTGGGCTGGGCTTCTCACCAGCCCTCCCCTTCGCCCGACGCTGTTAAGGTAGCAGGTGCGATACTCCCAAGAACCTAAAACCATAGACGATCAGACCGCAGAGCGGACGACCGGACTCTCTACGCAAGCCCTGGATCCAAGGGCGAACGATCCCACGTCCGTACGGCGTCAATAACACAGTTGTCCGAGCTCGGCTGCGAACGTGACCATCCAGAACCAGATTGTGCTCGCCGTGGGGAGATACAGCGGCGATCAGCCTGCAAGCACGCGGATGCCTGCCTGGGCGGCCCACACTCCGGCCCGGCGACACTGCGTGCTCGTTGTCTATAGGTGCCTGCGTGATCGGGGGAGACGTGTGGATCACGAGCGACCTGCTTCTCGCTGACCTCTACTTAACAATACTCCTCACCAACCGTCCCAGGCAAGCGGAAGAGTGAAGGCAATTTCAGTTTTTATCCGCCTGTGGGGGCCATGATGCGGGGCTGTTTGACCGTCAGCTTCTTCGTTCTCACGTTCCATTCCACCCAGTCGCCGCGGGCCGCGGTGACCTGCCCGGTTTTCTCATCCACCGCCAGGATCTGAGGTGGCGATTGAGCCGAGCCGGTCGCCCGCAGAATCCCGGAGTCCTCTCGGTAGGTGACGCTGGTCCCCTCGATGGAGCGCCCCTCCGTCTGGATGCGGACGCGGCCCATGGCATCGAAGAGCTTCAGCCGGGTCGCCCGGGACAAGGGCGACGGCCCCGCTTGCGGCGCCTCGGCGTCACGGGCGAACTCCACAAGGAGATGGTCCGTGGTCAGATCCACCTTGCGACTCTTGAGCTGCGCCAGCTTGGCCGGATCCACGTGCAGCGCAGCCGCCAATTCTCGGGACATCGCCATTTGATCACCCGTTCGGTGATCCATCACGACTCGGTGGTCGAACACGGCCACGTTCCGGCCGTTCAGAAACGACATCGAATTCTGCCAGGTGAAGAGGGTCTGGCTGGGTCCATCGCCCGCGAGCGTGTCGGGGGAGTCCACCAGCCCCACACCGCTTGAGCGCCGCGCCGAAGCCTGGCGTTTCTCGGGTAGCCGGTAATCCTCAACCAGGAGGTAGCCACTCCCCTCGACCACCAGATGCTCCTGAACCAGGTCGATGGCGATCTGCGGTCCCTCGACGCGCGCCCGGCTGACCAGGCGCTGGGAACCGTCTGCGGGCCGCGTGGCGGGACGCTGCATTTCATCGGGGAGCAGTTCGGAAAGGAAACGCGACACGGCGCCACCGGGCCGGGCCGGCTGGTCGTAGGCCTTGGTTTCAATGGTGGCCTCGCCGATGGCGTGCAGATGCACGGGCCGCTTGGCAATCTGGCCGGCCAGACGATCCATACCCTTTTGCGGCTGCTCGCGCCGGGTCTGCCTCAGCAGCGGGCCCACGATCCACAGCGGATCGGCGCCGGCATCGGCTCCCGCGGGCGCCTCAGGAGCGATCACATCCTCGAAC
>BTUC01000251.1:0-10591 GCA_045863575.1 Phycisphaerae bacterium
GCCACGCAGCCGGCTACCGCCGCCGTGAGCACACGACCGGCCGCCGCTGTGCCGGCGACGCAGCCGGTCACCGCGGTGAAGCCCGCGCTGCCACCATCGCCCGCCGCGACAACACCAGCCCAGCCTGCTGCCACGCCGGCAAATGTGGCGGCGGCACCCCCGACGCGCGCTCCTGCTCCGGCCGCCGCTCCCGCTTCCGCTGCTACCGAAGCGAAAGTGCCCGCCGCTCCGGGCCCTGTACCCCAGCCTGAGGGCGCCAATCCGGTCGAAGAGATGCGCCAGACGGCCATGGCCGCCGCGGCGGAAGCCAAGATGACCGGCCAGCTCCAGATCCGCTACGACGAAGACAACGGCCTCGTCTATTTCGTGGGCCCGGCTCACGAAGTGGAAGCATGGAAGAGGGTAATGGAGGATGTTGCTGCATCACTGGAGGAACTGGAGGGCGACCTGCTGACGGCCAGCGACATCCGCGTCTTTGAGATGCAGTACGTGGACGTCAACGTCGCCGCCGCCATCCTCGAGGAGATGTTCAACGACAAGCAGGCGGCCCAGCCTGCGGCCCCCAAGGCGCCCCAGGCGAATCGGCGCGGAGGGGCGGCGGCCAAGCCCGGCACGCCCGGTCAGGAGGATGATGAATCCTCCGCCGCCCAGCGTCGCCGCGAGGAGGAAGAGCAGCAGGCCAAGGAGGCCGAGGAGGCAACCAAGGCCGCTCGCGGAGGCCAGCGCATCCGCGTGTTCGCCGACGCGCGTACGCGCACGGTGATCGTGCGTGCGGCCCAGGAGGACTTCCCGTCCATCGCTGAGCTGGTGCTCAAGATCGACCGCCCGGGCGAGGCCCACACCTCCGAGATCCGCGTCTTCCAGCTCAAGAAGCTCAATGCCTACGACGTGGAAGTGGCCCTCAAGTCGGTTCTGAAAATCCAGGATCCGTCCATTCGCGCCGGGATGTTCCCCGCACGCGCCGGTTTCCGCGGACGCGGCGCGGGCGGAGTTGCCGGCGGTAACGCCGAGGCCATGATCGAGCAGCTCGAACAGCAGATGCTCCAGCTTCAGATGCAGACGGCCGTGGCCGCCCAGGGCCAGCCGGGCGCGGAACCGGGGGCCGAGGGCGAAGGCAAGCAGCTCAAGCTCAATCCCTCCAGGGACATCAGCCTGACCTCTGAGGCGACCACCAACTCCATCCTGGTCACCGCGCCGAAAGAGGGCATCCAGATCGTCCAGGACCTCATCGAGAAGCTCGAGGACCAGACCATCCCGCTGCGGATAGAAACCTTCCCCATCAGGCACGGCGACGCCCAGCAGGTGGCCACGCAGCTCGAGAAGCTTTTCCAGGGCAGCGGCGGCGGTTCATCCTTCGGCGGCCGGGGTGGTTTCGCCGGCAGCTTCACCGGGGTCGAGAGTGCCCGTTCCGGTGAGATCCGCATCTCGGCCGACTCGCGGACCAACACCATCCTGGTGCGGGCCCTCGAGCCGGACATGGAGAAGATCCGGCCCATTATCGCGGAGATCGACAAGAGCGAAGGCGGCCAGGTGCAGCTCTATACCATCGAGAACGGCAGTGCCGCCGATCTGGCTACCACGCTGTCGCGCATTTACTCTGAAGGTGACGCCCGGGGTGGCAGCGGGCGGGCCATCCGCATCACCGCCGATGCCAACACCAACACGCTGATCGTCTCCGCCCCCGAGTTCCAGCAGAAGCTGATCGCGGAGAAAATCCGCGAGATCGACAAGCGGGCCAGCGAGGTGCACTCGCCCCGGCGGATCAAGCTCGAGTTCGCTTCCGCGACGGCCGTGGCCGACACCCTCGACGAGATCTTCGGGGGGCGCGCCACCGGCGGGCGTGGCAGCCGTGGCCGCGGCAGCATCAGCATCACCGGCGACGACAACAGCGGCATCATCTTTGTGGTCGCGCCCGAGGAACTCTTCAAGCAGATCGAAGCTCAGGCCTTGATCCTGGATCAGCCCGGCAAGGTGGACACCCGGGTCTACAAGCTCACCTACGCCTTCGCCACCGAGATTATCACGGCCTTCAAGGATGTGGCCACCCAGACGTTGCAGCAGGCCAAGAAGGGCACCAACGAGGTGCTGGCCGCCACCCCCGATCCACGCACCAATTCCCTGATCGTCACCGGCACCGCAGCGGCTCACCTGGCCGTGGAGAAAGTGCTGAAGGATCTGGACGTGCAGCCGTCGGATACGTCGCAGCCCACCACCGCCATGTTCGGGCTGACCAAGAGCGCGGCCACGGCCGTCGCGGCCTCCATCAACCAGTTGTTCACCCGTCAGAAGTTCCCGGGGGGGGTAGCGGCGCCTACGGCGGTGGCCGAGCCCAGCTCGAATGTCGTCTTCGTCTACGGCACGAAGTCTCAGATGGAGACCATCAAGTCCGCGATCATCGATCCGCTGGAGGATTACAAAGGGGTCACCAGTGACCTGATCAAGGAATACCAGATCCCGGTCAAGTACGCCAACGTGGAAGAAGTGGCGGCCCTGCTGAACAACTACTTCACGATGCGCAGCACCGGCTTCCAGAAGGGCGGATTGCCCGCACAGTCGGCCACCGAGCTGGTGGTCACCATCGTACCCGATCCGATCGGTCGCCAGCTCCTGGTGAACACCGGCGAGGCCAACAAGAAGCTGATCGACGACTTGCTGGTCAAGTACGATACGCCCGAGGCCAGCGGCGCCGGCAGGCAGATCCGCGTCTTCCCGCTCACCTTTGCCGATCCCAGCTATGCCACGCAGGCCATCAACCAGATGTTCACCCGCAGCCAGAAGGTGGCCGAGAGCGAGATGGTGGTAGCCACCGCCGAGCATGCCACCCAGTCGCTCATCGTGCGGGCCAACGGCGAGAACATGAAGAAGGTCGAGGAGCTCATCCAGAGCCTGGACAAGGGCAACGTTGGCCAGGAGTCCCAGCTCGAAACGCTCAAGGTCCAGAACATGAAGGCCTCCGAGCTGGCCACCATGCTCACCAACCTGATCCGGACGAAGTACCGGCCCAGCCGTGGCACGGGACTGTTGCCGATCAGCGTCACGGGCAACGATTCGACCAACACGCTGGTCATCAGCGCGTCGGCCAAGAACATGGAAGATATGAAGGGCCTCATCACCCAGCTCGACACCCGCCCGGCGGACGTCGATGAGCAGCGCTTCGTGAAGCCTTACATCGTCAAGTTTGCGGACATGGCCACGGTGGCCAGCGTCATCACCCAGCGGTTTGCCCCCAATCAGACGCGCGGTCCGCGCGATCAGGTGCTGGTCACGCCGGAGTACGCCACTGGCTCCATCCTGGTAACCGCCTCACCGGAGAACCACGAGAAGGTTGCGGACCTGCTCCGCACGGTGGACGTCGGCAACATCGAAGGCATGATCCTGCCGGAAACCGTGAGGGTCCGGCACGTCAAAGCCACCGAACTGGCCAACCAGCTCAGCGTCATGATCCGCAATACCAAGCGGCCGGACCGCAGCCGCGGCGGTGTCTATCCCGTCACGGTGACCGGCAATGACACCACCAACACGCTGGTGATCACGGCCGCCTCGAAGGATATGGAGGAGATGAAGGCGCTGATCGCCAAGCTCGACATCCAGCCGGCAGGCGGCGAAGAGCGCAGTGTGCAGCCCTACCCGGTCCAGTTCGTCGATCTGGCCACGGTGGTCGGCCTGATCAATACCACGTACATGGCGAATGCGTCGCGGCCGCTGTACGACCAGGTGACGGCCGCTCCCGAATACGCAACCAGCTCGATCCTGGTGACGGCCTCGCCCGAAAACCACGCCAAGATTCAGGAGCTGATCGACAAGGTGGATGTCGAGAACGTCGCCGGCAAGATCGATCAGAAGATGATTCGCGTTCGTCACGTCAAGGCGACGACACTGGCCAACCAGTTGACGAACATGATCCGCGTGACCTATCGCATCGATCGGACGAGAGGCACCTATCCGATAACGGTGACGGGCGACGATGTGACCCAGACCCTGCTGGTCACCGGCTCCCAGCGACACATGGAAGACATCGAGTCGCTGATCAAGGAGTATGACGTGGCCGTCGATAGCGCGGATGAGCGGCTGGTCAAGCCCTACCCGGTGCAGTTTGCCGATCTGGGCAGCGTGGTAACGGTGATTACCCAGAGCTTTGCGGCCAACACCAGCCGTCCGGTTCTGGAGCAGGTCACCGCCGCGCCGGAATACGGCACGAGCACGATCGTGGTGACGGCTTCGCCGGACAATCACGCCAAGGTGCAAAGCCTGATCGAGCAGCTCGACCGGCCCGACTTCGCCGGGCGCAAAACGCACCGAGCTATCCGTCTCGAGCATGCTCGGGCCTCGGAGGTGGCTACCACGCTGAACAACGCGCTGCGGGCGACCGGCATGGTCAATCGTTCGCGGGGGACGATGACCGCCACGGTCCAGCCCAACGACGCCACCAACGTGCTGCTGGTCACCGCCAGCGAGCAGGAGTTCAAGGACATCGAAACCCTCATCAAGGTGCTCGACGTCAAGCCGGGCGCGGACACTGAGCGGGTGCTCCGGCCATACCCCATCAAGTACGCGGAGCTCTACTCGGTGGTCAACGCGATCAACTCCGCGTTCGCGCAGACCGCCGCCTCCAAGAGCATTCGCGATCAGGTCTCGGCCGTTGCCGAGCCGGGAACTCTCAGCGCCATCGTCATGGCTACCGAGGAGAACCACCGGAAGGTCGAGGAGCTGATCGCCCAGGTGGATCGGGTGGATACCGGCCGCAAGACCATTCCAGTCGAAATCAAGCACGCCGATCCAGAGGACGTGGCCGCCTCGCTGACGGAGATCTTCTCCGCTACCCGTGCGACCACGGCACGCGGCCGGCTGCCGGCCTCTTTCACCGTCCCGCGGGGTTCGCGGAAGATCATGGTCAGCTCCACCCCGACCGAGTTCGAGGAGATCCAGAAGCTCATCGAACAGCTCGATGTGCAGAGCGATACCAGCACCCGCGACACCCGCGTGGTCAAGGTGCAGCACATCACGCCGGACGAGATGACCAACATCCTGACCGAATTCATGCGCCGGCCGGGCGCCTCCCAGCGATACAACCCCCAGCTTCTGGGCGACGTGAAGATCATGACCAGCGCCAGCGCCGGCGCCGTGGTCATCACTGGACCGAAGGACCGGCTTGACGAGCTCGAGGCCTTGGCCCAGAAGGTCGACGAAGCGGCCCCCGCGCCGGAAGACAAGGCCCGCATGCCGCAGGTCTTCACGCTCAAGTACGCCGACCCGAGTTCGGTGGCTTCGGTCATTACGCAGTCGTTCGCCAAGTACGGCCAGGTGCCGGAGGCGGAGCGGGTGACGGCCGTGGCCGAGTGGACCACCAGTTCCGTGGTGGTCACCGCCAATCCCGACAAGCTCAAGGAAATCGGCGAGATGATCGAACGCGTGGATAAGGAGGGTAACGCCTCCCAGCGCGAAATCATCCCGCTCAAGCTGGCCCGGGCTGAGGATCTCGCCACCGTGCTGCGGCAGACGGTCACGACCGGCCGTCGCCGGCAGGGCGAGCAGCCCCTGGTCATCGCGCCGGACGCCAATGCCAATGCCCTGGTGGTGGCCGGTAACGCGGCCGACATCGAGGGCATCAAGGTCCTGGTGGAACAGTTGGATAAGGAAGCCGATGCCCAGATCGAGGAGATGCGGATTATTCCGCTCCAGTACATCGACGCCACCGAGACGCTGACCATCCTCAACGAGCACCTGCGCAAGCCCGACGGCTCACGCAGCCGCAGCGGCTCGACGCTGGTGGGCGACATCCGCCTGCAGGCTTCGGCGACGCTCAACGCGATCGTGGTCGGCGGCTCGACGCTGCAGATCGAGAAGGTGCAGCAGCTCCTGGCCACCATGGACAAGGAAATGCCCGGCATGGGCACGGCCCCGCGGATCATCCAGGTCAAGAACGCGTCGGCATCGCAACTCGCCGAAACGCTCACCCGGATGTTCACGGAAACGGCGCGTCAGAATCGAAGCCGCAGTTCCAGCCCGGACATGGTGCCGCTCATTCTGGCCGATGAGGCGAGCAACTCGCTGGTTGTCAGGGCCCGGCAGGTCGATTACAACCTCATCGCCGGCATGGCTGAGCAGTTGGATGTGGAGGTGACCTCTTCCGGCTATCGGATCGTGGTTGTGGATCCGGGGATTGACGCCTGGAGCCTGGCCGAGGAGGTCGAGAACGTGATCAATGAAGGTGAGCGCGCCAAGGCGCGCCAGCAGCGGGGCTACCAGGCAGGCCAGGTGGAAATCAGGGTAGACCCGCGCGGCGGGGCCATGATCGTTGGCGGTTCGCCTTCCCTGTTCGATACGGCTGAGAAGATGGTAGAGGATCTGACCAGGATTCGACCGGGGCGGACCAGCGGCGCGGTGGTCGTGCCGGTCCGGAACCTTACGCCGCAGGATGTGAAGCGCATCCTGGACCAGGTTATTCAGAACGGTAACGGAAGAAGCGGCACCCGGCGGCGATAACCGTGCCGTGGGACCGTATGGGTGGGGCCGGCTTTCCAACCGGCCAGGCCCGAGATTGACGAGCTGAACGGCCGGCAGCGACGCCGGCCGCTACAAGGGACCTGACATCGGCATCTTGCCGGCCGGCAGTGTGTGGCAGGCCAGATGCGTGCATCGCGACAAAACAGTGCAGACAGGACGTCTGCATCACCGATCGCGGGAGTGCGGCAGGCAGGAAGGCCTGCATCAGCAAAACGGCGCGGGCGGGATGCCTGCACCACACGCAGTGGAAGGGCTCGGACGAGGCGCGTGCCGGGCGACAGGACTGGGATGGATCCCCCTCCAGCCGGGTGAGTGCCGGGTTGACGGCCATGTCGTCAGCTCGGTCTTGCACCGGCTCGGAGTGTCTACCGAGGCAAGAGGAGCAGGGCGATGTTTGTAACCTGGCTGATCGTAGCAGCGACACTGGGGCAGACCACACAGCCGGCCACCGGCGCAGACTCACCGCGACCGCCGCGGACGACGGTTCAGCCGACGCAACAACGGTCGGACGAGCAGCTCATTCCGCCGGCGCGGGGCCGCCGCTTTGGTGCCGATGCGGGTCAGCCTGCTCCGGCTCCCCGGGGGGCGCGTTCTGCTTTGCCCCCTGGTCGTACGCCGCCCATCCGCGTGGGTTCGACGGCCGGCAGACCGCCCGCCACGCAGCCGGTGATCGGCGCCATGCCGCTGCCCGGCGGGCCCATCGCCACGCGCCCGGCGAGCGAGGGAGAACTGGCGGCTGCCACGTTCGACCTGCTTCGCGAGCTCACTGGCAATCAGGTCCAAGTGGAGGTTACACCGGATGGCGTCGTGCTTTACGGCGCTCCTGAGGACCTGGAGATCCTCCAGCAGTTCATCCAGGCCATGGATGAGCGCCCCGGCGTGACTCCGACCTATCGCATCTTTCAGCTTCAGAACGCTCAGGCCAGCACGCTGGCCACCGAGATCCAGCGACTCTGGAACGAATCGCACCGAACCGCGATCAGCGCGCAGCCGCGAGCGGAAGACCGCGTCACCATCATCCCCCAGCCGCAGGCGAACGTGCTCATGGTGGCCACGGCCGAGGAGAACATGGACGAGATCGAGTCCATCATCGAGCAGCTCGATCGCGCCTCCTTGCCTCCCAACGTTGTTCTGTTCCGGCCCGTCCAGCTTCAGCACATTCAGGCCGCGGAGGCCGAGCAGGTCCTCAAGAACATGCTTCAGGAGCTCCAGAAACGGCGCGGGGCTCAGAACGAGCTGCTGACCATTCAGGCCAACGTCCGCACCAACAGCCTGATGATTTCCGCCTCTGAGGAAGACTTCGAGCAGATTCAACACCTCATCCAGTTGATCGACGTTCCGCCGACCGGCGCGGCGGGATCGGCCGTCAAGCTGGCGATCTTTCCGCTGAAGAAGGCGGTGGCCACTGAGCTGGCCGATGCGCTCAACGGAATGCTCCAGGCCCCGACCGACCAGGCCGCGGCTATAAAAGAGCAGATTCGCCGGCTGCAGATCGTGCTGCGCAGCGACCGCGGTGAGCGGGCCCTGCAGGACATCAACCTCGAACGGCCGATCCGCGTCTTCGCCGAGCAGGGCACCAACTCGCTGATCGTCGCCACCATCGAGGAGAACCTCGAACCCATGGGCGAGATCATCGAAGCGCTCGACACGGTGCCCATCGGCGAAGAGATGATCGTCAAGGTCTACCCGCTCGACTACGCCGACGCGGAGGCGCTCCAGAACACGTTGCGCACCATGTTCGAGCAGGGCCGCAACCTGGCGGAAGTGCCGTCCAACACGGGGCAGGTCCCGGGGCGCGAGCCGGCCAATCTGCCCGGCGCCGCCCTGGCCCAGAACGTGGTCATCAACTCCGATCCGCGCACCAATGCACTGTTCGTCGCCGGCCGGGCCGAACAGGTGCTGCTGGTGGAGCAGATTATCAAGGCTGTGGACATCAAGGAGGACTCCGCCCGCTTCGCGCCGCGCATCGTGCATCTCCAGCACGCCGACGTGGAGGCGGTGAGCGAGGTCTTGCAGAAACTTGCGGATCAGCGGCAGAAGCTCGCCGGCCCGGGTGGAGCCAATGCCGAGCTCCGCGAGAACATCCTCATCATCCCGGACGTGCGCACGAACAGCCTGATCATCGTCGCCCGCCAGGACAACTACGAAGAGATCGCCAAGCTGGCCACCGACCTCGATGCCGCAGAAGATCAGTGGCTGGGCCAGATCCGCATCATCAACCTCGAGCGGCTCACTGCCGGCGACCTGGCGGACAAGATCGAGGAGCTCTGGGAACGCCGCGCGGAGATCCGTCGGCGCGGCAATCTGCCCGAGGACAAACCGGTTATCGTGCCGGATGCGCGCAGCAACTCGCTCGTGGTCGCATCCAGCGATGAGGACTTCCAGGCCATCAACCAGCTTGTCCAGCAGCTCGAGCAGCAGAAGCTTTCGCCCATGGCCGCGATCCGCACGGTGATTCTCAAGCACAACGACGCGTCCAAGCTGGCCGGCATCCTGCGCGACATCTTCCAGCAGCGCCTGGAGGTGAGCACCATGCGCGGCCAGGAGCCCGATCCGGCGGATCGTGTGGGCGTCGTCGAGGACGCCATGACCAACATGCTGCTGATCACCTCGTCGCAGGCCAACTATGACGAGGTCATCCGGCTGATCGCCGAGCTGGACCAGCCGCCGCCCGTCGAAGGCATGCTGCGCACCTACCACGTGCGGTACGCCGATGTCCGCAAGGCGGCAGAGATGATCCAGGAGCTCTTCGACAAGGGTGTGTACCGCGGCACGCCGCTGGGTGATACCAACTTGCCGGAGTCGGCTCGCCAGGTGTCCGTAGTGACCGACATGCGGAGCAGCTCGCTGATTGTCAGTGCCAGCCCGGAGAACCTGGCCATCGTGGAAGCCCTGCTGCGCGAAATCGACCAGGCCGATGCGCCGGTTCTGCCCATCGCCGCGAAGTTCTTCACCATCCAGAATGCCGACGTGGTCAGCGTGGCCTCGATGCTTGAAGAGCTCATGGAAGGCATGCGCGAAAGTGTCGAGGACCCCGAGCAGCTCCAGCTCCGGGTGGTCCCCAATACGCGGAACGACACGCTCATGGTGGTGGGCACGCGCTACGGGGTGGAACAGGCCAGCATCCTCATTCCCAAGATCGATGCCGCCGGCGGGCAGCCGACTGCTGAAGTGCGCGTCTACTCGCTGGAACAGGCCTCCGCCGGCCAGATCGCTCAGATTCTGACCGAGCTCTTCGAGCGGCAGGCGGCTCAGGATGGACAGACCCGGCGCACACCCATCAGCGTCCAGGCGGCCGAGACCTCCAACGCCCTGATCGTCAGCGCGTCGCGCGATGCACACCTGCTGGTCCAGGATATTCTCAAGCGCCTGGACCAGCCGTCGCAGCTCGCCCAGCAGATGCGCGTCTTTCCGCTGGAAAGGGCCAAGGCCGACCAGCTTGCCGAAACGCTGGAGCGCCTGCTCAGCGAACAGGGGCGGGGTACGTCCGCCGGTCCGGCCCCGACGTTTGCGATCACCCCCGAGCCCCGCACGAACTCTCTGGTGGTGGTCGCCGCGCCGGATCTGCTGAGCCAGATCGAGGAGATCATTCAGACGTTGGACACCACCCGGCCGATCGCCAACATGGCCTTGCGTGTTTTCCGGCTCCAGAACCAGCGTGCCGAGCAGCTTGCCGAACGCTTGCAGGAATTCTTCGAGGAAGCCGGGGCCGCCGGCGGCCAGGCCGGTCAGACCCGCCAGATGATCATCAAGTTCCCCAAGCCCGATCCCGTGACCGGTGTGACGCAGGAACAGACTCTCGTCCACCAGGATATCACCGTCACGCCGGATCCGGACACCAACTCACTGATGGTGCTGGCGCCGCAGGACAGCATCGAGATGATGCAGATGCTGGTGGAGATGCTGGACAGCGTGGCCCTGGTGACCGCCGAGATTCAGGTCTTCCCGCTGCGCAACGCCGACGCCGAGGACATGCGCACGCTGCTCGAGGAATTGTTCCAGGGCGGCGGAGGCGGCGGCGGACGGGCCGGTGAGGAGCGCATGCGGCTGGTATTCGGCGGCGCCGACGGTGCGGCCCCGGCCGCTC
>BTUC01000252.1:0-10519 GCA_045863575.1 Phycisphaerae bacterium
TCGCGGACTTGCGGGCTGCCTCGGCCGCGTCCTTCTCCTGAACCACGCCCAGCAGGCGCCCCGCGTTGTCCACCACGGGCAGGGCCACGTACGAATGCACCTCGAAGAGGGTCTGCAACGTGCCCAGCGGCGTATCGGCCGTCACCGCCGCCGGATTGGCGATCATGATCTTTTCGACCCGCCGGTCTCGCGGGGCCAGCACCATGTCGCGCAGCCGGAGCACCCCGCGCAGGGCACCAGCCATGTCGGTCACATAAAAGTACTGCACGCTGTACGAGGCGTATTCTTCCGCGTTGTCGCGAAGATCATCCAGAATGTCGTCGACGGTCGTTCCCGTCGGATAGGCGATGAACTCCTTGACCATCACGCCGCCGGCGGTATCGGCCGGATAGGACAGAAGCTGGCGGGTCTCTTCCGCCTCGAGGTCCGGCAGGGCCTCGAGGATGGCCTGCGCGTCGCGCAGCTCCATCTCCGCGAGCACGTCAGCGCGATCGTCGCTGTCCAGCTCGCTGACGATGGCGGCGGCCCGTCCTGGGTGCACCTCCTCGAGCAGGTCGGCGGCGTGCTCGTCGGGGAGGTTGTCGAGCAGGGCGGCGGCATCCACCGGTGCCAGCAGATCGAGAAATCGGATCCGCTCGGCCGGATCGAGCAGGCCCATGGCTCGGGAAAAATCCCCTGGTGTCAGCGCATCGGCCAAGGCTGCCAGGCCGTCGGCATCGGAGGCCTCCAGCCGGCCACGTAACCGCGCGAGGATCTCGTCGATCGATTCAAAGGGTGATTCGCTCGCGTCGACAGCGGCGGGTGATTCGGGCCGCTCCAGATGATCTTCCTCGGGCGGCATTCAACCCTCCGCCAACAAGCACGGGGCGCGGCTGACCATGGCCGCGTTAGATCGTGCAGGATTGTACCATGCCGGCGCCAGCGGCGGAAAACCCGGGCTACATGCAGGCACGCGAGCCCGGCCCGGGGGGCGCTCAGTAGAACAGAGTTACGATCAGGTTGGGCTCCGCGTGCTTGCCCTCCCACACCCCGACCGTGGTCTCGGCAAACTTGACCTCCACCTCCGGGTGGCTTTCCAGCCACGCGTTGATCTGCTGCTCGAGGTGGCCGACGGCACCTTCCGAGAGTCTGGCGTGGAAGATACGCAGCCGCGTCGCGCCAGTCGCGCCAGGACGGGGAGGATGATAGCCCATGTGCGTGCGTCCCACCGGCGTGGGCTCCGCGGAGGCGGCCGGGCCGGCCGTCGGCGCCGGCTCCGCATCCTCCAGTACCAGCGGAGCCGCCTCGCCGGAGGAAGGGGCGGGGGTGATGGGATTGCGCATCTCGGCCAGGCAATGCGCGCAATACAACGCGCCAGCCCAGTAGCCCGCCAGATGACGGTCAATGTGCTCGGGATAAACCGTGGCATGGCAGCCGCTGCAACTCATCAGTGATTCCGTTCCGGGGGAGGAACTCATGGGCGGGGCTCCTTCTCGATTTAACTCCGATGACGTGGACCACAGGCAGCGCGGCCGGCGGATGTGACCGGTTGCCGGGGGCTCGCTGCCGATTCCATTCTATTCGAATCACTTGTCCGGCCGCAATTCCCCGACGGGTGAGGGTGCTATAATGGCTGGATGTTCCAGCCGACACTCCACCCATTTGACGAGATGGTCCAGTTGCCGGAAGGGCAAATCCGACTGGCCTCCGCGGCGCTGCTCTTCTGTCGTGATACCTATGGCGAGTTGCAGCCGGCGGCCTATCTGGCCCGCCTGGACCGCCTGGCGGATCGCGTGGAGCGCCTTTCCGGCCGAACCCCGCGGGAGCGTCTGGAAGCCCTCCGTACCGTCATTCACGCCGAGGAAGAGTTCCACGGCAACTCAGACGACTACTACGATCCTCGCAACAGTTATCTCAATGAAGTGCTCGACCGCCGCCGCGGTATACCTATCTCCCTGGCGGTTGTCTGGCTGGATGTAGCCCGGCGCCTGGGCTGGCCGCTGGTCGGCGTTAATTTTCCCGGCCATTTCCTCGTCCGCTACGAGAGCCCCTGCGAACCGCTGCACGTGGATCCGTTTGGCGGTGGACAGGTGCTCAGATGCGCCCAGTTGCGCGAGAGACTGCCCCCTGCACTGGCCAGGCTGCCTCACGTGCCTGCGGAGTGCCTGGCCACCGCGGGGACGAAAGCCATCCTCATGCGGATGCTCAACAACCTGGTGGGGATCTATCTGCAGCGCTGCGAGTGGGGAGCCCTGGAGTCGGTGATGGCCCGCCAGGCGGCGCTGTGCCCGGAGGATGCCGACCTGTGGTTTCGCCGGGGCCAGGTGCACATTCAGATGAGCCGCTTCGAGTGTGCGATGGCCTGTCTGCAACGTGCCCTGGAACTCACCGGCAACCACCCCGACTCCTGCCACATCCGCCAGCATCTGGCTCGCGCCCGCCAGGGATTAGCTCAAACCAACTGAGTTTTGCGTCAACCAGTCGGTCCGACCTTGGACAGCAAGTCCATGTCGCTGGGTGCCACTGCCGTGTCGGCAGTGCCCAGGTGCGTAGAGTCATGCGAATCCGCAGGGGCTGTGCGGACCGACAGGTCATCTGCCATCTGCACTGCTCGCAGGGCAGCGGCACACGTTTTTGAGTGAAATGCCTGCGGCCGCCGGTCGCTACGTTGGTCGCGTCTGGTAGGCGGCCCAGACCATCTCCTCGAGCGTGACCACCTTGAACTCATCGCCCAGCAGCTCCTCCACCCTGGCCAGCTCGGTAGGGCTGTAACCGCCCTGCGAGGTCTTGTTGCGCCAGTCGGGCACGAAGAAGAAGACGATGAAGCCGGGACGGCCTTTCACGTCGCGCTTCGCAGTCGTGCGGATGGTCTCGGCGATCTGCTCGGGGGTCTTGCCTGGCGGATAGTAGTGACAATCCCGGTAGCGACGGATGACCGGTTTGCCGTTGCTCATCCACACCGGCCCGCCCGGACCCGCCGGGATGGTGATGGCGTCGATACCCTCTTCCCGCAGGTACAGCTCGTAGGTCGGGCGGTGATAGTAGATCCACGTGTCGAGCACTTGCAGGTCCGCCCGCTTCATCCACGCGGCGCTCTCATGGAAGAATGAGTCCGGCTCGGGGATCCAGTTGGGGAAGGTATAACCGGCGCCACTGCAACCGCAATAGAAATAGTCCTTCTCGGTGGCCGTCGTGTAGTAGTACTCCGCCATCGCCGGGGCCAGCTCGAGCATCCGCGGCTGAAAGCCCCAGTTGATGGGGACCTTGCCGCGGTCAGGACAGACCCACGCCTGCCCGTGCAGCACGGTGTGGATCTTCATCGCGTCGCCCTCCGAGGTCATGAACGCGACATAGTACTTGTCCTCCAGCTTGAGCCTGGACTTGTCCGCGTGCGCCTTCTGCCGCGGGCGGCTCACGTCGCCGGGGACGTGCCGGTGGAAGCTGAGATTCGGCGCCTCCGCGCACATGATGTAGTTGCCATGCATGGAGACCAGTTCGCAATAGCGGTGCTCCGGCTCGGTCCAGCCGAACACGGCGCAGTCCGGTCCGACCGCCGCCATCACGTCGTGTGCGATCCGCTCCTCATCCTCGCTGGCGTCCGGCCGGGCCGGCTTGGCCGAATAGACAAAGCCCTTCTGCATCACGGCGTAGTCGATCGAGTCGATGGACATTCCCGACCAGAGCTTGTCCACGCTGCAGGCGATGCCGCGCGCGCAGGCCGGTTGCAGGTTCTCCAACGCCCAGCGCAACGGGGCCACTTTGTCGGTCCAGCGCCCGACGAAGTTCTCCCGGACCGGCAGGTGCGGATAGCGCCCGGCCTGCTCCGGCGACATGGGCAGCCAGCCGTGCAATCCGGCCAGCGTGCAGGCGACCCACATGGTCTGCTCCACCTGCGGGTCGTAAATGACCACACCTGAATACGAGGACGCGAACCGGCGGAGGACCTCGTCGGTCGATTCGAGCTTCTCGAAAGTAAAGCCCTTCTTCTCGGTGTAGTACCCCTTCCAGAACTGGTCGGCGCCCGCCCAGTTCCAGAACTGGGCGTCGTACATCAGCTTTGCGCCTTCACGGTTGACCAGCCCTTGCAGGCATAGAAAGGTCACCTTTTCCGGCCATTCCAGACGGTGCAACTCGAACCAGCAAGCCTCGGGCATGAATGCTCTCCAGGGTGTGTACGTGTTAATCGGACGCCAGGTAGTAGTTTATCGAGATCTGGTCGATGACGATGGCCGCTTCGCCGTGTACGTCAACGAACAGACCATAACGGTCGGTGGAGGGCGGGGGCACGCGAACATAGCGCGTGCCGAGATGTCCCTCGGGAGCGCCCCAGCGGCGCAGCTCCCCGATGGCCGGACCGCCGTATTCTGAACGCAGGCCCACCTCGAACGGCTCGGGATCACCCCGGCCGCGGTCCAGCACGCGGTAAGCCAGCCGGATGTCGTAGGGCCGATGGGATAACAGCGGCGCGAACGACGGGTCGGTGACCATGACGGTGTGCACGCCCGGCCCGAGTCCACGCGTATCCACGAGCAGCGAGGATCTCTCGCCCAGCACCAGCCCCCGTTCCGAGGTGACGCTTGCCCCGGAAGACAGCCGGACCCGCCGGTCATTCTCTAACTCGAAGCCGATCCGCTGCGTCGCAGCGAGGTTGGAGACCCGTTCGGCGGACAGCTCGTCCCACACCGGGGCCGCCGCTCCCTGCTCAATCCGGTCCATGCGCTCGCGGATGAGATTCAGCTCGGTCTCGAACAGCGGGAGCTGATCGCGCCAGTGCCCCTGCACCAGGCGGTAGCTGCGCTCCACCTGCTCGCGGGTCCAGGGCGGTGGAGATCCGGTCTGCATTTGCCAGAAGAGCACCGGCGATGGAAAGAGGCGCGTGGTGAGCCGGCTGACCGCCTTCCATGCCGCTACCGACTGGTCCAGCTCGCGAACACAAGCGACGCTCCGCCCGCGGCCCCGGCGGGCCAGCTTCCAGGCCAGAGCCGCGCGGATCTTATGCTCGAAGTGTTCGCCCATCGCGGCGTTGAGCTCGATTCGATCCAGCAGATCCGACAGCGCCCGGGCCTGCGGTTCCTGCTCGGGCTGCACATGCCGCAGGCCGGTCAGAAGCGACCGGCAGACCTGCGTATGCTGGCGGAGGCGGTCGGCCGCCTGCTCGGCACGCCGCGCATACGCTTTGACGGCCGCATTATCCTCCGCGGCTGTCACCGCCGGCCGGGTGGCGGGCTCCGCTTCATTCGCGGGCCGCGGCAGCTCGAGGTAGTAAGCCAGCGGCAGGCCGAACTGGGGCCGGTAGTGCGGCGACTCGTCGACGACCAGCTTCAGGAATTCCGGCATGACCGCGCTGGCGTGCTGCATGGCCTCGAGAAGTTGTCCGGAGTGCTGGCCGGCGGCGTAGTATTCGTCCAGCCGCTTCTGCCACCGCCGGGAATTGAATACGTCGCCGGGGTGAATGCTGTAGGCACTCCAGATCTCCTGGAGGAGCCAATTGTGCGCGTCCGGCTCCGACCACAGGAACATCCCGTCGAAGCCGCGCCGGCGTACGTCGATCCACAGATCGCGAATCCAAGCCGGATCGCACCAGTACAGATACTCCAAAGGCCCCCGCGGCCCCCCAATGGCCACTGGTGGGAGCGGCTCCTTCGCCCGGCTCCCCGCTTCCCCGGCCATTTTTGCCTCGAGGCCCGCCGCCAGCGTGCCGAGTTCCGGCGCCGTCCAGCGTCCACCGGCCGTGTCGTGCAGAACGCGGGTCTTCGGCCAGATGTCCCGTACCCCTCGGACCAAAGCCACGGATGGATCGCTCAGCCAGAGCAGCAGTTCGGGCTGGCCGTTGCCGCCGGCCTGAGTCTCGGCGGCCGGCAGGGACGCGCCGGCACGGAAGGCCTCCGCGATGCCGTCCAGCAGCAACCGGGCCTGCGTCGCGGAATCGGAGCTGACCCGGATGGCCAGTCCGTGCAACTCCGGGTATGTCCGCAGCAGCGTCCCCGCCAGTTGGCCGAACGAGGGCTGTGGCTCGGCAGCGGATCCAGTGGCCGGCCGGGTGGTAGCCGGACTGCCGGGCAACTCCGTCGAGAGATAGACGCGGATGGACCGGCCGTGAGCCTCGCGGAGAATCCACCGCAACTGCTCGACGTGCCCAGGCAGTTCCGTCGAGGAGAAATAACCTCTTCCCGGGGTTCCGGCCGGAGCTGTCAGGCCGCTCAACGGGTCCGGGTGCACCAGCAGCAGGGCGGTGAGCTGCTGCGCCCGCATTCGGTCGAGACGAGCCAGCCAGGAGCGACGGTCCAGCCAGGCGCCGGCGGGGTCGCGTTCGGCGGATTCGTAGCGCCGCCAGGCGCCGCCGTTCGCGTCCGTGCCCAGCCACAGCGGGAGCTCTTGGGCCAGTCCGCGGAGGGGACTGGGGGCCAGCCAACCGGTCCGGATGGGCAGCCAGCGCCTCGGCTCGTGGAGGGTGTCAGGGCCCAGGCCGGGTACCAGTGAGAGCCATTCGCTGGATGCGCCTTCGCCTGTCCGGTTGATGTTTACGAAGTTGATGCCGATCGTCCGCTCGGCGTAGGGCAGGCCTGGCTGTTCGAACTCGCCGAGGGGTATCCGTGCCTCGATGACATAGCCCGAATCGCGATCCAGCCGCATGTTCAGTGTGGTGCCGACCTTTAAGCGGACGCTCCACTGCACCTGGGAATTCCACGCCGGCGGCCAATCGTGACCCGGAAGGCTGTTGCCGTCCGTTCCCCGGGTCCAGTTGACGCCGCCGCCCGCACTGAAAGCGTACTGCCAGCTTTGCGGCGTGCGCCGCTGGGCAGCCCCGTCTCCCACATCAATGAAGAACTCGACGGAGTCGTCTTCCCAGGTTTCGCTTTTGCGCTGCCGGTGCGTGGCAAGGACGTTTTGGTCATTCACGTCCGCGGCCAGGTAGAGATACCGGTCATCCAACCCCAGGTAGAACTGCGCGCTGTGCTCCGGTGAACCCGGTGAAGACGAAGCCACCGCCCACGTCCGCGCGTGCAGGCGCCAGAATGGGTCCTCCAGAGAGCCGTCAATTGAAGGCGCCGGTGCGGCCAGAGCCAGGGCCGGCAGCATCAGGCCCATCCCCATCAACGCTGCATGTCGCATGGAAGCACTCCGCGGCCCGCAGCGGGAATTCATCCCTCCAGGGCGTTGGCAATCGACTCGATGCGGTATTCCTGCTCGTTTCCGCCGAGGTCCAGGACCACCGTGTCCCCGACCTTGAGCCCGCGCAGCTTCATGCACAACGGAGCCCGGTAATTGTAGATCCCCTTCTCCACGTCGGCCTCCCAGGGGCCCAGGATGGTCATGGACCGGCGCTGTTGCCCGTCGCTGTTGACCAGCGTCACGCGCGTGCCCACGTTCACAACGTCAGTGGAGACATCGTGAGCGGTGAGCAGCCGGGCCAGGCTCAGCTCGTTTTGAATGCTCGCCGCCCGCGCCCGCAGCAGGTCCCGCTCTTCGAGGGCGAACTTGTACTCGGAGTTCTCGCTCAGGTCTCCGTGAGAAGCGGCCTCGCCGATGGCTTTGGCGTTCTCCTGCATCTTGACGTTGACCAGATGATTCAACTCCTCTTCCCGCTTCTGAAGACCTGCTTGGGTCCCGAAGAGCACGCCCTCGTCGAGCCACGGATCGACCTTGGCCTTGACCCACAGTTCGGGATGGCTCTCCTGGATGATCTTGAGCATGTCCGCACGGACCGCCTGCCCCAGAGCATCCAGCCGGTCGACGCTGCGCCGCACCGTGGAAGCCAGCCCTGAGTCCATGCCGGCGATCACGGCCCGGAAGCGGGCATAGCCGGCGGCGCTCAGCGCTGAACGGATGGCCGCCTTGGCATCGCGGACGGTTCCGGCCTGGGCCTGGTCATCGCGGACCAGCTCGCTGAGATGGTTCAGCAGCCGGGTCAGCAACTCGCGGGGGGGCATCGGCTCCAGCCCCTCGATGGAGGGGCCGCGCCACAGCCAGCCGACGGCGTCCAGATGATTGAGGAAGTCCGTGGGGATCCGTTGGACCGCGGCGGCCAGCTCATCATGCCGGCCGCTGGTCTGGAGCGCCCGCGCGATGGTTTCGCAGCCGTCCACCGGAGCGAACGGCAGGTATTCCAGGAACACAGCAGGCCACTGCTCCGGCAGAACCTGACGGATGAGCTCCAGCGCCCGCACGATCAGCCGGTTATCGCGCATGCCGCGCAGCAGGGTAACGACGTCGGCGTTCTCGTTGATGATTTCGCGGCAAGGCGACTGCACGTCCTTGAGGCCGGCGTTCTCGATCAGCCGGTCCAGGATCAGAGCTTCCCCGAGTGCCTCCGACGGGGCTCCCTTGCGGGCCGCCTGGATGCGCGCGGACAGGTCCCGGTACATCCGTTGCACCATCGCCTGCTTGATGCCGGTACCCCGCGCCTTGGCCTCACGGAAGTACGTCTCGATGGCCGCCAGCCGCTGCGCCAGCGTCTCCGCCCGTTCCCATTGCGGGAGCGTCTCCTCCTCGAGCGTCTGACCCTTGGGATCGTACGTTAGGATGAGGGGATTGCGCCCTTCGACGATGACATTCGGGCAGCGCTTCAACGCGGACTTGGCGTCGCGCCACCAGGCGCTCCACCGGTCCGACGGCACGAACTTGGGCGAGAGCACGTGGTGCAGCTCGTCAGAGTCCATTCGTCCCCGATGCGTCTGGAGAATGCCGATGATCAGACCGCAGGGGTCATTGGCCAGCATCTCGCTGAGCCGGTCCGGCTGGAGCTGGATCAGCACGCGGAAGTCGTTGGCGTCCACGGGATCGTAGTTGAGGGCCAGCGAGTCGGGATCGAGAGTCTCCTCGATGCCTCGACGCTTGCGGATGGTGTACTCGCAGTTTTCCAGATCGATGGACGTCACCTCGGCCACGTGCTCATCGGAGCGGGCCAGCAGATAGCTGCCCACCTTGAGCCCCAGGCAGATCTCCAGCGTCCGCAGAGCCCGCCGGGGCGACTTGCCGCCTTTGAGGCCGGAGGCCTCGATGAGCCTCAGCAGCTCGGGCCGGTCCGCGAACACCTCGTTGTACAGCCGGAGGATTTCCTGACGCATCTCCTCGTTGTCGCCGCAGCAGAGGATCAGTTCACGGCCCAGTGCCAGCAGCTCATCCGGCTTGGATTGCTCCTTGGCGGCGCTCAACCAGGTCCAGCCGAGTTCCGTGGCCCGGGACTCCCTTTTGTCCTTCACCAGGATGGAGAGAGCCTCCAGCATGTCCCCTCGGTCGGCCTCAGGATCGTCAATGGCCGCCAGCCAGCGATCCTCCAGGTTTCGGAAATCCGCACGTTTCGCCAGTTCCGTCATCGTCGGCTGCAACGTAGACATTAAGACTTGTATCCTCAGAATCAGCAGGCCCCCGGTCGCGGGACGCGACGGGGGGCAAATCGCACTTGAACAAAAGACGAGGCCGCACCGAAAAAGAGCGGTGCGGCCGGAATAGCTACATTCTCGCAAAACCGCGCTAATCTGTCCAGCGGGATGGGCACTCAGTCCAGCCGATGCCGGTTTTTTCCCGATCAGCCCGCGCGGCGGCTTTCCGCCGATAGCATAGGTGGGCAGTAACTGGTCCGCCAACCGTAATGGGAGTTGCCCCCCCCCCGCGGCCGCGGGGATCGTGAGGAGGGCGGCGTTCCCTTCGCCCCGCCGTCCACCCCGCCAGCGCTGGCCGAAGGTCGGGTAGTTCAACGCCCGACCCCCTCCGGCCCGTCGGACGCTTGGGTCATGCGGCCTCATCTGGTACACTCGCCCGACGAGGTGAAGGCATGATGTACGACACGGCGACGCGGGCGGCGCCCGAGGAGTCCTGGCGGCTCTTCCGGATCATGGCCGAGTTCGTGGACGGCTTCGATGTCATGAGCCGGGTCAGTGCGGCTGTCTCTGTATTTGGCTCGGCACGCATGGGCCCGGAGACGCCTTCGTACCAGCAGGCGGTTGAACTGGGCAGGAAGCTGGCCACGGAGGGGTTCACCGTGGTGACCGGCGGGGGGCCGGGCATCATGGAGGCCGCCAACCGCGGAGCCTCGGAGGTCGGCGGCACCAGCGTTGGCCTCAACATCGTCCTGCCGCGCGAGCAGCATCCCAACCCCTATCAGAATGTCCGGCTGGATTTCGACTACTTCTTCGCCCGCAAGGTCATGTTCGTCCGCTTCGCCGTGGCCCTGGTGTGCTTTCCCGGGGGCTTCGGGACGCTGGACGAGATGTTTGAGACTCTGACCCTTGTCCAGACCCACCGTACCAAGCGCTCGCCGATCATCCTGATCGGCAGTGCCTTCTGGAGTCCGCTGGTGCAGTGGGTGCGCGACGGACTGCTGAACGAGTACCAGACCATCAGCCCCGAGGACTTCGACCTTTTCTTCCTGACCGACGACATCGACGAGGCTGTGGGCCGCATTGTCAAGAACTACCGTGAAGAAGGCGTCCTCTGGGAGCCGCCCAAACGGGTAATTCACCCGGCCTCCGCCGCGAAGGAGGTGTAGTGCCCCTTCCAGTTTGTCAGTTCCTTAGCGGCCGGCCTTCGTGCCGCCGGT
>BTUC01000253.1:0-10502 GCA_045863575.1 Phycisphaerae bacterium
CGCCGCGCGCCCCCCCGTCCGGGCCGTCCCCCGCCCCTGCCGGCCCGGCCGAGCAGCCGGCCGCTACGGAACTGACGAACTGGAAGGGGCATTAGAAGTCCGGCTGCGACGTTGCAGGTTGATTTACCCGGGAGATGCGCCATGGCCAGCGTGATCGGCTCACCCATCGAAGATCTCGAAACCCCGCTTCTACTCGTCGACGCACCGGCCATGGAGCGGAACATCCGGCGCATGGCTGATTTCTTCCGCGATCGGCAGTGCGGGCTTCGGCCGCATTTCAAGAACCATAAATGTACTCACATTGCCCGGCGGCAGGTCGCGGCCGGGTCGACCGTGGGCATGACCTGCGCGAAGCTCACCGAAGCGGAAGCCCTCGCGGATGCGGGCATCGACGATCTGCTCATCGCCAATCAGATCGTCGGCGCGCGAAAGCTCGAGCGACTCGTCCGGCTGGCCCGGCGCGTCGCTCTGCGGGTGGCGGTAGACCACTCCGATCAGATTCTGGCGCTCTCCGCTGCGGCGGCCGGTGCGGGCGTGACCGTCGGCGTGCTGGTCGAAGTGGACATCGGCATGGGCCGCTGCGGCGTGACCCCGGGCGAACCGGCGCTGCAACGCGCGCGGCAGCTGGTCGAGCTGCCGGGTGTACGCTTCGATGGCCTCCAGGCGTATGAAGGCCACCTGGTGAGTGTGGCCGACGAGCGTGAGCGCCGCCGCAAAGTGATCACCGCCATGCAGGCCGCCCTGGACACGCGCGAGCTGATCGAAAGATCGGGGATTCCAGTCGGCGTGATCAGCGGCGGCTCATCGTCCACGTACACGATCACGGGCACGCTCGCCGGCATCGACGAAATCCAGGCCGGCACCTACGTGACCATGGACGCCGCCTATCAGCATCTAGCGCCCGAGTTCGAGCAGGCCCTCACCGTGCTGGCCCGAGTGATCAGCCGGCCGAAGCCAGGCGTGGCGGTCCTGGACGTGGGCGTCAAAGGCGTCGGCCATGAGTTCGGCCCGCCGCGCGTCAAGGGCCACCCCGAAGCCGAAATCCCGACCTTTATGTCCGAGGAGCACTGCGTGGTGCGCGGGGCGCCGGACTGGAAAATCGGGCAGGTGGTGGAGCTGATCCCCAGCCACGCGTGCACGACGTGCAATCTCTACCGTCGCGTCCACGTGCAGGAAAGCGGGCGGGTTATAGACGTCTGGCCCATTGAAGCCTCCGGCCAACCCACCTGAACCCTGTGCCACTGCTGTGTCAGCACACTGCGATGACACACCGTTGGGTTCCAGCCGATTGGATAGGTTCACAGCCTCACTTCGGTGCAATTGGAGACGCTCTCCAGCTCGTCCCCAGCTCGCCACACGCGCCGGATGCGAAGCTGATCATCCCACGCCACCAGGTCCGCGCAACGGCCTGGGGCGAGCAGGCCGAACTCATCCGCCCGACCCAGGCATGTGGCGGGGTTCAGCGTCACCGTGCGAATAGCCTCATGCGGGGGCAGGCCGGTGAACTTCACGAAGTTGCGGAACATATCCGGCAGCAGCAGAGCACTGCCGGTCAGCCATCCGGCGTCGGTGCGGATGACACCCCCCTGCTTGCGGAACCTGCGTCCATCGTCGGAGACGAACTCGCCATCGGGACAACCGCTGCGGATATTCGCATCGGTGACGAGGCACACGGCCTCCACGCCCCGGCAGCGCAGCACCAAACGTATCATCAGCGGGTGAACGTGCGTGCCGTCGCAGATCCCGTGAATGAAACGCACCCGCTCATCTTGCAGGGCCACGTGCTCGAGCGTCGGCTGTTGCACACCCGAGTCGCCGATAAGGCCGGAGTTGTTGTCCCAGACGTGGCCCAGAACGCTGGTGCCGGCCTCGATGCACGCCAGGACCCTATCGGCGGGCGCATTCGAGTGGGCCATGGACACGATCTTGCCCGCCTCGCGAAACCGCCGAATGGCCCCGGTATCGTTCTCAAGGCCAGGCGAGACGTTGATCATGGTGACGGCCGGGCCAAGATCGAGGATGCGCTGCACGTTCTCCTTCGTAGCCGGCAGGGCGTGCTGCCGCATGCTACCGCCAGTGAGATCAGGCTGCTGAAAAGGACCTTCCAGGTACAGCCCGGCCACCCGGGCCGCATCGGTTCCGGCGTAAGCCGTAGCCTTACCCGCGTTGTTCGCCACCTGCTCGATCGAATCGGCAGGCAACGTGCCGACGCACAACTGGCAAGTGGTCACACCCAGCTTCAGGTACTCTCGACCCAGCTCCACGGCGTCATCGCGCAGAACGCTCCTGCCCAAAGCGCCCAGCACCATGAGGTCGACCAGCCCGGGCGACAGCACCATCCCGGCCAGATCGGTCACCGGCAGTTCGCCCCGATAGCGGCCCTCCCCCACCGCCTCGATCCGCCCGCCGGCCACCGTCAAATACCCGGAGAGCACCCGTCCATCGCCGATCCACAAGGTCGCGTTGTCCAGTACATAAACACACATGCCGCACCTTCAGATTTGTAGAGTGCGGTGTCCCTTCGAACATGTGATGTCAGTCTTGTCAAGTCCCGGACGAGCCCGATCCTCACGGATCCTTCACGCCGAACATGCGCAGCCAGTCTTTGCCGGTGCGTTTGCCGTCGAGCCATTTGACGGCTTCGACGTGCATGTCCGCGTGTAGCCAGTTGCAGGAGCTGTTCATGTGGATCTTGGTCCCGGCCCGGCGCCACGGGTGGGACGGAACGTGGAACACTTCGAAGACGTCCATCTTGTCCAGGCTGGAGTATTTCGATTGGAAGGATTTGGCGTCGGGGAACGTCATGGCCATGGCGTGGTTTTCGCGCGCCTGCCGAAGCGTCTCGGCCGGATCGGGGTCGAGATTGGCGCCCTCTTCGTCACTGCCGGTTTCCAGGGCCGCGTCGCCCAGCAGAAGCACCCGAGCGGGAAACTTCCATTCCGTCATCCGCGTCGGCCGGATCACCTCGCTGCTGCCCCCGTCGGTGCGGTACGTATTGATCACATAATCCACGAAAGGATGTGGCAGCGTGCGCATGCGCTCCGGGCAGTGGTAGATGGGCATCTTCTCGACGGGCACCTGGTTCACGTGCTTATACGCCGTCTTGTCTCCCACCTGTCGGGCCACCAGCATGATCCAGTGCATGGAGTCGTGCTTGCCGCCCCGCGGGATGTACCCGTTGTATTGCGTCGAGTATATGGACAGGGCGATGCCGAACTGGTGAAGGTTGCTGCCGCAAACGCTCGACCGGGCACCGGCTCGAGCCCGGCCCAGCGAGGGCAGCAGGATGGCCACCAGGAGTGCGATGATGGCGACGACAACTAGTACTTCAATGAGTGTGAATGCACTGAAGCGAGGATGTTTCATGGTCTGCCTCGCATATCTAACGATAGAAACGCCGAACAATTGATAATCTTACTTGCTTTTGCGGACCTGTCAAGTATCATGCGTGCTCGGCCATTCAGGATCCTTTCTCTGGAGGAGGTATTTGGGTATGTACAGGCAGATCCAGAACTTGCATCGGCTGGGCGCGCCGCTCGTCAGCCTTGTGGTGATCGGCGCCGCGGTTCATTGGGAGCAGCCAACCGCCGCGGCCGCCGGTGAGCCGGCCCGGCAGGACCTGTTCGTCTCCAAGCAGGACGGCTATCGCACCTACCGCATCCCCGCCATGGTGGTCACGAAGAAAGGAACCGTCCTGGCCTTCTGCGAGGCGCGCAAGAACAGCCCGTCCGACAGCGGCGACATCGATCTCATCGTTCGGCGAAGCTTTGACAATGGAGCGACCTGGGACAAGTTCCGGGTGATCGTCGATGACGGCGACAACACCGCCGGCAATCCCTGCCCGGTGGTGGACCGCGATACCGGCACCATCTGGCTGCCATTCTGCAGGAACAACAAGCAGGTGTTCGTCACCAGCAGCAAGGATGACGGGGAAACCTGGAGCAAACCGGTGGAGATCACCAGGGACGTGTCCCAGCCGGAGTGGACCTGGTATGCCACCGGCCCGGGCCACGGGATTCAACTGGACAGCGGCCGTCTACTCATCCCTTGCGATCACAAGCTGAACAACGCCACCAAGCAGCAGCCTGAATTCTACATCTCTCACGTGTTCTACAGCGATGATCACGGTAAAAGCTGGAAGCTCGGTGGCATTCTCGACTCGCACACCAATGAGTGCCAGGCGGTCCAGCTCGAGGATGGATCGGTTTACCTGAACATCCGCAGTTACCACGGCAAGAACTGCCGCGCGATTGCCTACAGCAAGGACGGCGGCGAGACCTGGTCCGATGTGACCCTGGATAAGACGCTGGTCGAATCCAAGTGCCAGGCCAGCCTCCTGCGGCTCACCGAGGCGAAAAACGGCGGCAAGAACCGCATTCTCTTCGCGAATCCCGCGGCCACGGAGCGCAAGAACATGACCGTGCGGCTCAGCTACGACGAATGCAAGACCTGGCCGGTCTCGAAAGTGCTCAACCCGGGCAAATCGGTCTACTCGGAGCTGGCCCTGGCGCCCGATGGTACCATCCTGTGCCTCTACGAGAACGGCGAGAAAGACCAGTACGAGAAGATCACGCTGGCACGATTCACGCTGGGGTGGTTGACGGATGGAAAAGACCGGCTGGAGAAGACGGCCACCGCCCGGCGGTAGCCAGCGGTCCGCCCTAAGCGCAGTGTAGCGGGCGGCCTGAAGTGGCCGCGGTTCAAAGGCCAGGTGGCCGGCACTCCAGGCCGGCCGCGATCGGTGTAAAGCCACGGCGACACTATGCGGACCGCGGCGGGGAGGTGAGGCGGTGAGAATCGGCAGAATTCTTCGCAGCACGTTCCTGCTGGCGTGCGGCCTGGGTACAGGGGCGCTTCCGGTCCGGGCGGCCGAGGTCTTCATCCGCTTTCGGTTGACTGAGCCGTCCGGCGAGCGGTTCCGCGTGCGCGTCGGCGGACATTGTCACCATGGCCCCAACTGGTTCCCTTCGGGCAAATCGGCGGAGGTCAAGGGCGACGCGTGGAGCGATTGGATCGATCTGCGCGACTGGCCGCTGCACGAGCGAGCCCAGCGCGTGGGCGGGCTGGCCGAGTGGCCATCACTCAAGCTGTCCGTCTCCCGCCTGAGTGAAGGCGAAGAGATCGCGGGCTGCGCATTCGAGGTGCAACTTGCCGATGCACCGGCCGAGGACAAGGTGGTCATCTCCTTCTCCGAGCGCAGCGCATCGGAGACCATCGGTTTTCTCGTGCCGCATCCGTTACGTGAGCGAGCCGGCGAATTCGAAACCGGCTCGCAGATGACCGACCGGCATCTTGCGTGGGCGCGCGAGATCGCCGGATCCCAGCCGCGCACCCTGAAGCGTTTCGACGTGTGCACGACCCTGTGGGGCCACTACGACCCCGCATTGGCCGCGAAGGCGGTCGAAACGCTCAAACTGCTCGGCTTCAACGTGGTTAACGGCGCGGATCCCTCCGTTTTGAGGGCGGCCGGTGTGCGCATGCTGGGCAAGAGCTGGCATTACATGGCTGACCCGGAAGAGTCCGTGCGCCAGTGGAAGGAATACGCCGAAGGCAAGCTGGCCCGGAGGCTGGCCAGCGAGGAGGGCCGGTGGGAATACAGCCACATGCCGCACCTGGTGATTGCCGACGAGGTGAAGACCCTGAGCTTCCAAGGCATCGACAAGGCAAGGCTGGACGGCTGGTTCCGCGAGTACTTGAAAGAACGCGGCGTGACGGATTCCGAGGTGGGCACCCCGCAGACACAGATCGCGTACCCGCTGGAAGAGCTGTCAGCCAGGAGTCTGCCTCGCAACGCGAACGTGCAGACCCGGCGTTTGCTGTACCATGCCGCCAAATTCGGCCATTACTGGTCCGCGCGACAGCTTCGCCAGACCAGCGACCTGATCCGCAGCGCGTTGCCGGGCATGAAGACGGAGACGCTGCCGGCCAGTCACGGCTTTTTCAACGCCTGGGGCCCGCCGCACCTGGGCATGAGCTACCCGCTGCTGGATCTGTTCGAACTGGGCGAACAGCAATCGGTGGACGTACTCTCCTCGGAAGATTGGCTGGGGCTTAACCACATGTACGGCCCGGGCAACACCTGGACCGGCGCGCAATCGTTTGCCTATCTCAACGCCATCCTGCGTTCGGCAATCGGGGACCGGCCGATGAAACTGCTGGGGCTCATCACCCCCAGTGATGACCGCTATCTACGGTTGAAGGCTTATTCGAGCCTGGCGCAGGGCGCCAAGGCCTTTTACTTCTGGACATTCGGGCCCACCTACATCGGCACCGAGAATTACTGGTCGGATCTGCGCAGCGAGTATGAGGGTATTGCTGCGACCACACGAGCCCTCCATCAGGCGGAAGACGTGCTGATGGATGCCCGGCCGGTGACCGATCCGGTCGCCATCCTGTACTCGGTCAGCCAGGATATCTGGTACCCGGACCAACCGGCCGCATTCGTCGAGAAGCGCCTGCTGTGGCATGCACTGCGGCACCTGGGCGTTCAACCCGACTTCATGCGTGAAGAAGACATCGCGGCGGGGAAGCTCGAGAAGTATCGACTTCTCTACGTGGTTGACCCGTGTGTCTCGCGAAAGGCCTCGGCGGCCATCGATCGGTGGGTCCGAGCGGGTGGCGTGGTTTATCTGTCCGCGGGAGCCTGCACGCGCGACGAGGTGGCCGAACCGTACGTGCCGGATTTCGCCCGCGAGGTGTGGCCGGAGAACGCCGCGGCCGTGCTCGAGCAGGATCCCGAACCCCACCGCTTTAACGAGCGCGTCGATCTGCCCGAGGCCAAACCCTTGAGCAGCGTGCGCGTGGCCGTCACTTCAAATCCATTCAAGCTGCCGGTCCTCGGCTGGCGTCAGCGGTTGTCTGCCAACGATGTCGCTTCCATTGCCACCTTTGAAGATGGCGCCCCGGCGGGACGACTGGTGCAGCATGGCCGTGGGCAGGTGATGGGGGTGGGGTTTCTGCCCATGCTGGCGTACGGACACGGTGCCGGCTTCCAGCCGCGTACGCTGGAGGAAAAATGGCCGATGGAACCTCGCGAGATCATTCGCCATGCGCTCGACCGGGCCGGAGTCGTACCCGTCGCACGTGCCTCTGAACCGGTGGTAGAAACCGGCCTGCTGGCCGGGCCGAGGACGTCCGCGCTCGTACTGGTCAACTATACATACAAACCGCTGGGCACGCTCACCGTCGATCTGAATTGGCCTGCCGCGATTCGCCGCGCGGTGAGCTGCGAAGGGGTGAGCGTGCAGATCGAGAGCCTTCCAGGCGGTACACGCATCACGTTGCCGCTCGAATGGACAGATATTGTGCTGCTCGAGCATGAGTAGCGCCGCGTCGGCGGGCCAGGCGTAACGGCCGGCACAGCGAGAGCGTGGGAGGTTTCATGCACGTCGGCATCGGCGCCATCGACCGGTTCACCATCGCCGCTTACGGGGTGGTGCTGATCGCAATCGCGGTTTATCACTCCCGGAAACTCAAGGGGCAGGACGACGTGTTCCTGGCCGGCCGTTCGATGAGCCGCTGGCCGGTGGCCATCGCCATGTACATGGCCCTGTTCAGCACCAACACCTTCATCGGCATGACCGGCTGGCTGAACCGTCCCAATGGCACGCTGTGGATCGGTCTGCACGTCGCCGGCATTGTTCTGGCCGTGCCTCTGGTCGTCTGGCTCTATCCGGCGCTGTTTTTCCGGCTGCGCATCACCACCGCCTACGAGTACCTCGAAAAACGCTTCAACTATCCCGTCCGCGCTTTCGCAGCGGTGTTCTTCCTGGCGTCGCGCATCATGTGGATGTCTACCATGCTCTACGCGACCGGCCTGGTCATCGCCATGATGTTCGGGTGGACAGGCGGCGAGGGATTTGACGACGGCCAGGTCTGGGCGATCCTCGTGGTGGGCAGCCTGGGCATGATCTATTGCTTCGTGGGTGGCATGCACGCCGTCATCTGGAATGATGTCTTTCAGTTTTTCGTGCTGATGGGCGGCGTGGTGGTCATGGCCGTCCTGGCTGTCGTGTACTCCGGCGGAATCGGGGAAGTGGCGGATACGGCTTTCGACGCCGGCAAGCTCAGTCCACCGCCGGTCTTCAGCCTGACCGATGACGCGAGCCTCTTCGTCGTCCTCCTCAGCGGCTTTATCAGCATGCTCTCCAGTACGGGCGCCGACCAGATGCTGTTGCAGACTTACCTCACGGCCCGCAGCGAACGCGAGGCGAAGCGCTCACTCTGGCGAAACGGCTTATGCCTCAAGCCCCTGAGCATCATGTTCCCGCTGCTGGGCTTGATCATGTTTGTCTACTACAGCAAGCATCCCGAGGCCGCCGCCCACATGACCCGGCCGGACGATGCCTTGGCCGTTTTCGTTGGACATGTTTTGCCGGTCGGGATCCGCGGCGTGGTCGTGGCGGCGATCCTTTCGGCCGTCCTGGACAGTCTCGCCTCGGGCATGGCCGCGACATCCGCCTCCGTGCAGGTCGATTTCATCCAGCGCTGGCGACAACACCCGCTCACGGGCCGGCAGGCGGTGCGTCTGGCGCGCATACTCATTCTTGTTTGGGGGGTCACGGTCACGGCCGCGGCGCTGTGGGTCCGTACGCTCGGCACCAACAACAACATTTTGCAGATTCTCAACATCGTCATGTATCCGTTTGCAGGCGTGCTTTTGGGCGTATTCCTGCTGGGCATCGTGACCCTTCGAGCCAATGCCGAGGGTACGTTGATCGGCGCGGCCACGGGGTTCCTTCTCACCATTTCACTGCCCCTGGCACCACGAATCGTGGCCTGGTTGGCCGCCCGAGGTGCGCTGTCAGCCGAGTCGTGGAGTTGGGCGGAATGGCTGGGGCAGGTGTCTGATTTCTACTATGGAGGGCTGGCTACAGCGGCCACCTTCATGGTCGGCTACCTGGGGAGCCTGCTCTTTGCGCCGCCCAGACGTCCGCAGCTCGAAGGACTGACGAAATGGACGCCGGCGCTCGCGGACGTGCCTGCGGAAGCAGCCCATTCAACCACGTAACCTGCTGCAAATAAAATATTTCCACTGTTTCTACCCAACCCCAGAGACTTGCGTGGACAGAGGCTTTTTTTCCTTGACAGGGATATGGGCCTCGGTAAACTATAGTTAGTTTTGGGAAACTGTAGGTCATTGATGAAAACCCATCCGTCTCTCGGACCAGGGGCACACCCTGCTCTGGTGAGGAAACTACACATCCGCTTTTCTTTGGGAGGAGAAGGAATGAGACTTTCGCAAATCGTAGGTGTCGCTGCTGGGCTGCTGGCCATGCCCCTCGCTTCGCTGGGGGCGAATTTTGCTCCCGGCAATCTGGTCGTCTCCCAGGTCTCACAAGGAAATCCCGGCGTCGGGTTGAGTTCCGATGACTCGGCTGGCCAGGTAACGCTGCTGGAGTTCGACCTGACCCCTGGTTCTCCCGCAGTGCAGAGTATTCCGTTACCGACCGTGGCGTCCGGACAGAATCGGGCGCTCACCATCAGTTCGGCGGGGTTCCGCGAAGGACACCTGACGCGGTCCACCGATGGCCGTTTCCTCACCATCGGCGGCTATGATGCGGCGGTGGGCACCGCAGGCGTGGCCGAGACTGACCCGGCACAGATCAACCGGGTCATCGGCCGCATCGGCGTCAACGGGAGTGTGGACACCAGCACGGCTTTCGGTGACGCCTACGGTTTCAGCGCCGGCGCCTTCCGCAGCGTGGCTTCGACCGATGGCTTGAATTTCTGGACGACGGGTAATGCGGGCTCCAGTTCCGCCGCCGTCACCCGCTACGTAGCCTACGGCGCGACTACCTCGCAGCGCCTCCATTCCACCAGCCGAACGAAGAACACTCGTGTGGCCAATATCTTCGACGGTCAGCTCTATCACTCCAGTAATTCCGGTGAAAAAGGCGTGGTCCAGGTGGGAACGGGCACACCAACGACGGGGAACTCCAACCCTCACACGGTGATTCCGGGCTTCGACTTTGCCCCAGACAGCGACGGCAGCCCGTACGACTTCCACATGTTCGATCTGAATCCCAACGTGGCCGGCATGGACACGCTGTACCTGACCGATGATGGCTATGTGGGCGCCGGCAACACGATTGGCGGCGGCCTGGCCAAGTACACGTTCGACGGCACCAACTGGAACTTCGACTACATCATGCGCGCAGGCCTGGAAGAGGGCGTGCAGGCGCTGCGGGGCCTGACCGGCGTGGTGGATAACGGCCAGGTTGTCCTCTACGGGATCACCGGAAAGGACAGCGGGGATAACCAACTTGTCGCCATCACGGACACGGGGGCTAATTCTGCGTTCAGCGTGCTCCAGACGGCACCGGCCGGCACCATCTTCCGCGGCGTGGACTTCGCCCCGATTCCGGAGCCGGCCTCACTGGCGCTCGTAGCCTTGGGCGGAATGCTGGTTCTGCGTCGGCGTCGGTTCTGAGGCGGGACTGGGCCTGTTGTTGGCTTCGTGGTATTATCTCGCGGCGTCGCTGCCGGACTCCACGGGCAGC